>JANYBK010000194.1 GCA_025360805.1 Methanomicrobiales archaeon
TACATAACCGGTTTCGTTGTTGGGTTTGCGGTAATCCGTTTTCGATAAGATTGATATCATGGAACGCTTAGGTATCTTTACTATCAATGAGATCTTAGCCGATCTTGTGACACGACCAAAATTTTGGTTCTGTCGCATCAGGGGATATATCTCAACAGTACGAAAGAATGATCGACCAGTCGTTGCATCGATTAAAGATGCATTTAATGGAGAACCGTTTATCCCTTCAGCAGCTCTGGTGTCATTGTAAACAGTCACTAAAAAAGAATGATAAATCGTAAAGTTTGTGGCTCTGCAATCTATGCCATAACCGCATATGCGATAAGGGAGAGCAGGAATGCGAGCAGAAGCATGGCAAGCGATAGAGGAGCTACAAATACCAGCATCGCGTTGACCGTGCTCGCCAGTTGTGATATCCGGTTTGAGCCAAAGACCACGACATGCTCACAGTGAGCGGTACTCGCTGCAACTTCTGCGGGGGAGAGATCTTTAATTGCGTCCCTCACGCTTTGCATCACCGATGGCAGGAATTCGGCAGCAGGTACATGCATACCGACAGGATTTTTCCCGGTGATTGTATTGACCACGTGTGAGTCTGTTGTCATCACTTCCGCATGATCTACAAGAGTAAGGATCTGTTCAAGCAGCACCTCACGCACTCCTTGTGCCATATTATTTCCATCAATAAGTACGTAAGCGGTCCGCTGTTCATCTACTTCTACTACCATTACCTGTATTCCCAGGTCACCGAATCCCTGCTCGCGGAGGTAGGGCAGGGTTAAGTGGTTTACTCCAATCCTCAACGGGTGCAGGGGCGAAATTCTGCAGGCTTCCATCGCATCCATAGCCGCACGCTGGTATTCGGTAGCGGTCAGGGTTGCAAGGAGCACCGGTGATGAAAGATCGGTCATGCAGTTGTGAGCATCGACAACAGCGACATGGGGAAACCAGCGGTGTCCTTCTGCCATGATCGTGGATCCAATAGAGAAATCAAGATCTTCTGTTCTCTGGGGTGAGCGTGTAGTGACGAGGAGCACCGAGTCGTTGAACCGCTGGTAGAGCACCTGGACAGAGCCAATTGTCAGGCGCCCGGATCTCCCGGCTGCCCCGGCATAGGAGAGATCAGTTTTTGATTTCCTGACTGCATCGATCACCTTGTAGATCTCAGATTCTGAAACAAGATTGAAGTCGTGCGTTGCGCACCCGTGGGCAACAAGTGTCTCTTCGGGAAAATTGTCGTGCAGCACTTTTGGCAGGTTACCCCCGCCAATTTCTCCCATGGGGCCCGGATGCAGGTTCGGTACCGTAAACATTACCGGCTTTCCATTCTCGCGCCGGAAGAAGAAGTTGACCTGCGGGACAAAGATCTCTTCTCCTATATCCCTGAAGAACTCCTCCATACCTTTTGAACCATCGGTCATATGAGCGATGAATGCATTGATGAAGGCCAGTCCCCGTATACCGAATGCACGATGGAGCGGGCGTTCGATTAACCAGATCAGGATCACAAAGCCCAGCCCGAAGACAAAGTGAAGGACCAGTGCAAAGATGGCAAAAGATGGCGAGAAAAGGACCATGCCTACAATGATTCCAACACCGCTCTGGGTAAGTGCGGGAATGATCATCCGAAGAACCCGGTAATCGGCGATCGCTACAAGGACGAATAAGCGCAGGCCAAAGATAAATCCCAGCGAGATTGCGTAGAACAAGGGAATGAGTGTGACCGAGGATAAAAGAGCAGCGAGTGTTATAATCACGCCAAATACCGTGCACGCGAGTGCGAGGAGCGCAGACCTGTTCCAGGTCATTGTTTTCCCGCTGTATTCGATGATCGGTTTTGTTAAGAGCAGTGCGGCTATAGCCGGGATGGTAAACGCAATAGTACCGGAAAACAAAAATTTTTCCGGTAATGATAAATAACTGCTGACGACCGTAGGTAGCGTGAACGCGAGTGTTCCTGAAAAGGGAAGGTTCAGCCACGCCCGGGCATTTGCACCATCAATGAGCAGACCAAGGATAACGATTAGTATGAAGGACCGGAATGCCGAAGGTGCCGTAAAAATATATTTCGTGAGCTGTCCAAGCTTCACATCACTATTCTGCGCCATCAGGCAAACCCTCCTAAAACAAGCTCGTGCCGGTCAGGAGTTGACCGGATCTCCTGTGTTGTGTAGGTGATGGGACGGGAGAAGAACGGTGCATTGAGGGTAAGACTCTCGTATTCCCCACCTTCTCCGGCAAGATTAATTCGCCTTACTGCCGCAACACGCTTTAGCCGGCTGATGAGATCCGTATTGAAATGTGCACCGAGGAACTTTTCATCAAGGCCTTCTGCGGCAGTGACAATGATCATGGCATCCATGCGTTCTGCCACTTCCTGCAACAGAAGCTCGGTGTCCATGTGCCAGAGCGGAGTGAAGAGCTCAAGTCCGAGTTTGTCGGTTATCGTCTTAACCCGCTGGGCCTGGTATTCGGATGCGACTGCCCCGGCAATCACTCCTTCAATATCCAGTGCGGCAAGTCCTTCTTCGAGATCTGCCAGCTCTTCTTCCTTGCGCCCGTGGGTTTCAATCTCCACGTACTCCATGCCAGCGACCCGGGCAATGACCGGTACAGCATCGAGATTCGCCGAATGGAACATGTATGAATCGCGATTCTCCGGGCGGGCGGTCACCATATACCGCACATCCTTTCCGCTGTCGATTGCCTTCTGGCACGACAGGATCGAGTCCTTTCCTCCGGAAGTGAGTGCAGCCCAGCTCATGATTATATTCCTTTCATTCCCGGCTTATCAAGGGAGCCGAAATGTTGCTGGTACCGCACCTTCATTGCATTCCAGTCCGGCAGGTGTGTCTGGCAGCCCACATGTTCGACCACAAACGAGGCAGTGACCGTTCCGATCTTACAGCTGGTTACAGGATCATAGCCACGTACGTATGCCGAGAGAAACCCTGCACGATATGCATCTCCGGCCCCGGTTGGATCAGCAAGTTTGACCGGGACTACCGGTACGAAGTGTTCCTTACCTTTCGTATAGAGCGTACTCCCGTCACCGCTCATGGTAAAGATTGCCGTGTCCACCTGATTTATCAGCGCTTCACGGGTTATACCCAGCGTCTCGCACATCTGCCGGACCTCATGCTGGTTGGCAAAGAGGACATCGATATTTCCGATGATCGTTTCGAGCTGTTCCTTTGAATAATAAAAGACATCCTGCCCGGGATCAAACGAGGCAAACTCGCTTCGCTCTGCAATATGACAGTTGAACGTAGGATCCGCAGTTGCCATGTGCACAAACGGAAGTGATGGTGCATCCGAATGGGCGAATGCCTTTGAAGCACCCCACTCAAAAAAAGTCATCTGGTCACCGGAGTCATCGGTGAACATGAACGCTGTCGGGGTATGGGTGCCCGGTACGACAAAAAACTGCTGCCCTACACCCAGTTTTTTCATCCAGCGTTCATAGTCGCTTCCGGCAAAATCATCGCCAATGCAGGAGACCAGCGTTACCTGCTCGCCCAGCGTTGCGATACCTGCTGCAATATTTGCTGCGCCGCCACCAAAATAGATCTGCCGGTCAGAGATATGGGTCGAGCAGTTCTTTTCCGGGAGATGGGCTACCCGGGATATGTGATCTATAGCCGTGTGCCCGACGATATGGATCATTGTTCCTGCACGTCCAATAATTTTAAGGGGATGTCCCGCAGGGCTTTACCAATCGTCTGTTTTGCAATTCGTCCGGCATGTTCCGGCGTCTCAGCGCGGAATACTTTCATTTCCAGCACGAGCCCGACAAGTGCGGTATCTGCTACAACGATTGCGCTTGAAAGTGTCTCTTCACAGTAGGGGCAGGTTAAAAACCCGGACTCAACTTCAACGAACTTTGCCTGGGGGTTCAGGCGTTTTCCTGCCTCACTGATGGCAATCCCAATTGCATCGTCTAATGTTTTTACATCGCGAACGAGCCAGGCGGATTCTATTGTTACAACATAATCTGGCATTTTTTTCTCACCATTACCATGTATTCAGGTGCACGTGCTCTCCTTCTGCCATGCGCCCGGTAAGCTGTGCCGGTGGATGGCCTTTACCCACAGCAAGCAGTGAAACCGGACGAATGTGCGGGGGGAGGGAGAGTACTTTTCGCACCTCTTCATCATCGAATGCGCCGGTCCAGCAGGACTGGAGATGGCGTGCATGCGCTGCAAGCATCATATATGTGCAGGCAATCGTTGCATCCTCAAGCCCGTACAGGATCCCGCGATCACCATAGCGCGACATTGAACGGACATAGTTTGCGCACACAACAAAGATCGCAGGCGCCTTTTCGATATGTGCCTGATCGAGTGCAGCCTCTGCCAGTGCGACACGGGTGTCTTCGTCCGTAACAACAATGACATCCCATGATTCAAGATTGCCGGCACTCGGCGCTGTGCCTGCACAAGTCACGAGGTAATCGATCTCTTCCTGTGTAAGCGGGTCACTGTCGTATTCGCGCACCGAAGAACGACTGGTTAAAAATCCTAAAAATTCAGAGGAGTCCATGTTCTGAAAGTACCTGCCATGCTTTTTGTGCGGGCGTTGTGGATGCGCTGATCGCAGCGGCGATTCTCTGTGATGCCTGCTCGGGCTGGTTGCTCTCAGTTAACGAGATGGCTTCATTCAGAGCATTGATAGCTTTTGAGAATTCGTTCTGCCCGGTGCTCTTTAATGCAAACTGGAGTTCGTTTCGTATTGACTCCATCATCATGAGGAGCATTCGCCGTCCGCCTGCTCGTTCCTGTTCTGAAAAACCGGTAAGTGCGAGACAGAACTGGGATGCCATAATCAGTTCGGATTTTGCCTTTTCACCGTACTGGTAACTTGTGACTGCAGTCTTTAGATCCATACTCACCATAGTTGTTGTGGATAAAAGATAGTTATCCTTGACGAAATAATTCTTTAAAAAAACTGTTTTAAAAAATCAGAATGGGTGGATGTTTGTCCACCCGACACGGGCTATAGATTATCCTTCTTATATTACCGTGCGGACTTTGCCTTTGCACCGAGTGCAGAGACTTTGGGTCTGCTCATGCGCCTGCGGATCATCGGGTTTGCCGTGGATTCGTTTAAACCGGATCCGCCGGACCTGTCGCCCCTGTTGCCACCGCGTCTGCCGCCCTTGCTACCGCCACGCTTTCCGCCGCGCCCCTGCAGTGCTTCAGCTGCTGCATCGATCTGCTTGACGTTTGCGCCTGCTTTAAATCGCTGGTTCGGGCCGGGTGTTTTTGCCAGTCCTTCCTTTTTGGGAACTAGCCTGATCTTACCTTTTACTCCCTTAATCTGTGCCCAGATTGTTGTTCCTGTCTTGCCCATAATTAAACTCCTTATCTAATTCTGTCCCACCACTCATAAAGGTTCGCGCCTGAATCCTGTGTATTTGCGAATCTAAAGTGTGGATTATCTGTTTTTATCGGCGACTGCCGCATCGATCTCTTTTCTTAGTATCTCGCTGACCAGCTTGCCATCTACAGTGCCCCGGACTTCTTCCATCACGAGGCCCATGAGGGGACCAAGTGCGGCCGTACCCTTTTCTTTAACAAAATCTGAGCGGGTGGCGATGATCTTTTTAACGACGGTCTCGAGTTCTGCGCGCGAGATAGCAGGCGCAAGCTGCGCGAGGGCTGAGTCTGCGGTACTGCCTGCGGCAATGCTGCGGAGGAGTGCCGGAATGGCTTCCTTTGCTGCCCGTCCGTTTTCCACCGCATGCCAGATTACGAGATAACTCTCATCGGTTACTGCACGTATGTCAACACCATCACGCCGGAGTTCGGTCGCGGTAGACAGGATCGTGAAAGCAGCCAGTTTGGGTTTGATCTTTTCATTGACTGCCCTCTCAAACAGCGGCAGTTTATCTGAGGTGGCCAGCTGGAGCGCATAATTCAGGTCGATTGCATAGTCCTTTGCATATCGTTGAGCTTTATGCGTCAGCAGTTCCGGCAGAATTACAGCATTCCATCGCTCACCACCGATGATAACCGGCAGGACATCGGTCTCGGGATACATCCTCGCTGCACCGGGTAACGGGCGCATGTACGCAGTACTGCCTTCTTCTAACATTTTTCGTGTCTCTTCCGGTACTGGGTTATCGGAGAGTGCGATACCGGCCCGGATAATTACCTGGTTGAGTGCGCACGCAGTCTGCTTTTCATTTGCTCCTGAAACGATGATGACGCAGTCCTGTTCTTCTGCATGCATGTAACTGCGAAGCATGGTGACTTCTTCAGCCGTTACGCCATATGCCGGAAGCTCATCGGTGTGGAAAATTCCGCCCACCCCGCATTTCTTGGCATAATCCGACATCTCGCTGCCAAGTCTGCGGCCCGGCTGGATCTCGCGCCCGACAAGTCCGGCAAATCCTTTGAGGTTGATCGCCGAGATCCGTTTTGCCTTTTTGAGAACCGCCGATTTCGTCTCTTTGAACAGGCTGGTCACATCTTGTGACGCTGCATGGGCAACCGATGCATTCCGCTTTTTTAGTTCATCGCAGATAGCAAGGAGTGCCTGCTGGCGCTGGACCTCTCGCCTCACAACTTCTGCGATGAGGTCAAGTTCCTGCACCCCTTTGATCTCAACCCGTGCACCGCTTGCAATTGAGATATTTACATCCTGCCGGATCGTGCCGATCCCGCGCTTGACTTTTCCCGTGGAACGCAGCACCATGCCGATATACTCAGCAACCTTCTGCACCTCTTCCGGGGTATGCATGCAGGGCGAGGTGGTGATCTCAATTAATGGAATCCCGAGCCGGTCGAGCGAAAAGAGATCGTCTTTTACCCGCTGTGCGGCCTCTTCTTCAAGACAGATTGTTTCTATCTCACCACCATTCGGGAGTGCTCCCCTGACCGCGACCAGTGCCGTGCGCTGGAACCCGCTTGTGTTTGAGCCGTCAATGACGAGCTTTCGCATAACGTGAATCTGCGGGATCGGTGTCATACCGAACATCTTCCCAATCGTCAGGCAGACCGAAAGTGCTTCATCGTTTAACGGTGCCGGGGGTTCCTCATCATTCTCGACAAGGCACGTTGTGTCGTACGTGTAATACAGGAACTTCCGGTCGCGTTTCATCTCCTCTTTAGCTGCCCGGTCGATCTCGCCCATCTCGCTCTCGGTAGCCCGTAGGAAACGGAAAAATTCCCCGCTGTGCTCGCCCGATTCGCGGAGTTTTGTCGGGCAGTGGCAGAACAGTTTCTCCCTTGTATCCAGCTGCTGGTGGATCTCGATTCCCGCAATCAGTCCTAGCGCCTTATAATCCATGAGCGGACCTCCGGTTTAATTCGCCTTTGAGATCTGTCTGCATCATCGCAGCCGCTTTTATTTTGTCCTTCTCGTTGCCCAGCACCCACATCAGTTTCACGAGGGCTGCTTCAGGAAGCATATCGCCTCCTTCAATGACTCCTGCA
Organism: Methanomicrobiales archaeon; assembly: GCA_025360805.1. GTDB lineage: Archaea > Halobacteriota > Methanomicrobia > Methanomicrobiales > Methanospirillaceae > Methanoregula. The sequence continues at coordinate 7,440 of JANYBK010000194.1, forward strand.
TTTAGGAGATCGCGCCCGGTATCGTACACCCGGTCGCAGACCCGCCCGTGCATGCACTGCGATGTCATAACAACGAGTGTGCCTGCCTCGATTAGTTTTGTGATGGCAGGAATCAGCAGTGTGCTCACATGTCCAAGACCAGTGCCCGAGATCACGAGGCCGTTGTATCCTTCATAAGCCCTGAAAATGTCCGGGGACATGCCCGGGTAGAACTGTAAGAGGGCACAGTGGGGTTCGAGATTATCGTGAAGTGCAAGTTTATGTTTTCCGCGCCGGACTGCATCTGTCGTCAGGTTTACTGCACGGGACGGGTAGGCAACAGAACCGATGGCCGGAAGACCTACGCTCTGGAATGCATCGCGGCGTGAGGTGTGCATTTTGCGTACCCGTGTGCCACGGTGGATTGCGCAGGTGTCATCGTTTGTGGTTGCGTGCATTACTACGGCAACTTCACCAAGATCACTCGTTGCTGCTGCGGCTGCGCATACGGCGTTCATTGCGTTATCGCTTGATGGTCTGTCGGCAGAACGCTGCGAGCCGACAAAGATGAGTGGCACAGGGCTATCGATCATGAAACTGATCGCGGCAGCACTGTACGCCATGGTATCGGTACCATGAGTGACGATGATGCCGGCTGCACCATTTTTAATTTCTGTGTATACTGCACGTGCAAGTTCCTGCCATATCGCAGGAGTCATATTCTCTGACAGGATTGCAGCGAGCGGGAGGGTGCGGTAATTGGCAATCTGTGCGAGCTCCGGGATGGTTGTCAGGATATCGCTCGCATCGAACTGGCTGCTGACCGAACCGGTGCGGTAATCGATCCGGCTCGCAATGGTTCCGCCAGTTGAGATGATCGAGAGATCTGGAAGCCCCACAGTCTTGTTCATCACCCGTGATCGTGAGGGTGCTGGGACAGACTGTTCGATGCAGGTGCAGGATAATGGAGGCACCCCGATATTATAGCCTGAACTGAGTTTTACTACTGCCATGCCATCGCGGCTTGTGATGTAAATCCCTTTATGGGTCTTGCCACCGTAATCGCATGACACCAGATCGCCGGATTTCAGCGCGACCGTTATGCTACCAGCCTCCGTGCATTCTTAATGAGTTCATCCTTAGCCTTTGAGAGTTTTGCCAGCCGTTCATCTATCATTGCAGAGTCCTTATCGAGCTGCTTCTTCCGTTCATCGATTGCAATTTTCGTTGCAAATGGAGCCGGTCCCCCGGGTGCCTTTCGCAGCGCGACCGAGTAGGTGGCATCGAGTACTTCATCGATTTTTACCTGCGTGAGCCCTTTTGCTGCAAGAGAAATTCCGGCATTGAGTTCGAGTGCCGCTTCATCCAGTGTCGCAAGCGACAGGCTGCCTTTCTGCACGGCTCTTCCGACAATATTGTGGGCAGTGCGGAACGGAAGTCCATAGTTCCTCACAAGCGTGTCTGCAAGTTCGGTTGCCGTGGAAAATCCCTTGCCCGCCTCTTCCTTCATCCGTTCGGTATCAAAAGTCGCACTCGCGAGCATGTCGATGAGCAGGCGCAGACATTCCTTTACATCCCGCATTCCGCGCCAGATATTGGGGGTTAATTCCTGCAGGTCACGGTTGTAACTCATGGGAAGGCCCTTGACTGTAATCATGGCACCGGTGAACGCTCCAAACACGGTTCCTGTCTTTGCCCGCATAATCTCTGCGGTGTCCGGGTTCTTCTTCTGGGGCATGATAGAAGAAGTTGAACAGAATGCATCATCGAGCGAAACGAACTTCACAAAGGATGTGCTCCAGATGATAAGTTCCTCACAGAGCCGGCTCGTATTGGCCATCAGTATAGATAGATCAGCAAGTACTTCGAGCGCAAAGTCCCGTCCTGCCACAGCATCCATTGTATTGGTTACGAGGCCGTCAAAGCCAAGCAGGCGTGCAGTGAGTTCGCGGTTGATGGGGTAACCGGTTGATGCAAATGCTGCTGCACCGAGCGGGGATAAGTTTACCCGGATATATGCATCTTTGAGCCGGTCAAAGTCCCGCGAGTACATCTGCTCGTAGGCAAGGAGGTGATGGGCAAGGGTGGTGGGTTGGGCATGCTGGAGGTGAGTGAAACCGGGCATTATCGTGTCCGTATGCTTCTCTGAAAGGGCAACAAGTACTTCTCGCACTTTTAAGAGTGCTGCCATCTGCTTGAGAAGATCGTCGCGCAGTTTGATACGGATACATGTGGCAACCTCATCGTTGCGTGAACGTCCCATATGCATCCGCCCTCCGACATCGACTCCAACGGTCTCGATCAGCAGGGTCTCAATACCTGCATGCACATCTTCAAACCGGTCGTCAAACACCTCTTCAGGAATTCCCTCATCGAACAGTTCCAGCAGTGCCGGGATGAGTTGTTTTGTAATATCGCGGTCTATGATCTTTTGTTTGTCCAGCATCAGCACATGAGCGATATCCACGAGCACATCTGCATCGGCAATACAGCGGTCGGCACGCATTGAGGAGAGAAAGTGCATCATCTCTCCGGTCCTCTCTCCTGAAAGGCGTCCTAGCCTTACAACATCTGTTCGCATCTGTTCACCCACAAATAGTACTTTTCTTTTTAGTGGCGGACTGATTAAATCCACGCCTTTTTGGCCGCAAGTCCGATCGCTGCCTGCACAGATTCGCGCGGTATGATCGTCGCGACCGGCACACGGACAATCTGTTCGATGACACTGGATACGATAGGAGCGCAGACGATTGCGCTCGCACCCTCGCGTTCAGCCCTTACTGCCGCAACAATTGCATCTTCCATTGTATGCACGGGATACTCGCGTACGCGAATACGATGCCCTTCGACATCTGTCATCCGTTCCTCAACGCTTTCGAGTACTGAACGGGCCGCGATAAGTCCTATAAACGCTTCGTCACCTACGTGATATTGCTGGCGCAGGGCGCGGATGATCGCCCGCAATGTGGAGAGGTTGGGAGATCGTTTTCCGTGCATAATCTTGTAGAGCGAACTTTGTGCGATCCCGCACTTTTCTGAGAGTTCCCGCACACTGATACGCAGATCGTGCTTGAGGAGATCATTGAGTGTGGTCACAAACTCTTCATCTGAGATCAGTGCTGCGCGCATGAGACGGTCAATTGGATCCACATGTACCATATATTAGATACAATCAGGTTAATTATTGATTAATTTTTCCTGTCTTGTACAAAAATTTTAAAATTATTATTTTCATTTATGGACAGTTATGGTAATATTATGTCACAAAAGTAAAAAATTTATAGCTTAATTAATACAAAAAGAAAGAAATTATGTCCTAATAGAGCACTTTTTATTATTGACAGGGCAACACTCCAATATGAAACATATGAGGATTACGGTAATTGCGCTCATCGCTATTGCCCTTTTACTGATCACTGCCGGCTGCACGCAGCCTGCGGGAACAACCAGTTCGACGACAACTGTAGCTCCCACGACTTCAGTCGCACCGATCAAGGAACTCCGTATCGGGTACCAGCCCAGCACTCATCAGATGGCAGAAATTACTGCCATGAACAAAGGCTGGTTCCAGCAGGACCTTGCACCCCTCGGTATCCAGAATGTCAGCGACAAGATCTTCCCGACCGGTGCTCCTGAAATGCAGGCCATGCTCGCAGGTGATATCGATGTTGCCTATGTTGGGGCAGCCCCGGTCCTGAGCGCGGTTGCCACCGGGCTCGATGCGAAGATCGTTGCCGGTGTTAACACCCAGGGTTCTGACCTCGTGGTCAGGAACGACCTTGATTACAAGGGCCCGCAGAGTCTTAAGAACATGACTATCGCGACCTTCCAGGCAGGTACGATCCAGGACACACTCCTACGCAACTGGCTCAAGCAGAACAATATTATACCCGATACTGATGTCACCATCAAGGGAATGAACCCGGGTGATGCGGTCATAGCAATGACTGCCGGCAAAGTTGACGCCGTCTTCCTGCCGACGCCCTCACCTAGTGTCATAGTCAACCAAGGTAAGGGTAAGATTGTAGTCCACTCCGGTCAGATGTACCCCAACCATACCTGCTGTGTCCTCGTTGTCAGTGGTAAACTGATACGGGAGCACCCGGAAATTGTACGGCAGATCATCAAGACCAACGACAAGGCTGTTGCCTTCAATGAGCAGAATCTTGATGAAGCAGCGGGAATCTTTGCAAATAAGACCGGTTCGAAACTGGAGGATGTCAAGGCCTCCTTAAAGGAATGGGACGGAAACTGGGCGTCAGATCCGAATATCATTATCAGCCCGGTCCTTGATTATGCCAAGATCCAGTACGATCTCGGGTATATCAAAAAGCCCCTTACTCAGAGTGACCTTTTCGATCTCAACTTCTATAAGAAGAACTGAGTAATCCTAAAACCAACTCTTTTTTTCCTTGAGGTTCTTTATTATACAAAAACATCCGCAGGTCCAGTCATAATGACCCACTGCGGCAGTTGGTGAAGATCTCGTGGGCACACAGATTCGGAATAAGGGAAAGGACTGGTGGCTTGGCGCTCTTGCCATTATACTTGCGCTTGTTGTCTGGGAATTTGTGGCAGCAGTGATCATCCACTACCCGTTTATCCTTCCCGCCCCTACGGATGTTCTGGCAGCATTCATCGATTTCCTCGATGACGGCACTCTCTTACTTGATCTCGAGGCAAGTCTCACCCATTTTGCTATCGGCCTTGGAGCTGCACTTATCATTGGGATCCCTTTTGGGATTATGATGGGCTGGAACCGCCGGTTAGATGCTTTCTTCGATCCGCTCATCGAACTCCTGCGTCCGATTCCCCCGCTTGCATGGATTCCGTTTGCAATCATCTGGTTCGGGCTTACGGCATGGTCGGCTGGGTTTGTCATCTTCATGGGAGCAGTATTTCCGATCATCCTTAATACGTATCACGGGTTTCGCAATGTTCCGCGTATCTTTGTTGAGGCCGCAAAGATGCTTGGGTGCACGAAGAGTCGGGATCTCATAAGGTACATTGCGTTTCCCGCTGCGTTACCCTCTGTTGTAGCAGGAATTCGTATCGCATCAGGTGTTGGCTGGATGTGCCTTGTCGCAGCTGAGCTCTTCGGTGTTTCGAATTATGGGCTTGGTTCAAGGCTTTGGTTCTCTTATAACCTCCACCAGATGGATGGGGTGGTTGTATACATGATCATCCTTGGGCTCATCGGTCTTGCGTTTGACATGGTTTTCCGGTATTTCATCAACCGGTACTTCTTAAAATGGCAGACCGGGGAGGTAGCATAACATGGGTAATCTTGAGATCCGCGATTTAAACCAGTCTTTTCCCCGCGATGATGGTTCCCGCCTTATCGTCTTAGATCACCTCAATTTCGAGGTGAGTGACAAGGAGTTCGTTTGTATTCTCGGATCATCCGGCTGCGGCAAGACTACCCTGCTCCGCTTAATCGCAGGACTCGATGCGGCACAGGCCGGTTCAATCTTCCTTGATGGCGAGGAGATGAAAGGCCAGAACCAGAAAGTCGGGATGGTCTTCCAGGAATATTCCCTATTCCCGTGGCGGACGGTCATCGACAACATTGCGTTTGGCCTTGAGATGCAGGGAATGCCCAAAGATGAGCGTTACCGCATTGCAGGGCAATATCTTGACCTCATCAATCTTTCACCGTTCAGGAACAGTTATCCTTCCGAATTGTCTGGGGGAATGCGACAGCGGGTGGCAGTTGCCCGTGCCCTGGCGCTTGATCCGGTCCTGCTCCTCATGGATGAGCCGTTCGGGGCGCTCGATGCCCAGACGCGCAACATGCTCCAGAAAGAGCTTCTCGACATCTGGGAAAACACAAAGAAGACGATTGTTTTTATCACACACAGTGTGGATGAAGCGGTCTTCATGTCCGACCGGATCATTGTTCTCTCACCACGACCCGGCCGCATCTGCAGGATTTTTGAAGTCCCGTTGTCCCGTCCCCGCGACCGGACAAGCGTGGAGTTTGCGCAGGTCAGGCGCGAAGTTCTGGATCTTATAAACCAGAATTGTTTAATCCAGTAAGGTTTAATACGCCACATCTCCATTTTATAAAAGCAGTTTGTGAAGCGCAACTGGCATGTCCATCTTATCGTTTATGGATGTTCATGTCCGCTTTTTGCATTATAATTCAGGAGTAGGACGCGATGGTTAGAAAACCGGCAAAGATGTACAGGAACATTTCCAAGAAGGCCTATACACGGCGCGAATATATGGGCGGTGTTCCGGGTAGCAAGATTGTTCAGTTCGAGATGGGGAACCTCTCGCAGGAATTCCCGACCGAAGTTGATCTGATTGTCGAAGAGTCATGCCAGATCCGGCACAGCGCACTTGAGGCAGCCCGTATCACAACCAACCGGCGCTTAATGAAGGAAGTTGGCAGGTCGAACTTCCATTTCAAGGTAAGGGTCTTTCCCCACCACGTGCTTCGCGAGAACAAGCAGGCAACCGGTGCAGGTGCGGACCGTGTGTCTGAAGGTATGCGTCTTTCCTTTGGAAAAGCAGTCGGGACTGCAGCCCGGGTAAGCGCCGGCCAGAAGATCCTGACGGTCTACTCTACTCTCAATTATCTCGAAAAGATCAAGGATGCACTTAACCACGCAGGTTACAAGCTCCCGACTCCCACTCACCTTAAGGTCAGCGAGATTAAGGTCAGCGGCAGGATCATAGCAGCACCCAAGCTTGTGGGTGAGAAGGTTGTTGCAGCACCGGTTGTTACCGAAGAGGCAGCAGCCGCAGCCGCCGCAGCAGCTGAGCCCGCCAAGGGTGCAGCCCATGCTAAGGGCGGTAAGGATGCCGCACCGGCCAAGGGTGGCAAAGATGCCGCACCGGCAAAAGGTGGTAAGGGTGCAGCACCAGCCAAGGCCGATGATAAGAAAGGCGCAGCTCCTGCAAAGGGCGGCAAGAAATAATTTTATCCAAACATTTTTTTCCAACCAGTACGAGTTTTTGTGCAGTACAGGAACATTACCGGTACTGCATGGATCTGATAGAACATTTCCGGGTAGGGTTCTCATAATTCCGGCCGCGCACCGAGCCTGCATAAAAAAAAGCTGGCGTCATTGCAGCACTGAATCTTGTTGGTAAGATGGGTGATGCAGTACCGATAGTTATTAAATAGACAGCAGCAGCCGATGAGCCCGTAAAGGGTGGAGCCCACGCAAACGGGATTGTCAGAGCACAGTGCGAAGAGACGGGAGTATCAATATCCGGATGCGAACGTATCAATTGATAGCAGTAATAAAAAGATCATTTTATTATGAAATCTCATTAATAATTTGTCAGTAATCATGACGCGCTATCTTCCCCTTATCATTGCAGTCGTAATTGCAGTTCTTGTCCTTGTTGCCGGGTGCACCACACAGCCTGCAGGCCCCGCGACCGTCAGCCCGGGTGTGCACGCGACTACAGAAAAAAGTATGGACCCTGTCCATACGCCGGCTCCTGCCGAAAAAACCACGGTACCCACAGTAGTTCAGACCGTGGTAAAACCCCTCAAGCCAACACCAACGACCCTGCCCCGGATCTCCGTACCGGAGGGATCCATTGCCCAGTATTATACCTATACGCTTGATGGCAAATCAGATATCATCCCCCTTGCATTATCGACCCGGGTCTACGAGGATTACACGAAAAAAGAGGAGCCCTCGATCAAGAACGGCAACTCCGCATACTTCCTCGGGTATATGAACGACGCCGAACAACAACCGTATATTGCCGCTCTTGTTCGGGCAATCCAGGAAAAAACACCTGTTCAGGACGATCAAGCGCGGATTGCAATAAGTCTCGTCCAGCATATTCCATTCCATGACGGGAACCAGTACCGTTACCCATACGAGGTGCTGTACAATGGAGAGGGTGTCTGCGGTGAGAAGTCCATGCTCCTTGCTTCGCTCCTCCGCGACCTCGGTTACGGGTCGGCCATCTATTACTTTGTCAAAGAAAACCATATGACCGCCGGAATCACCGCTTCCTCTTCCTACGGTTACCGCGGGACAGGATATGCGTTTATCGAATCTACCGAGCCGAACATTATCACCTACGACGGAACGGAGTTCAGCTTCGGGACACTGACATCCATGCCGGAAGTTATCGCCGTGGGGTCGGGAAGACCGCTTGCCACCATATCGTCAGATTACCAGGATGCCCGGATGTACACAACCCTCGAAAGGGATATTAAACACCTGGCCGCAACGGAATTGGTCCAGTTCGACAGCCTTAACGCAAAATACGACCTGGACTACTATACCTGCCAGAAATGCAAGATCCCGGCGGTTGCATAGCGGGATTCGGTATCCATTTTTTTTAATGTAAAGAAATTCACGTGTTATCTCTTTATCCGACATTCCGCAGATCTCTCTTTCATACATAACAATTCTTACAACTTGGCCCCAGTATCCCAACAATTTTCTCCACCGACTCGTTAACGTGTGAAATTTGCCGATGTATTGTACCGTCGATATCAGCAAACACCACCG
>JANYBK010000219.1 GCA_025360805.1 Methanomicrobiales archaeon
TTCGTATTGAATCGCAGTTTATTGTCATCTTGCTTGTTCAATAAAATGCTCTCTTAGTATATTGATCTGCCGGTTTAATCGCGTATTTCTGCGAACCGGGCTCGTAATGCTAATGAAAATGAAGAGATCTGAACTGTAACCGAAATTTAATTATTCTGACGCTTGTGGTGATTCTCGCTATGGTGATGGTTGTGGCGCCGGTGGCGGCAGCATTGTCGATTTCCAGTATTTCTCCGGTAGCTGGTCCATTTAACGTCCAAAATAAGGTCAACTTCACCGGGACATTTGACGCTACTATTACTTCCGTAAAATTTGGATTGACTGAAGTAGTAAGCATTGACGCCAACACAGCAACTACGCTCAATACGACAGCCCCGACCGGTACAACCGGAACCACTGTTACGGTCACGGTTACCGATGGCACACTCACAGACACAACATCTTATACCTACGGAACAGCGCCGGCATACACGTTAGTTTCGCCAGCAGCCGGGCCATTTAACGTCCAAAATAAGGTTAACATCACGGGTACGAATTTAATGGGTGCGACTTCGGTCACGTTCGGCAGTTCATCAGCAACCATTGACGCCAACACAGCAACTACGCTCAATACGACAGCCCCGACCGGTACAACCGGAACCACGGTTACGGTCACGGTCACGACGCTAAACGGTACGGCAGCGACCGGTTCGTATACCTACGGAACAGCGCCGACGGTTACTGTTGTATCTCCAGCATCCGGCCCGACAACAAGCGGTACTAAAGTCAATATAACCGGGGCGAATTTAATGGGCGCGACTTCGGTCACGTTCGGCAGTTCATCAGCAACGATCGGTACCAACACTGCAACTGCAATCAATACGACAGCCCCTGCAGGTACCGGATCCGTTACGGTAACGGTCACCACACTTAACGGCACGGCAACCGGGTCGTATACCTATTTAGGCCCCCCAACCTTCGCCTCAGCAGCAACAAACACCGCCGGTACAGCCATCAACATCACGTTTTCCAAGGCGATGTCCAACCCGGCCACCAAACAAGCCCAGTTCTCATATAAGATCGGCAGCGGATCAGCCCAGACTTTCAGTGCGGCAGCTCTCAATGCTAACACCGCTATAATCGACCTGACAACGTCCGGCACGACAATTGCACGCGGAGATACGGTTACAGTCAGTTACACAGCTGGTGACGTAACAGCAGCGGACACAACAGTGCTTGCAACCTTCACAGATCAGCCTGTAACCAACAATATTCCCCCCGTCCCAACCCCCGCCCCAACAGCTCCCCCAGCCCCGACACTCTCCAGCATCACCCCAAGTTCCGGCCCGAACTCATCCAGCATCAGTATCACAAATGTCGCCGGGACCGGGTTCACTTCGTCGCTCGGAGGAACAAGAGTAAAACTGACAAAAACGGGTCAAACGGATATCGCGGCAACCGGTGTAACGGTTGCTTCAGCAACCCAGATCAACTGCACGTTTGATTTAACCGGAAAGACTATCGGACTGTGGAACGTTATGGTCACCAACCCCGACGGCCAGACCGCGATGCTTGCCAATGGATTTACCATCACCTACGTCAGCATCCCAGCCCCGACAGTCACCGGTATCACCCCGAGTTCTGGTCAGAACACAACCAACATCGGTATCACAAATCTTGCCGGGACCGGGTTCCTTACCGGCGCAACGGTAAAACTGACAAAAACGGGTCAAACGGATATCTCAGCAACCAGTGTAACGGTTGTTTCAGCAACCCAGATCAACTGCACGGTTAATTTAACCGGAAATACAGTCGGGCCGTGGAATGTTGTCGTTACCAACACCGATACCCAGACCGGGACGCTACCCAACGGATTTACAATCACCTCCGTCAGCACCCCCGCCCCGACAGTCACTGGCATCACCCCAAGTTCCGGTCAGAACACAACCAGCATCGGTATCACAAATCTTACCGGGACCGGGTTCCTTACCGGCGCAACGGTAAAACTGACAAAAACGGGTCAAACGGATATCGCAGCAACCAGTGTAACGGTTGTTTCAGCAACCCAGATCAACTGCACGGTTAATTTAACCGGAAAGACCGTCGGGCCGTGGAATGTTGTCGTTACCAACACCGATACCCAGACCGGGACGCTCACCAACGGATTTACCGTTACCTCTGTAAGCACCCCCGCCCCGACAGTCACCGGCCTATCCCCGGCAACCGGCAGGACTCTTGGCGGCACTACAGTAACTATCACCGGGACAAACTTCTTTGGAGCTACCGCAGTAAACTTTGGCAGCAGAGCAGCTACGGGTGTGACGGTTGTCAGCGGTACTTCAATCACCGCGATCAGCCCGGCTGGCACCGCAGGAATCGTTAACGTCACGGTCACCACACCCAATGGCACATCAGCGAATTCAACAGCTAGCCAATACACCTATACAGCAACACCGGCCACCACCTCGACGGTTGGCGTTTTCCGCAATGGTGTGGTCTACCTTGCAGGCACCAACACTAATGGTGGATTACCCGTCAATGCCTTTAACTATGGTATGACTGGCGATGTACCGGTAACTGGTAAATGGACCAATACCGCAACTGCTGATACCATCGGTATCTTCCGAGGTAGCAATGGTATGTTCTATCTCCGGAACACCAACAATAATGGTGTAGCAGACACGAAGTTTAACTTCGGTCAGGCTGGCGATGTACCGATATCCGGTCACTGGTCAGGAACTGGCAGCGACACAGTCGGCGTCTTCCGCAGTGGTACATTCTTCCTCGCAGGCAGCAACGTCAATGGTGGAGGAACGGTTAATGCCTTCAACTATGGTATGTCAACAGATGTACCAGTAACAGGCGACTGGACAGGAAATGGTGCGACTGAAGTAGGTATCTTCCGTAATGGTCTGTGGGCCCTCGCGTCCAACAACATCAATGGTGGAGGTACGCCAACCTACTTAACCTTCGGTCAGGCTAGGGATGTACCAGTAACCGGAGACTGGAACGCAGATGGAGCAACTGAAGTAGGTGTCTTCCGCAATGGACTCGTCTACCAGGCTACCCCAGCTGGAGCTCTCAGTGGTTGGTTCTACTACGGTATGACCAGCGACTTACCAGTCGGTGGATACTTCGGTTGAACGTAAAGTAAGTAAGAAAATGGGGAAAAATCCCCTCACTTTTTTTCATGAAAATTTTGAAATCTGCTGAAGATAGAATAAACAAATAGGAATTGATTATGAAGAGCAATATTTTCATCATTGTGGTGCGAAGCCTTTAGCTTCATGTTGGTTAAAAAAATTATTGACCTACAAAACCCTTGATCACACCAGCGAGCCGCGACATCCCGACTTTTATCATCTCTTCGTCCGGATTCGAAAAGTTCAGTCTTATCGTATCTTCTCCGCCCCCATCCACATAGAACGGCATGCCCGGAAGCACGGCGACTTTATTCTTCACGCCCTCATCAAAGACCCTGCGGGAAGATATGCCGGGCGGGAGGGTTGCCATCAGGAACATCCCTCCTTCCGGGATAGTGTGGGAGAGCTGCGGCAACTGGTCATCGAGCAGATCGCACATCAGCCGGCACTTTCCGCTGTACACACGGGTAATGTGCCGGATATGGTCATCGAGATTGTGCGTGGTCAGATACTGGTGCAGGATCTTCTGGCAGAGAAAATTGGAATGCAAATCTGCTGCCTGTTTGGCCACATTGAACGGTGCAAGGATTTCTTTTGGGGCATAGATCCAACCGATCCGCATGCCCGGCGCTATGGTCTTTGAGAATGAGCCTGAGATGACGCTTTGGTCAGGCAGGTACTTCATCACAGGCATACGGGGTTTTGTATCAAAGAAGAGTTCCCCGAATGCGTCATCTTCGTAAAAGACAGTGTCACTCGTTTGGAGTATGTCAGCGATCGCCCGGCGTTTCTCCTGTGAGTACGTTCTGCCGGACGGGTTCTGGGAGTTGGGAATACCGTAAAAAAATTTCGCATTGGTCTTTTTGACGAACTGTTCGAACAATACGAGATCCGGGCCATCATCATGTAGCGGAACCGTATCGATGACCGGTTCATAGAGCGAGAAGGCTTCAATCGCACCGAGATAGCCAGGACGCTCCATGCCGACATGGTCTCCTTTATTGAGAAAAATCTTGGCAAAGAGGTCAAGGCATTGCTGCGAGCCGTTGACAATCTGGATCTCTGCTGCGGTAGCTGGCAGTCCAAGCCGGGTACGATAGCGGTCTGCGATGTACTCCCGCAGCGGCAGGTATCCGTCAGTAGTTGTATACTGGAGGGCGATGTGGGCATCATCATCCATCACCTGACGTGTTGCCTGTGCAATCCCCTCGGTGTCTATAAGTGCAGATGACGGAAGTCCGCCGGCAAATGATATTATGGATGGATTATTCGATACCAAAAAGAGTTCAGAGAGAAATGAGACCGGTGCCCGTTTGATCCTGTCTGCGAAGTTAAATGACATGAATTACTCCCTCTGTATGTATCTAATACCTGATTGGCGATTCACAACAAAAAACCCGTGCCCCGTTCATTCAAATTGAGCAACTATCAGAAATTGTAAATTTCCACGAACAGTACGGGATGCCGGGCCGTGATTCCGGCGGGCAGGAAATGCACTCAGTTGTGATCCGTGCATCGATCTCACGGGCAAAGAGAGGGAAATCCACAAGCCCGATGGATTTGCAGGGAAATAGTGGCATCTTCTTCCGCTCGCGGGCTGCATGCACCCGGCAGGTTTTCATCGTTATTACAAGAGTATTTTTATCCGGGCGAACGATCTGTTGCTCGTTTATGAGGTGAAACAACCGGTTTTTCAGTGCAGTTTCGAGAGCATCCAGCCCGCCCCCACGGGGAAGATCCAGCCGGGTAAGGATCCTCCGCGCTTCGATTAACGAAAACTGCTCCCAGACCCGGCGGTCCATCTCAAGCGCAGTCTCCATACCGTATTCCTGCTCGATTGCCTGAAACCAGAGCCCATCGATTGCCAGCCAGTTTTTTGCTGCATCCGCAAGTTCTCTTTTAAGAAGTTGCTCTTCTGCACCGGTCATAGTCTGAGATTGGTGATGGGTGGACAAATACATGTTCGGCACTGCGTGTGACATAAAAGCCAGTTTCCCTTTTTTTGTATATCGCCTGAACTTGCATAGATGTGCAACGTTCTCTCCGGCAGTATCTTGGATCGCAGCCCGGAGATCGGTTTTCAGGAACATCCGTCCATCATAGCATGTTCGGATCCTGCTCATCCTGAACTGGCCCCCGCTCTTCATCTATCTGGGTTCGTTCAGCTGCCCTTGCTTTTTCGTACTGAAGGAGATGGTCTTTTATTCCTGCACGGGTCTCCGTAAGGTACTGTCTGAACTCCATGTCCACAAGAAACATACGGGCGGCATCGCCAATTGCCTTGTGCGGTTTAATGACGTACTGGTACTGCGGAGGGATCGTAAAGGAGAGATTGGCTGACTTTATTGAATTACTGGTGATGCCAAACTTGATGATCAAAGACATGCGGTCAAGTGAGATCTGTTCTTTGAGCTGCATCTCATGTGCGATCTCTTGCTGGATATCGCGGGTGAGAAAACCGTCTGTCCGTACGCGTGCCTGCCGGAATGCTACCATCTCCCGCTGCCGGGCAAAAAAGACAAGTGTCCCGATGTTCCTGCTGTTTAAAGCCTGCATGAAGAGTCGGAGATCGGCATTCACTGCCGCGATAGCCGTGCGGGCTTTTCTGGCGCCTGCCGGACTTAAGTGGAACCGGTGATCAAACTGCTGGGTGCGGACGGTGTCGGCAAGATTAAAAACTCTCCTGCGGGAATCCACCCGTTTTCCCAAATCGTTTAGGATGTTCTTCCAGAGTTCCACTTCGACATCTGCCCTAAACGGTTTTCCGGCAAACGACAGGGCATCGGTTTCAGGATTGTGTAGCACCACGCCGATCTCGATTGGGATCTGCATTCTTTGGTGCGTACCGTAGATGCCGGCAAATTCCATGTCTATGTATGCGGTCAGAGGGGTGGTCATGGCACAGTGAAATCTTTGGCGGGGCACATGGCAGGATACAAGTTATGGAACCTTAGACCCCTCTTTTTCTATCCTTGCTGCTGCAATTTCGCAGTATCGGGAATCGACCTCGATCCCGATGCCCTTCCGGTTGCAAAGGGACGTTGCCACGAGTGTTGACCCACTGCCCATGAACGGATCGAGCACTGTGTCTTCGACAAACGAGAACAGTTTCATGCATCGTAGCGGCAGTTCTATGGGGAACGGGGCGGGGTGGCCGATCTTGGTCTTGCGTTCGCCGTTGAATGTCCAGAGCCCGTTGGTCCACTCCATGAACTCCTCGCGACTGATGTCGGATTTCCGGGTTCCGCTCGTCTTCTTCCACGATTTTTTGTAGAGTATCACAATCAGTTCAACTGGTGCGATCACGTAGGGGGCCGATGCACTCAGCCACGAACCCCATGCAGTCCTGCGCGAGATATTTCCTTCGTTCCAGATAATGGTCGAATGGTATGCAAACCCACATTTCTTTGCGATCGTTGTCAGGTCAGCTCCAACGCTCTGCTGTCCTCCTTTGTTCTTATCGAGCGGGATATTGAGGCAGAACCGGCCGTCGTCTTTCAACCAGCCATAGCAGCGCTCCATCCAGCGCTGTGAAAATTCGAGATAATTCTCGTAGGTGATCTGGTCATCGTGGCTGTTGTACTGGATGTCCACATTGTATGGTGGAGATGTGATGACGAGATCGATACTTCCCGGTTCAATAAGGCAGGTAGTGAAAAGATCCTCGTTGATGATGTTAGTCTGCCCCTTCGTAAAAAAAAACCCATTCTTCACTCCGTGCTCTCCTCTCTTACAGTAGATCTTTGTTACCCTTTGGTATAGCATTTCGCCCACAGGTGTTGTAAGCGTGGGAAATATTTTTGGACGTTAACGTGTGTGAGGAAGCCGGTTGGCCGGATACGGTTTCTGAACTGGTAATCGATGCAGCGATTGACCCGGTTACCGTGATAAAAATTATAAGTGGTTTTCCTTTTTGTTCCTTGACACGTTCATTCACTCATTTTTTCCCGACTGCAAAGATGATCAGGATGACAATGAGCACTCCGCTGATGGTAAGGAACAGGAACGTAGGAAATTCTTCATGCTGTACTGCATTTTCCATCCCATGGTTTTCAGGGGGAGAAGGGATTGGAGTGCCGGGGTTTACCACATCAAAGTTTGCCATTCCGGTACTGGTAGGGTTCGATTTCGTCCACCCGACAGTTATGTAATAATTCCCTTGTGGCAGACCAGGAGCTTCGATCTGATAGGACCAGCGGTTTATCTTGACGCCTCCTTCAATGGGAATCGTATTTGATATGACAAGTCCGTTGGTATCCCGGTTGTAGATGTGGGTACGGAGGGAATTTTCCGGTCCCATGTTGGTTGTACCGGAAATGACGAGTTTTTCACCGGTGATCTGGTTGAAGAGCTGGGATTTGAAGACAGAGTCCATCTGGTCAAAATGCACGGATGGTTCTTCTACAAAGAAATATTCGGGCAGGAACGAGTCATCAACCCCCTGAAGGTTTACAGCGTCCAGAAGGTATGCAACTACCGGCTGGACATTTCCTTTGAGATCCTTGCGGTCACCGATCTTTTCAATTATTTTTCCGCGGCTCATTATGGTAAGATTCCCACTACTATCCGTTCCGGATTCGATCTCCATCCTGCCATTCGGGCCGGGATCCTGAATAACAACGGCATACTGACCGCTGGAAAATTTTTCTGTTGTTGTGGGTTTCAATGTAACTGAGAAATTTCCTTCCCTGTCCGGGGTGACTGACAGCGTATCAAAATAATTTCTCCCTATGATCCAGATTGCAACAGGGCCGTTCTTTGCACTGGTGCTGCTTACTGAGAACGCATCGCCTTTGGTGATGATCTGGTTAGCGCTCGATGTGTAATATACGGATGCGGTGACAGGTAATGCCATACAGGCAAGCAGGAGTATCATTATTGCGACACGCATGGCACTGTTGTTCACGCTCATTCACCCCGATTTACTAGTTACTGATCTTTGCCGTTGTCTGATAAACGTTTTCTGTGTTTGTTGAAGAGGTCATAGTTTCAGTGACGGCCATCCCCTTTTGTTGCCAGAAAATATCGTAGGAGAAGGAAGAATTAATCTGTGTTGGGACAAATTTTCTGATATGAAAAAAGGTTTCACTGTTCTCATTTCCTTCATCCTCATGCTCTGTATTCTTATCGGGGGATGCATCCAGTCTTCATCCCCATCTCCATCAACTCCTGAACCCACACAGACAGCCACAATTGTCACGCCCCGGCAAACTCAAAACCCCGAACTGTCGCAGAGCTGCTCACTCGTACCTGGCCCGACACAGATCGTGCCAGAGTATGAATCTGTTAGCGTGACAGTTTACCGTAATACGATAACAGAAAACCCCACTATTGCAATTGCGTTCAATGGTGGGCTGGGGCTGGGGATGGTCACACAGATGAATGTGACCGTTATCCGGTCGGATTGTGTCAGGGAACAGCAAACCCGTAAGAATCCTGTTATGGGAGATACCGTGACACTTATGGGGACAACCCGGACCGATCGCGTTATAGTAGTCATGACGATGACATCAGGTGGTCAGTACACAATCATCGATAAGGATTATCCATTCCCTCCGCAGGTGCAATAACCCCCCACTATTTTTTCATTCCTGATCCGCAATCGATCCATATCCATCTCCCGAGGCAGATCCCTGTCCATATCCGCAATCCACCCTCCTCATCTCACAATGACGATGTAAGAGACTGGGCGAGAAAAAAACTAAAGTTCGTAATGATGCTGACCATCTCAATGAATCCTTTTTCAAATGGTTGTGCACATATGGCATCTCTGATTTCGGGCAAAGAGATATGTGAAAAAAGCAGAATTGAAAAAAACTCGAAAAAAAAACTTTTTTTTGGTTTTTTAAGAATACCGGTTAACAAATCATTCAAACGATTGTGAAAATGGTACGGTCATTTATTCACCGGCATTTTTGTTTTCGCCGTTCATCTCATCGACCAGTTCGGCAATGGTGGCCCTTCGTTCAGCATAGGCGTCGTGCTGGTGAATGCTCTCTTCGTTGGTCTGCTTGATAATGACAACAGAATCCCCGGAGAGATACTCAAACTCCGCAAGGACTCTTTTGGCCATCTCCCGGACGCAGTCTTCAACAAACCGGGGATTTTTGTGTGCGGCAAGAACGACATGGCCTTCATCGCCACGTTTCAGCAGTTCGTATATGCCGGCGCTCATTGAGTCTTTGAGAATGCTGATGATCTTCTCAAGATCCACATGCTGGTCATCGTCTGTCTCTATACAGAGAAACCCCTTGCCTCGCTGGTTATGGGTTGCCATGGGAACTTCAGAGAAGAACGCATCGATGCTGTGCTTGTCCACGTTAAGGCCCTGCAAAACCCGCATAGCCCGCTCTTTCATGATATTCTGCGCGCAGGGACAAGCGGTCATACCGGTCACTTCAGCACCGATGCTCTTTCTCACGATTGGTTCCCTGAATGTACGGCGTGCAATTGCCCGTGCATGAACTTTTACTACTTCATGGCAGACCGTATGACTGACCGGAGTCTCACGCTTGACCATGAACTCGCTTCGCATGAACACTTCTGTCCTGTCTGCATATTCGTGACGGTCGAGCAGTTTTCTCGCAACAACGCTGCAGAGTTTTTCTATCATGTTCACATCGCCATCGATTGCCTGTTGGAGCACCTCATCGATCACTTCAAAATTCCGTGAAAGGTTTGCCCCTTTTAAACTTCCAGGAAGGTCAACGTAGACATCGAAATTGGATATAAAAATAACCGGGCGTTTTTCATGCCTGTGCACTTCGACAAGTTTTTTTACGTTCTTAACGCCGACCCGGGTTAGGTTGATCCGGACATCCGGAAAAGATGCCTGCACGTCCGGCAGTTCCCTGTTGAACGTCCTGTCCGAATCCTGGTCTGTGGGTGTTGGGATGGTCATGGCAGCCTATCGCTATTTTTTTTAAGTGTGCTTCTTTAGTTTTTTCATATAATATTTATGTGCTTTGTTACAGATATCAAAGGGAACTATCATGATGGAAAAATACTATGAAGCGGATGCAGATATCGGTGTGCTGAAAGGCAAGCGTATCGCTGTTATCGGCTATGGCTCCCAGGGACGCGGACAGTCACTGAACTTAAAAGACAGTGGGCTTGATGTGGTAATCGGCCTGCGCAAAGGCAAGAGCTGGGACGCAGCAAGCAAGGATGGTATGAAAGTTATGACGGTTGCAGAGGCTGTCAAGCGAGCAGATATCATCCAGATTCTCCTGCCTGATGAGAGCCAGGGTGCAGTCTTCCGTGCAGAGATCCTGCCGTACTTAACTGCAAACAAATGCCTGATGTTCTCGCACGGGTTCAATATCCATTTCGGCCAGATCACACCTCCGTCAACCGTGGATGTAATCATGGTCGCGCCAAAGGGTCCAGGTTTCATGGTGCGCCGCCAGTTTGAGGAAGGCAAAGGGGTACCTGCTCTTATTGCAATCCACCAGGATCATTCGGGTAACGCACATAAGATCGCGCTCGCTTATGCAAAGGGTATCGGAGCAACCCGTGCAGTTGTGTTAGAGACAACATTCCGCGAAGAGACCGAGACTGATCTTTTTGGTGAGCAGGCCGTTCTTTGCGGTGGTATAACCTCTCTTATCAAAGCAGGATTTGAAACTCTCGTTGATGCGGGGTATGCACCTGAGATGGCATATCTCGAAGTGCTTCACGAGACAAAACTTATTGTTGACCTGATCTATGAAGGCGGGCTGACAAATATGCGCAAGTACGTCAGCAACACCGCGCAATATGGGGATCTCACAAGGGGCCCCCGCGTCATTGGAGAGGAGAGTTATATCGCAATGCAGGATATCCTCGAAGAGATTCAGAATGGCACGTTTGCGCGGGAGTGGATGCTTGAGAATCTGGTAAACCGCCCGGTATTTAACGCGCTCACCGCAGCAGATGAGGATCATCTCATCGAAGAAGTCGGAAAGGAAGTCCGTAGCTTGATGCCCCAGTTCCAGAAGAACGAGGGTAAGAAACCCGTAAAACCCGTATCAAAACCGGTTGCAAAACCAGCCGCGAAAAAAGCAGCCAAAGTACCGGCCAAGAAGAAATAATCCCCAAATTTTCTGATATCTTTTTTTCATCCGGCTACGTAATCATGTGTGGATGAAAATCTGCATCATTTATCATAGCGAGAGCGGTAACACCCGGCATGTTGCGCAGCACCTTTCGTCAGCATTCGACTCAAAACTCGTGGAAATTAATGACGTTGCCCCCTATTCGAAACTCATAAAGTTCCTTGTACAGTGCAAGATGGCACGCGGTGAACAGCTGACAAAGATTGAGCCTGAATCCGTTGATGTATCAGGATACGATCTGATCGTATTCGGATCTCCAGTCTGGGCGTTCAAACCAACCCCCGCAATCCATACGGCAATTGTCGGGTTGAAAGGATGTATGGGAAAGCCAGCCGTTGCATTCTCCACACATGGTGGCAGACCCGGTCAGACTGATGAGACGTTTAAAAAATGGATTGAAGCCCGTGGTATGGTATTGGCTGCTGTGACCAACATCAACCAGAAAGACATAGAGTCTGAAAAAATGAACAAAGAACTGTCAGCTCTTGTGTCTTCAGCAATAAAAGTATAATTTTTAACCCAAATAATCAGGAAACGACCTTTTAAAAAATCTGTAATGTGAACCCGGCCAATGGTGAGGTGCGGGGCATATTTTTAAAATATTACGATGAACCTGCTCATCTCCATTCACTGATAAAACCCGGGTATTGTTTCGGGAAGCGTATCTTTTTTTTTAGAAAGTCTTTTGGATTCAGGGCGCGTTTATATTATACAATTATGACGGACTCTTATGAAAATCTCCTCAAACAGGCTTATTCCAATATCACGGAAAAATCCGAATCTTCGGAACGTTTTGTAGTTCCCGAGGCAAAAGCGTACGTTGAGGGCAAGACAACAGTTCTTGAAAATTTCACCGATATTGTCAGTAAAGTCCGCCGAGAACCGGATCATCTGATGAAGTTTCTCTTAGGTGAATTAGGAACTTCGGGAAAGATTGATGGTAACCGTGCGATCTTTAATGGTAAGTTTGAGATCACACTCATCAGGATGATCATTAAGAGTTACGTAGAAGATTACGTGATCTGCTCCGAGTGCGGCAAACCTGACACCCGTCTTGTCAAGGATGATCGTGTCATGTTGCTCCGTTGCGATGCCTGTGGGAGTCACCGCCCGGTAAGAAAGAGAAAGGCCCGCACAGAACCCGTATCAGAGAATCTTGAGGAGGGTCAGATCATGGATGTTGAGATCCAGTCGATCTCCAAGCGGGGCGACGGGGTCGTAAAGATGGGCCGCTATATCATGTATGTGGCAAATTCCAAGCCCGGGATGAAAGTGAAGATAAGAATCTCCCGCATCTCTGGATCGATCGTCTTTACCGAGCGGGCTGAAGAATAATTTTTTGCTCCCGTTTTACCGGAGCGCGCTGATATTCGTCAATTCTTTTTTCTGCCAGATATGCATTACCGGAAGAATCACTTTTAACCACAATTGATGAAAACAGCCGCGAGGTTTACCACAAGGTTGTTTGCATAGACATCCCCGCAGGGATTGTCAATGTGAAATGCGCTGGTGCATTTCATGCAAAAAAAATATTGAAGTTTTTAAATCACTGCTTCTTTAAGCCCTTGATAAGATCATTGCAGTTACCGGATATTCGCTTGCAGGCCTTTTTGATGATGGGGAGTGGATTTTTCTTTCCTTTGGTTGTTACAAAGAGTTCCGGGTCAGAGAACTGGAACTCAATCACGTAGCGGGCGACATCAATATCGGAATCCGTTAATAATTCCTCGACAAGGGCGTTCATGAACGTGTGCCCCTGCCCCTGGATGACGAGCCGCACTTTGTCCTTCTCGAGATCGAGCATTTTTACAATCATGCACCTATGGTTGGGCACCTGAAAATCATTAAGGTATGGGTGCTAAAGCATGCCGGCATTGCTGCAGGAAAGACACATTGTTAAAGAATCGTGGACGCGAAGGCAGAAAATAATCAGGGGAATTCGAATATTTCCCCGTCTCTTCCCGTGTGGGGAAGATCCCATGGGAGCATGTGGCTCATATGCACACAACGGAAATCTTTGGGCTCGAGGCGCTCTGCGAGTGAACATGCTTCGAGATAGTTCATGTGCTTGCCAATCGAGATATCCGAGGGCATAAGTGTATCTAAAAGCAGGAGATCGAGATCCTGTAAGAGATCAAGGCTCTGTTTTGGAATATTGATGTTCGTATCTGAAGTGAATGCCACGCGCGACTGGTCGGTTTCAAAGAGTATGCCGCAAGTGTATGTTGTGGGATGTTTGACCAGGAACAGTGTAGCTGTAATCCCAAAGATGTCAAACGGTTCGTACGGCTGGATTGCAACTTTGTCAAACGTGAGAAACCGGAATACTTCTGCGCAGTAGTTCAGAACCGGTGGTGCAGCAAAGACCGGGGGGATGTTCTGGATGCGATAGAACTCGCCAAACCCGATGAAGTGATCATAGTGGCCGTGTGTCCAGATCACTGCATCGATATGGGGAGATCCGTTTAAGAGGAGCTGCTGGCGGAGATCCGGAGATGAATCGATCAGGAGATGCCGGTCATTATTTTCAACCAGCAGTGAAGTGCGGAGCCGCATCCTGCCAGTTGCTTTGGCATGGGCGCACCGGGGGCAGTCGCAACCAACCTTTGGTGTACCAATCGCGTCGCCGGTTCCCAGCAGGGTGATTTTCATGTTACAACCAGTTCAGGTGCCGGATAGCGTCCCGGTTCTTCACCATATGAATACCTTTACGGATATCTTCTCTGGAAAGGGAAC
>JANYBK010000223.1 GCA_025360805.1 Methanomicrobiales archaeon
AGATTGAGCTCACGGCGGGCGTAGTTCTTGTCTGCCCACCGGAACTTATTTGAGTCCCGAACCATCTTTCTGGCTGCAAATTTACCCTGTCCCATTAAATAACCTCATTTTAGTTGTTTTCGTGGTTATCGATAACCCACACTGAGATATATACAATCGCGGGGGTCCGATTTATAAATTGTGGCACTCCACCTGCCTGTCTTATACTATTATACCCCACTCATAATAATATTATATCCTGCAAGGCTAATAATATGTAATGAAAGTCGGGATCTATAAAGAGGTGCAGATCGATACCAGCCACCGTCTGCTCCATTACAAGGGGAAGTGCGCTAACCTACATGGGCACCGGTGGAAGATTGAGGTCTGGATGGAAGGGGAGCCGGACCCGAAAACGCAAATCCTGATTGATTACAGTTTGATCAAACAGGTGATTAACAAGTATGATCACCAGATCATCCTAAACCGCGATGATCCTATGGTACCCCGCATTGAAGAGTTCCACCAGGTTATTACCACTCCCGGAGAGCCAACCAGTGAACTGATGGCAGTGATTATCCGGGATGATCTGTCTGCAATCTGCAGGGAACGGGGAATAAAAGCAGCTGTAACGAAGATCCGCGTCTGGGAATCCCCTACAGCCTGCGCCGAGCTAACTTAAATGAAGGTCATTGAAATCTTTAAGAGCCTTCAGGGAGAGGGCAAAAACCAGGGTAAATGCTGCCTCTTCATCCGGCTTTCTGGCTGCAACCTGAACTGTCATTGGTGTGATACAGAGTACGCCAGGACGGGCGGAAAGGAGATGAGCCTCGATGCTATCCTTGAGCAGGTCTGGCGCATCAATCCCCCGTACATCTGTATCACCGGAGGTGAACCACTCATGCAGGCAGCTGAACTCGAACCGCTGCTCGTATCCATGCACAAGCGAGGCGCATTGATCGATATCGAAACGAACGGCACCTATGCATTTTCCCGGTTGCAACCGTATGCCTCGATCTGCATGGATGTGAAATGCCCATCCTCCGGAGAGCAGAGCGATCTTTCGCTGCTCGATGCCATCCGCCTGCAGGACAGCGTGAAATTTGTTCTCAAGGATGAAAACGACTGCCGGTATGCACAACAGATTATGGAATCGCACAAGATTGCCGGAGAAATTTTCTTCTCCCCGGTTGCGGGCAACGATTACACAACCATTGCACAATTCATACTGGTCAATAACCTGCCCGTGAGGTTCCAGCTGCAGTTACATAAAATCATCGGTGTGAAATGAAAGCTGTATGTTTACTTTCCGGAGGTATGGACTCGTCCACGCTCGCATATCTGGCAAAGAGCGAGGGATATGAAATCTGCGCCCTTCACCTGAATTATGGGCAGAGGACGGAATCAAAAGAACTGGCATGCGCACAGAAAATTGCCTCCCTGTTAGGTGCAAAAGACTTCATAGCAGTCAATGTCGGCTATTTTTCACAGTTTGGGGAGAGCAGCCTCACCGACAAAGAAATAGCTGTAGAAAAATATGATCCAGCGCGGGCGCACATTCCCAACACGTATGTACCGTTCCGCAATGCCAACCTGCTCTCCATTGCAACCAGTTTTGCCGAGGCTAAAGATGCAGATGCGATCTTCATCGGGGTCCAGTCGCTTGATTACAGCGGCTACCCGGATTGCCGCCCACAGTTTATCGAGGCATTCCAGCAGGTGATTGATCTCGGTACAAAGGACACCACATCAATCACTCTCAAAACCCCCTTCATCCGGATGACAAAGACAGACATTTTAAACGTGGGCATGAAACTTGGTGTTCCGTACGAGTACACCTGGTCCTGTTACCGGAATGAAGACAAAGCCTGTGGCACTTGCGGGTCATGTCATTACCGGAAGGAAGCCTTTGCCGCAATCAGAAAACAAGATCCTATCGTATACGAGGAATAAATGGAGATCTTTCGCGGCAGGCGCCTCTGGATTGAGAGCCGTATGATCAGGCTCCCGAACGGAATTGAACGGGAAAAAGTAATCGTTCACCCGAGCAATGCCGTTGCGATACTTCCGATTACAGGAAAGCGGTGCAAACTGGTAAAACAATACCGGTATGCGATCGACCAGTACATACTCGAAGCTCCTGCTGGAACAATGGAACCGGGCGAAGACCCGTTACAAACCGCTTACCGGGAACTGATCGAAGAGACCGGTTTTGCAGCGAAGAAGATGCTCGAGAAAGGGTTCATATTTACAACGCCGGGCTATACTGATGAGAAGATCTTCTTGTTCGAAGCCCGGGATCTTTTTCCTTCAACGGAGTACGGGAAAGATGAGGATGAGATAATTGAAGTGATGGATGTTGCCAAATGTGATCTCCCTGAGATGATCCGCAATGGAACGATCATAGATGCAAAGACCATATGCCTGATCCATCGCTGTTTCGGGTGCTGACCATGCGTTCATTGCTTGCTGTATGGGTCATCTTGATCCTGTTCCTCGCGTGTGCCGGATGTATTGGTACTCCGGGTCCATCGGGTAACGGTGCGAAACCTGCGTACTCCGTAGATAACAAGGGCATCCTTTCGGTCACTTGTGCACCAGTTACAACAAGTGAAGAGGTGCTCTTCTCAAATGAAACATATACCAAAACCCGGATCGTCATGCATACTCATAGCGGTGATACGGTCACCTATCTCTCTGCACCAAAAAACCCGAAAGCAGCAATCGTGTATGCCCCCGGTGCGGGTGAGAAGATCGCCGGACATGAGGAGCGGATGGTACTGTATGCGGCAGCCGGCTATGCTTTCATGTTTGTAGATACTCGTGGCAATGGTGCGGAAACCCCAGGCATTCCCTTCAGCCAACAGCTGGTTCAGCAGGATTACACCCGGTTTGAAAATGGCGACTGGCCGCAATATTATCTCTCAGTCTGCGATCTGGTCAACGCGCAGAAGATCATTTCCAACCGGTTCTCTGTTCCGGTCTATGTGATGGGGTCGAGCAATGGAGGACGGTATGCTGCAGTTGCTGCCGGTGTTGATCCCCAATTCACCGGATACGTGGGAATATCCACCTCCGATTGGGGATTACTGGACTCAATGATTCAGCAGGGTTACTCAGGAACACCCGTGCGGTTCGCCACGTCCATAGAGCCCAGTACCTATTTCACAAAGATAACCAAGCGCCCGGTCTGGATCTTCCATGCAGTTAATGATCCGGTTATCCAGTTTGCAAGCGGTAAACAGTTCTTTGATCTGGCACAGGAACCCAAGACATTCAGCGAATTTTCCGGTAGTCATGGCATCAACAGCGATGTCGATGCACAGATCATTATGCACTTAGGGCAAATTTATGCCACACGAGAGTCAATAAGTAATAGCTCCAGAGAGGATTGAGACCGGCAATGGCAGAAGAACGGGAGATGGACGACGCACGAAAGCGTTACGAGTTTAAAAAGGCACTTGAGAAGCTCGAGTTACAACAGGGAGACGGGACGGAACTTATCACGATCTATATTCCTCCTGACAAGCAAATCTACGATGTTACCAATCAGCTTAAGGACGAGTTTGGCCAGTGTGCAAACATCAAGAGCAAGCAGACCAAAACCAATGTCCAGAGTGCCATATCCTCAATCCTCTCCCGGCTCAAATACTATAAACGCCCGCCTCTGCATGGGCTTGCAGTGTTCTGCGGGACGGTCAAAACCTATGGCGATCGGACGGATCTCCAGTGCACGATCGTCGAGCCTCCTGAACCTCTTAACCTCTATATGTACCGTTGCAGCTCGAACTTCGAACTCGAGCCGCTCAAACAGATGCTCGAAGAGAAGTCCATATACGGTCTTCTCGTTCTTGATCGGAGGGAAGCTTACTGGGGCTTCCTGCGCGGTAACCGGATAGAACCGGTTGGGGGTACAACTTCAACAGTCCCGGGAAAGACGCGCAAAGGCGGCCAGTCAGCTGCACGTTTCGGGCGTCTCAGGGAGATTGCAATTGCCGAATTCTATACCCGGATAGGCGAACGGGCCAGTGCCATATTCCTTGCAGAGAAAGATTACTTCGAAAGGTTCAAGGGCGTGCTTATCGGAGGTCCCAGCCCGACAAAAGAGGAGTTTGAAGCCGGTAACTTCCTCCACCACGAGGTTCAGAAGCGGATCATCGGCATCTACGATGTGGCATATACCAACGAAGACGGGCTTTCCGAGCTTGTGGATGCGGCAAAGGATGCACTCAAAGGCATGGGCGTCATCAAGGAAAAAGCGTTCATGGAGAAGTTCTTACGAGAACTTGTCAAGGATGCCAGTATTGCTGCCTATGGGGAAGAGAGCATCAGGAAAAACCTTGAACTTGGTGCAGTCGATACCCTGCTCCTCTCGGCAAACCTCCGCAAATCCAGACTCCGGATAAAATGCCAGAACTGCGATTTCACCGATGAGAAGACGGTTCACATCGATGCAGGAAAAACGGTCCGGGATATCCCTTTAGGTGCATGTCCGAAATGTACGGCACCGCTCATTCTCGAAGAGGAGATTGATATCGTTGATGAACTGACCAAACTTGCTGAACAAAGCAGTGCCAAAGTCGAGCTCATTTCCGATGATTTTGAAGAGGGGTCGATCCTCTTCTCCGCATTCGGCGGGATTGCTGCAATCCTTCGCTACAGGACGGGAAGCTGATGTTACTTAAGAAACAAACAATACTGGAACGCATACTTAAAGAGATTACCGGCATGGATAATGTGCTGCTCGGAGAAGGCGGGGAGCATGCCGATCTGGCAACAACCATCGCATTCGCACTGGCAAAACAGAAGAAACAGGCTCCGGTCAAGATCGCACAGGATCTTGTTGCTGATCTTTCAAAACACCCTGAATTAGCAGGGATAACCGTCGAAGCGAAAGGGCCGTATATTAATTTCATTTTTGGCAAGGAATACGTAAGCGATACCATAAAAGCCGCAGTAAAGCCGGGCTATGGTTCACTGGAGAAAAAAACAACCCGCGTGGTCCTTGAACACACAAGTGCCAACCCCAATGGTCCTTTGCATGTGGGACACATCAGGAACTCGATTATTGGAGATACCCTTGCAAGGGCGTTTCGCAAGGCTGGCTACAGGCTCGAAGTACAGTACTATGTCAATGATATGGGCAGGCAAATCGCTATTGTGGTATGGGGATTCACCCACCTTGACAGCACCCAGCATGATGGCGAAAAAGAGGATGCCCACATCGCCCGCATCTACATAGCAGCGAACCGTGAGATCGAGAAGGATCCGGGAATCACACAGCAGGTCAATGAGCTGATGCAGCTGGTGGAAAAAGGCGATACATTAACGGTCAAGAAATTCAGGAACGAGGTCTCGCGCTGTCTTGAAGGGTTCGAAGTCACGATGAAGAACCTCAATGTGGCGCACGACCGGTTCGTCTGGGAGAGCGATTTCATCCGGAATGGTTACACTGAGCGGATCATAGGCAGGATCAGGAAACTCCCTCAGGCAAAACAGGAAGAAACCCTCGCACTCGATCTCTCGGAGTTCGGGTTCGAGAACAAGTACGTGATCCGGCGCAGTGACGGAACATCAGTATATGCAGCCCGCGACCTTGCATTCCATGCATGGAAAGGAGCTAACTTTGACCGGGTGATCGATGTGCTCGGTGCCGATCACAAGCTGATTGGCGCACAGCTCCAGTGCACCATGAAATTACTTGGCGAGAAAGTGCCGGAGATCGTCCACTTTGAATTTGTATCCCTGCCGGAAGGATCAATGAGTACCCGGGCGGGCAAGTTTGTCTCAGCTGATGACCTGATCACCGAGATCAACAAGAAGGCATTCGATGAAGTGACCGCACGGAGGCCCGAACTCGATGAACCGGCCCGGAGGGCCATTGCCCAATCGGTCGGTCTTGCCGCAGTCCGGTATGATATCGTGAAGGTGTCTCCCGAAAAGAGCACCGTCTTTGACTGGAAGGAAGCACTGGACTTCGAACGCCAGAGTGGACCATATATCCAGTACTCCCACTCACGTGCCTGCAGTATCCTGGATAAAGCAGGTCCCTTTGAGGAGTGCTGCGATCTCGAGACCCCGGCAGAGATTGCCCTTGCCAAACAGATTGCCAAGCTGCCCATGGTCATCGAGCGGGTGATCGCTGAGTTAAGACCACACATACTTGCCACATACGCCCGCGAACTTGCAGACACATTCAACTCGTTCTACCACTTCGACCCGGTGTTAAAAAGCGAGGGAGATGTCCGAAATCGCCGGCTCACGCTGGTAAAAGCGGCACAGAACACGCTCAAAGAATCGTTAGAGACGCTTGGGATCGATGCCATCCGCAGCATGTGAGGCCCTGCGAAAGCAGGGATACCAGTTTTTTTCGAAGTCTTCGGGAGCCGCTCTCAAGCCCTGCATGTGGTGCAAACGGGCGCTAATGGGCGGTGATATGTGCTACAAGCACCAGTTCTACGGGATTGACAGTCACCGTTGCGTCCAGATGACTCCTACCCTGCGTTGCAACCAGCGCTGCCTCTTCTGTTGGCGATCCTATGAGGAGGAGATGCATGAGGAAGAGGAATGCTCTCCGGAAACAATTCTTGCTGGCGTGCACAAGTTCCAGAAAAAAGCTCTTGCCGGGTACAATGCAGTCCTCGACAACACCGTCACTCCCGAAAAATGGCAGGAAGCGCTAGATCCAAAACATGTCGCAATCTCGCTTTCCGGGGAGCCCACGCTCTACAGCCAGCTGCCTGCGCTAATCGATCTCTTCAACGATAAGGGCTACACCACATTTCTCGTGAGCAACGGTACCAATCCTGACATTCTTCGGCAATGCCACCCGTACCAGATGTATGTTTCGCTTGATGCACCGGATCGGGAGACCTACATGAAGGTATGTCGCCCTAATGAGGATTACTGGGAGCGGGTGAACGAGAGCCTTGCCCTGCTTGGAACACGACGGTCCGCAGTGCGAATCACCCTTGTCAAGGATCTCAATGATTTCGCACCGGAAAAATATGCTGCGATCCTGCAGGATTCGGGAGCGTCATTTGTGGAAGTGAAGGGATATATGTATCTGGGATACAGTAGAAACCGGTTGGCTAGAGAAAATATGCCGGAGCATGTGCATGTGCGATCGTTTGCTGAGAAGATTGCAGCCGTGTGCGATTACCGGATCAAAGATGAGAATATATTGAGCAGAGTGGTCTGTCTGGAGCGTAAAACATGAGGTTCAATCCTGAAGAATGGAAACGAAAGTCACATGAAAATTTTGAAGATGCATGGCATGAAGGTCCAACCGTTGTAACACCACCGGGACATGCGGCAACCTACCCGTGTCTCTCGTTCAAACGGGCCCAGGCGCACCCGATATTTGCTACGATAAACCGGCTTCGCGAGACGTACCTTTCGCTGGGATTTGATGAAGCTGAAAACCCGGTCATCATCGAGGAACAGGACATCTACCGCCAGTTCGGCCCCGAGGCAATGGCCGTGCTTGACCGTGTATTCTATCTTGGGGGACTCCCTCGTCCGAACGTGGGGATTGCACGAAAACAGCTCGATGAGATCAACGAAATCCTGATGAGTCACCGGAGCCCGCTCGTCCACCACGATGCGGTTCCGGTTGCACAAGCCCATCACCATGAGCATTACCAGCCCATGACAAAGGAGACTGAGGAACACCTGAGAGAGACCCTTCACGCATACAAAAAATCGGAGATTGACGGTGACGAACTTACCTTCGAACTCTCGAAGGTGCTTGACGTGGATGATGCACTGGTTGTGCACATCCTTGACGCGGTCTTTCCGGAGTTCAGGGCGCTTGTCCCGGAATCCTCGCGCTCCACCCTTCGCAGTCATATGACGAGCGGATGGTTCATGACGCTCGGTGCCATCTGGGAAAAAACAGCGCTCCCCATCCGGCTCTTCTCGGTTGACCGGTGTTTCCGGCGCGAGCAGGCCGAAGGGCCGACACGACTCATGACCTACCACTCAGCGTCATGTATCATTGCCGGTGAAGATGTCACCATAGAGGACGGTAAAGCAGTTAGCGAAGCACTCCTCTCCGCATTCGGGTACACGGACTTCCGGTTCCAGCCGGATGAGAAACGGTCCAAGTATTATATGCCAGATTCCCAGACAGAAGTCTACGCCCGGCACCCGGTGCACGGATGGGTAGAAGTGGCAACATTCGGTATGTACTCCCCATCTGCACTCGCCGAGTACAGTATTGGGGTACCGGTCATGAATCTCGGCTTGGGTGTCGAGCGGCTTGCGATGATCGCATACAATTCTAATGATGTCCGGCAACTCTGTTTCCCGCAGTTCTTCCCCCGACCGATCACGGACAGGGAGATCGCTCGTGCTGTTCATTTGAGGGAAGAACCGGTGTCCCCAGAAGGAAAGCAGCTTGCTGCCGCGATCTTACGTGTCGCTACCGCAAATGGATCTGCAGCCGGGCCATGCTCATTCGATGCATGGGAAGGGACTCTTGGGGGGGTAGCAATAAAAGTGGCCGTGGAAGAGCCGGAATCCAATGCAAAGCTCTGTGGTCCTGCCTGTGCCAATGAAATATTCGTCCACGAGGGATCAATTCTGGGAGTGCCGGATGTTGAGAAGTGGAAACAGGTGCGGACCGAGGGGATTTCAACCGGCATCAGCTACCTGAG
>JANYBK010000030.1 GCA_025360805.1 Methanomicrobiales archaeon
CACCCCGACCTCGCGGCCGATGCACTCGGCCCGGTGCGAACAAAGGGCCGCTGCGGCATGACAGCCCCCCTCTGATGCCATCATCAGAACATTCATCGGGTCCAACCGGGATATTATCTTATCATGCCCGATGCCCGCGACTTCTCCAACAGGGCAGTTGAACTTGCTGAGTCCGGTCAGTACGACGAGGCACTCGCACTCGTGAACAAGGGAATTAAACTCGATTCGAACAATGCAAACTCGTGGTATAACAAGGGAATAATTCTTTTCAAGATGGGCCGATACCATGACGCCCTCAATTCTTTTGCCCAGGCCGCAGATATCGATCCCGAATTCACCGAGGCGTGGTTCAACAAGGGGATGGCGCTCATGTGCAGCGGAAAATATCTTGAGGCGATTCGTGCGTTTAACAAATTATTGAAGATTCATCCGCATGATGAACGGGCATGCGAACAAGTGGATCTGGCTCAGAGGAAGATTATGGAGTCGGGGAGTTCCTCGCAGTCGTCTCCTTCAAAGGATCAGACGAAATTGATCAAGTGAGGGACCGGGGAGTATGGGATATTTCTCGCATTTATCCCTCGTCGGAGATGCCTGGTATCTGGGGGTACTAAACATGAGGAAAATAAGCCCAAATTGGGCTCCGATTGGTGGGTTTTGGTCCGGGACCCCCCTACAATGCAGTCCGGTTTTGGGATGCGGAAATAAGTGCCTTAATCTCGTCCTGATTGCCAAAATACGGCTGTATTGGGCTTTAAAAACGAGGGTCGCCAAGGCCGTTTAAAGGGCGTTTAGTTTTACCCGGTGGTTTGCCTGTTTGAGGGGAGATCTGCCCTACAGAGGGTCGTTATCGAGGTCGTTTTTTCCGGGGGTGGGGAAAATTGGGTATATTACCCGATATTTGAGTTCTACGAGGGTGAGATTTAACGATCAGCGGGACCGGCCCCGCTCGTGGCGTGAATCGACCGGCAGGCTGGCGTGAAGCTGTCCGAGCATCAAGCGGTTTTTCTCGAAACTTTACCTGGAGCGATCAGTTGGTCGGACCAAAGAAGCGATTGTTATGTGGAAGTCGGCGACAGAGACCGCAGCGTGGAAGACGCTGACGGCGATATCGTGTCGGGTGTGCTTTCCTTCTGTGAGGATCCGGTTTGTCGGTCCGCAGGGGAATGATTTGAGACCTACGTTTTCGTCGGCGTTGTTCTATGTCGGGGACCGGCCCGGTCTGTTCGAGGATGCGTTCCGGCAGAACGGGGATATCTTGGTTGTGCTGAAGGGTATGATCATAAATACGGGGCGGGGACCGGCATGAATGACGAAAGTCTCGAGCTACGGGAGCACTCCGGTTGGCCCGCGAGAAGGTAAACCACAAACGGAACCGGGCGAAGTGCAAGCGGTATTGCCGGAAGCGGGTGGAGAAAGAGAAAGGGGGAAGGAGGGATGATTGAAGCAATCAATTCAATTCATTTTTGAGTAAGATTTTGATTTTTGGAATTAACTCTCGTGCCTTTTTAGCGTTGTCGAAGTAAGCTTGAATCTGAAAAATTTTATCGTTCGTTCCGGGAACGAAGTTAAAGTCTGCATTTCTATGGATAGCTTGAATAAACTCATAAAATTCGATCAACATTTCTCTTAATTCATCGTTGAATTGCATCATTTCTTTTGAATATTGGGCATAGACAGGAGTATTTTGAAAATATTGTGGGTTTCCTTTTTTGTATTGCTCAACCGCATAATTTACCATTTGTTGGTATCTTGATTCAATTGGGATTTCTGATACATCCGGTATCGAATTAAGGTTTTTTTCCATTCTAGCAATTTCAGAATCAAACATTCTCATAATTTTTTGAGTTTCGTCATCTTCATTTTTAAGACTTGAATTTCCAGCGAGAATAACGGTTGTATTTTTCGAACCAGCCGTATTTATGACATTTCCCGTAACGTTTTCGTTATGTATGGAATTGGTTTTACTATTTGGTTTTCCATCTCCCAATAGTGCTTCTTGCTGATTTTTCAGTATTCTCAATGCGATTTTACCCGCAGATTCGGGTTTAATAAAACTGGCCATTGACTAGACTATAAAAAAAATGCCAATAACACCACAACCTTGACCCGTTAAATCAGAAAATTTTAGATTCCAACCCGCGAGAAGCATAAGCGCACCAAAGATGCCTGTTCCGATTGCGCCGAAATACCCATCTTCTCGAACTTTATCCATGTTCGAATGTATCTTTATTTTGACCTCTTTAAATTTACTCAAAGAATTCAGCCCGGTCTCGCAATCGTTAAATCATTTTTTTATCGAATTTTTTCACAATATTTTCGAGTTTATTATTTGTTTCTTGGACCGCATTTTGTAACTGCAGGATGTTTGCTTCGTTCAGAACTCATCAGAGATCATCCGGATTGGTTGTCGGAGGGCTTCGAATCATCGCCAGCCTTTCGTCCCGTAGTAAACAAATTTTTATGCGGCGCTTTGTGCTCGTGACGGTCCGCCAGCAGTTTCGCCTCTTCACGAGCCTTCTGTTTAT
This sequence comes from Methanomicrobiales archaeon, assembly GCA_025360805.1. Classification (GTDB taxonomy): domain Archaea; phylum Halobacteriota; class Methanomicrobia; order Methanomicrobiales; family Methanospirillaceae; genus Methanoregula. Next base: position 2,529 of record JANYBK010000030.1, read on the forward strand.
CCCTGAATCCGATGAAGAGGATGCGGATATCGTCGATCTCATCCTTGAGATATGCCGCTTCATGGTATTCGATGAGCACGATCTGGCCTTCAGGTCCGAAGTGTAGATCTTCGCTCTTCCCTGTCATGTACCGTTCCCGCTGCTCCTTTGTCGGAGCGGCGTATTTGTCTGCATAACGGAAAACACCCATTTCGATCTTCCTGCGATGATAAACTGCCCGGGTGAGCCGCAGACGCTCGGTCATGTTCACTCATCCTCGCTGATGCTCCGGCTCGCTTCACATCACCTCCCTTGCTTTCCCGGAGTTGTCCGGTTGGTAGGATGACGCCCCTGGCTTGTCGCGATGCTCCTGCGCCAGCGGCTGCTCTCGCC
>JANYBK010000063.1 GCA_025360805.1 Methanomicrobiales archaeon
GAACCATTGTTCATGATGAGCAGATCAAGACGTACGAGCAGCCCAATATCCGGAAAGTCCACACCCCCTGGAGATATTTCTTCCGCCCTGATCGCAGCCTGATGCCAAAAAGTACCACACCCGATGAAGATATCGTCACTCATCTGGTCATGAAAGTGAATGCGGAAAAGAACGGCGCGTTGATTTTTTCTTCTGGAAAAAATTTAGGAGTCTTCAAAGCAGCCGGCTGGCCCGAAGATGTGGCAAATTTTTACCGGATTGAGGATTACAAAGGATATCTCTGGCTTGCCCACAACCGGTACCCGACAAATACTTCCGGCTGGTGGGGCGGGGCACACCCTTTCAATCTCTTAAACTGGAGTGTTGTGCATAACGGAGAAATCACTTCTTATGGTACCAACCGGCGCTACATTGAGAGTTTCGGCTACAAATGTACTATGTATACGGACACAGAAGTTGTAGCATACTTAGTAGATCTTTTGGTCCGGAAACATGGGTTACCCGAGAAACTGGCGGTGCGGGCACTTGCACCCCCATTCTGGGAAGAGATTGACCGGATGCCCCCAAAAGAGCAGGAACTCAACCGGGCCATACGTCTCGCGTATGGATCTGCTCTTATGAACGGTCCGTTTGCAATCTGTGTTGCCAACGAACATTCGCTGGTAGGATTCACTGACCGGATCAAGCTCCGTCCCCTTGTCAGCGGAGAATCCGGGGATCGCCTCTATATTTCCAGTGAAGAAGCGGCTATCCGTAGGATCGATCCGGATGTTGAAAATATCACCATGCCAAAGGCCGGCGAACCGGTAATCGGGAGGGTGTATTCATGAGTATCGGGAGTACTCCTCTCAAATTCAAAGTGTCGATTGATCCTGACCGCTGCATGTCCTGCGGACGTTGTATCGAAAACTGCTCGTACGGTGTGTACCGGAAAGAAGGAGACGATATTAAGATAAATTCCCGGAACTGTGTTGCCTGCCACCGCTGTCTTGCCTTCTGCCCGCGCGATGCGATCGATATCGAAGAAAAACCCAATGATTACCGGAGCCACCCGCTCTGGACCCGGGAAGTCAGGGAAGCTATCTTCAACCAGGCAAAAACCGGAAAGATTATTCTAGCCGGTATGGGAAATGCGCAACCGTACCCGGTCATATTTGACCGGCTGGTGCTGGATGCCTGCCAGGTAACCAACCCGAGCATCGATCCCCTGCGTGAACCCATGGAGTTACGCACCTATATCGGGAAAAAACCATCATCGCTCGCGTTAAAGCAACTTCCGGATGGCGAGGTCGAACTCATCACAAAACTCACCCCCAATCTCCAGATAGAAACCCCGATAATGATCGGGCACATGAGCTATGGGGCCATAAGCCTGAATGCCCAGACTGCCCTGGCAAAAGCAGTGAGCCGGATCGGCACCTTCATGGGAACCGGTGAAGGAGGACTTCACGAGTCCCTCTACCCGTATCAGAAGAATATGATTGTTCAGGTAGCATCGGGCAGGTTTGGTGTGGATATCAACTATCTCGAACGTGGCGCCGCAATTGAGATCAAGATTGGCCAGGGAGCAAAACCGGGCATTGGCGGGCACCTGCCGGGCGAGAAAGTCTGCGCTGATGTGTCCTGCACCCGGATGATTCCTGAAGGAAGCGACGCGATCAGCCCCGCTCCGCACCACGATATCTACAGTATCGAAGATCTCAAGCAGCTGGTACGCGGTTTGAAAGAAGCTACCGAATGGAAAAAACCCGTCTTTGTAAAAATCGCCGCAGTCCATAACTCAGCGGCGATTGCTGCGGGAATCGCCCGTTCATCTGCTGATGCCGTTGTCATTGACGGGTTCCGTGGCGGAACCGGAGCCGCCCCCCGTGTCTTCCGGGATCACGTGGGTATCCCGGTTGAAGCTGCGGTTGCCAGCGTTGATGCCAAACTCCGTCAGCAGGGTATCCGGCACAAAGTTTCCATCATCGCAAGTGGGGGTATCCGCGAGAGTGCAGATGTTGCAAAAATCATCTGTCTTGGGGCCGATGCTGTTTACATCGGTACATCAGCACTGGTTGCCATGGGTTGCCGGGTCTGCGGCACCTGTTACCAGGGCAATTGTGCGTGGGGCATCGCAACCCAGAAACCCGAACTGGTAAAGAGACTCGATCCTGAAACCAATTCCGTTCAGGTGGAAAATCTCATCCACGGCTGGACGCTTGAACTAGCAGAACTCATGGGGGCAGCAGGAATCAACAGCATCGAGAGCCTGCGGGGCAACCGCGACCGGCTCCGGGGGTATATGCTCGATGAAGGTCTGATGGAAGTCCTTGATGTCAAGACCGTGGGGGCATGAAGATGACTACGGTACGCATTGATGCAAACCATCTCCACTACACCCCGTTAAACCAGAAGATCCGGGCTGCGATTGCCGATGGTGCCAAAGAGATTATTATCGATAATGTCTTAGGCCAGCGTTTTATTGGAGACGGCGTGAGAGGCGATGCTGTCACTATTACGGTGAACGGTGTCCCGGGCGGTGATCTGGGTATGTTCATGAGCGGCCCTACAATCATTGTCAATGGCAATGCCGATCATGCCCCCGGTAATACCATGGATAAGGGCAAAGTCATCATCCATGGGAGTGCTGGTGATGCAGTAGCCCACAGCATGCGGGGAGGCAGGGTCTATGTCCGGGATAATATCGGATATCGTGGCGGCATCCACATGAAACAATACATGGAGAAGCGACCGATCCTTGTTGTCGGGGGATCAGCGCGGGCATTTTTGGGCGAATATATGGCCGGGGGTCTTCTCATTGTATTAGGTCTTAATGGTGTGACTCCGATAGCAGAGCGGGGTGTTGGCAGTGGGATTCATGGCGGTGAAATCTTTGTGCGGGGTCCGGTGGATGAACTGCATCTTGGTGTCGGTGCCAAACAGACTCCGGCAACCGAAGAACAGAAAGCGATGATCCGACCGATCATCGAGGATTTTGCACAGCAGTTCGGTCTCGACCCGGTTCCCCTGCTGGCTTCTGACTACACGCGGATTTCACCGGCAAGTGCACGACCGTTTGCAAACAAATATACTTGGGAGTGATGAGGATGGCACTCAAGAATTATCGCGATTTGAAAAGTGAGGTCTGGGATACGGGCAAATGTTCAGGATGTGGTGCCTGTGTTGCAGTCTGTCCGGCAGATGCCATATCCTTTGATGAAGGGGAGATGGTGCTTGCCCCAAAGAGCAACGGGTACTGCAAACAGGCAACTGATAGTGTAAGCTGCGGAGCGTGTTATTCGGTATGCCCCCGTGTTGGCGAACAACCGGCAGAGACGCTCGGGAACTATATCGAACTTGCGTGTGGGAAATCAGCCTTTGAAGTCCTGCATAAACAGAGTGGTGGGGCAGTTACGGCGATCCTTGCCAATGCACTTGATCAGGGTCTGATTGATGCCATCGTGACAGTCACCGAAGATCGCTGGACTCTCAAACCATCATCGGTTATTATTACGAAATCTGATGTCCTCATTCAACAGGCAGGCAGCAGGTACAGCTGGTGGGTACCGCTCCTTGCTGCGCTCAAGCACGCGGTTGTTGAACGAAAATTCAAGAGAATTGCAGTTATCGGTGTTCCCTGTGCAGTGCAGGCAGTTGCGCGTATGAGGGAGAGCGATAACGATCTGCTCAAGCCGTATGGGAAAGCAATCCGGCTGGTCATCGGTTTATTCTGTACCGAGACCTTCGATTACGAAGCCCTCATCCAGGGAAAACTCCGCACTCAACTCAAGCTAGAACCGCACGATATCAAAAAACTGGATGTGAAAGGGAAACTCGAAATCCTCAAACACGATGGAACTACTACTATTGTTCCGCTCGCAGAACTCGAAAACTGCATCCGAAAAGGTTGTCACTACTGCACGGATCTCACTGCTGTACTTTCTGATATCTCCGCTGGTTCGATCGGGAGTCCTGCCGGCAAAACTACCCTGATCATCCGCACTTCTGCCGGAAAGGGGTTCATCGACAATGCCGTGCAGAACCACAAACTTATCCTGAGTCCGGGAGTCGATGCTTCTGTAATTGAAAAACTGTCATCGGCAAAAATTAAGAAAAATTCAAAGATCTGAATTTTCTTTGAGGATGCTGAATATACTTGAATAAATCCAATTTTTGAAAAATCTGACTACCGGTCAGTATTCTGTTGTTTCCTGCATTCCCGTGAACCCATAACGAGGCCAATCTAATCTCCTTGTATCTTGCCTGAATTTCTAAACAGCCCTTATTTTTCAGACCAAAAGATATATCATCGTTATGTGTCATATATTACACATAA
>JANYBK010000064.1 GCA_025360805.1 Methanomicrobiales archaeon
TTTTGGACCGAGCGTGGTCCTGACTGCACTTGCCACTGCCTTTGCGGCGGTGATGTTCATACCCTGAGCGTCGCGGCCGCGGGTACGGGTGCTGCCTTCTTTGAGAATTAGAATCTGCTGTCCTCCAAGTTGTTGTGACATAAATTTCACCACTTTCGATCTAGATTTAGCACTAAAGTTGGTTTGTGGTTCTATATAAACATGATCTAAAAAAAGTCAGTCGCCCAGAAGGTCGAGAAGTTCAAAGCCATCCTTAATCCTGTGGAGACGGTCCTCTCCTATCACTAGCGTCTTTCCGATCTTTTTTTGCTTATGGTAATCGGTGATCACGCACATTGCATGTTTCTTTGCGATCTGGGAGATGTTGCCGATAAGGGCTGCCCTTTTTACAACTTTCTGCGCGGTGCCGTAGCCGGTGAGAATCGTGTGTTTCTCAAACGTCAGGAGGGCCTGGAACGGTGCGCCGTGGAGCGTATGCAGGTGCACGCCGATCTGTTCGAGGAACTCCATGGGATTTGCAATTCCTCCCTCATTCTTGAGAGGTTCTGGCTCCATCACCTTTGGGGGTTCGTGCCGGACGAGGTCGATTGACTCTACCACTCCGGTGTCAAAAAATTCCTCAATCCGGATCGCCACATCCAGTGTGGTACCCATGCCGCTCTCGTACTTGCTGATGGTGCGCCGCGATACACCCAGCACCAGCCCCAGATCCCCAAGCGACATGTTCCGCAGCTCACGGAGATCTTTGAGTGCTTCACCGTTGATGTTCACATATAACCCGCCGGGTGAGGCATAGACCAGCGGGGGGATCTTCTCGACAAAATAATCGTAGAGCGTCGAGGGGCTGATCGCATAGATGCCATACCGGACATAGACTGCCCCCCTCTCCAGCTCTGCGTCCCGTGCGCGCTCCCCCACAATGAGCGGGACACCCCCCAGATGCCGCGAGATCAATTCGAGATCGAATGCCACCTCATCGCTGACTGAATCGATATGGGAGACCACCTTGATGACCAGCAACGTCCCGTGGTTACGGGCCATGAGATCAAAGCTCCGCGGGCGGATGGTAAACCGTTCGGAGACATCAAAGCCTGCGGTGATCATTACACTGGTGACCAGCTGGAGCTGGCGGTCCTGGGACATGCAGTTACAAATGGATAGAGCGTGCCCAATATTAATATAGACATGCTGATCGGGATCGATGATACGGACTCACCTCAGGGGATGTGTACCACATACCTCGGGGCAGTGCTCGCCCGTAGGCTCATCCATGAGCATATGCAGGTGTTGGAAGCCCGGCTCGTCAGGTTAAATCCGAATGTTACCTGGAAGACACGGGGAAATGCAGCGATCGCTTTTTGCGTCGATGGCGATGCAGACCGGGCTTTTGAGATCACATGCGCGATTGTAGAGGAGCTTTCTGATTTATCGTGCGCAAATACCAATCCCGGCGTGGTGGTGGCAGACGGACGGCTCGATCCTGCGTTTTACTACAAAGCGGTGACTGATTTCTGCGAGATTGACGAAGCAGTGAGCATTCTCAACGCTGCCGGAGCACGATACCGTGGCTGGAAGAACAGGCGCGGATTGATTGGAGCAACTGCGGCTGTTGCAAGCGAACTTAAGGATCGCACATCAGAAATTCTTGTGTACCGCCAGCCGGAACGCTGGGGAACATCCCGTGAGGTTGACCGGGACAGCCTCTTTGCCGCCGAATTATCAACATTCCCGCACACTTGGGACACCGTGGACATTGTGAACGATGTGGTAGTCTGTGTTCCGCACACACCGGACCCGGTGCTGTTTGGGATCCGGGGCGAAAGCCTGAAATGGGTGATGATGGCCCGGCAGCAGATCCTGTCAGAGCCACACGGTATTGAGCAATTATATGTGACCAACCAGGGGACAGATGCTCACCTGTTACCTGGAAAGTGCGGTAATCTTTGTGAACTGCTCTCCTATGTTGTGCCAGGTGTAGTAACCGGCATACCTATGACAAAAGAGGGTGGCCATGTATCATTCATCATGAAAGATAAGGATTTTACCGTGCGGTGCATGGCCTATGAGCCAACAAAGAATTTCCGGCAGATCATCCGGCAGCTGGTGCCGGGCGATGAAGTGATCGCTGTGGGCAGTTTCAAGAAAGGGAGCATTAACTTAGAGAAGATAAGGGTTGTCTCGCTTGCCCGGACCACAATCACCCGCCCTCCGCTCTGCACAGCATGCAATAAGAGGATGACAAGCGATGGAAAAGGGAAAGGCTGGAAGTGCAGGAAATGCAATGGCCGGTCTGGGGAGCCGGAGATTGAGGAAATTTCCCGAACGCTAAAGAGCGGGTGGTATGAAGTGCCACCAACTGCCCGCAGGCATCTTGCTAAACCGTTGTGCCGGGGCGAGCCGGAGATATAAAACTCCGTCTTTTAGTGACGGGAATTGCTGAAGTTGTGAGTGCCAAATCAATAATAGACCGTCATAAATCATTCAAAAATTCAATAAAGAAATCTCTGGGTGGGCAAAAGATGAGCCATTATTGCAGGGTGAAGGGACATCCGTATAATTACAATAGTTATTTCCCTGCCCGGTAAAAAAGATGGATCACTGGAGAACGGTATGGAGATAGACATTCGCACGCTTGCTATTGTTCTGGCTATTGTTGCAGACGTTCAGGCAATTGCATTCTTTTTCCAGTACCTGATAAATAAAACGTACCGGGGAGTTGGATGGTGGGTTTTTGGCAGTATCCTTGCGGCAGTCGGGTATGTATTAATGCTCTTGCAGGACACAAATCCCATACTTTTTATAATCCTTGCAAATACCCTGCTCATTTCGGGAGCTATTTCTATCTATATCGGGATCACGCGGTTCCTTGATCAGAAAGAGTATCGATGGATGATCTGTGCGATCTTTGTAGTTTTCCTTATAGCTTTTTTTTATCATACATACGGGAATAATGACATCACAGTACGAACGGTGATCTTTTCTGTTACACTCGCACTCATCTCATTTTTGACTACACTAAGTCTGCTTGGAAATAGAATACGTTCTATTACAAATTCTGCACAACTCATTGCCGCAGTTTTTTTCGCATATGGGGTTTTTTTTATATTCCGCGCTGTGGCAGTCTTTACGATTGCCCCGGTCGATACCTTGTTCACCCCATCGCTGATACAAACAGTGACTTTCCTGGCATCCCTCATTGAAGGACTTTTAATAACGGTTGGATTGATCATCATGGTCAACCAGCGATTGAATGCAGAGATGAACGATGCAAAAGAAGAATCTGAATTGATATTTAACACAAGTCCCGATGCCGCTCTTATTTCCCGACTTGAAGACGGGGTCATTGTGAACATCAATAATGGGTTTACCGACATTACCGGGTTCACTCGCGAAGATACAATCGGAAGATCTAGTTTTGATATCAGTCTCTGGGCGGATCCGGCCAACCGGGAAAAGATCGTTGCTGAACTTAAAAAGAAAGGTTTTTGTGAGAATTTCGAGGCAGAATTTCAAAAAAAAGACAAGAGCAAACTTCCCGGTCTGGTATCTGCCAAAGTCATTATACTGCAGGATGTTTTGCATATTATCAGCGTTATCCGTGATGTTACTGAACGAAAAAAAGCAGAAGAGACCCTCCGTGAGAGCGAGTTCCGGTTCCGGCAGCTGGTAGAGGCAACAGTTGAAGGGATTATCATCCACAGGGCGGGCATCATTAAGGATCTCAACGAACGTGCCTGCGAGCTTTTTGGTTATTCGCACGATGAGATGATCGGCAAAAATGTACTCACCCTGGCGGCACAGGAGTTTGTAGAGACTATAAAAGATAAGATGGCGACAGGTTCAGAAGATTCGTACGAGGCGCGGGGGTTGCGCAAGGATGGTTCAACATTCTGGGCGGATATGCACTCGCACCAGATCATCGTTGGCGGCGAGATGGACCGCATCACCACGCTCTGGGACATCACTGAACGCAAGCGGACCGATGAGGCGCTCAGGCAGGCTAATGCCAAGTTAACTATGCTCAACAGCATCACCCGGCATGATATCCTCAACCAGCTCATGGGATTGCGGACGTATCTTGAACTATCAAAAGAAGATGTGACAGATCCTGTTTTTTTGGGGTACATTAAGAAAGAAGAAGAAGCCGCAGAAACAATCCAGTTGCAGATTGAGTTTGCCCGTGACTACCAGACAATCGGGACTCAGGCGCCGAGATGGCAGCAAACCTCTGAGATAATTGCCTCTGCAACAAAGCAGCTGAAACTCTCGGATACCATGATTAATGTTGCTGTCAGCGGGGTAGAGATTTTTGCCGATCCCCTCATCGAGAAGGTATTCTACACCGTGATGGAAAATTCTCTCCGTCATGGCGTTCACGTTACGCATATGGATTATACTTTACAGGAAACAACAAACGATCTTATCATCATCTATTGCGATGACGGGGTGGGTATTGCAAGAGAGGATAAGAAAAAACTCTTTTTAAAAGGGTTTGGCAAACATACCGGTCTTGGTCTGTTCCTGTCAAAGGAGATCCTTTCTATCACCGGCATCACCATCAGTGAAACCGGTGAACCGGGCAAAGGTGTGCGGTTCGAGATCGCTGTGCCAAAGGGAATGTGGCGTGTTGAAGGGAATGGTAACTGATGCCAGATACGATCCGGGTCCTCTATGTAGATGACGAACCCACCCTGCTGGAGATTGGAAAGATCTTCCTTGAAAAATCGGGAGATTTCTCTGTTACAATTATTGATTCGGCATCTGATGCCTTGGCTCTTCTTAAAACGGAGCAATTCGATGCCATCATATCCGATTACCAGATGCCGGATATGGATGGCCTTGAATTTTTAAAACTGGTTCGGCTTAACCATGGGAAAATACCCTTTATCCTATTCACCGGACGGGGGCGTGAAGAGGTCGTGATCCTTGCGCTCAACAATGGGGCAGATTATTACCTGCAGAAAGGCGGGAACCCCCAGGCGCAATTTGCCGAGCTCTCACATAAAACTCGGACTGCGGTAGAACGACGCATTACGGACAGGGCATTTAAGGAGAGTGAAGAGAAATTCCGTGTACTGGCCGACACATCTCCCGTAGGTATTGCGGTCCTTCAGGGGGACAGGGACGTATATATCAATGACTATGCAGCGCAGATGTCAGGTTATAGCAAAGAAGAACTCTGCGCCATGAATTTCTGGGATATGATCCATCCGGACTTTCAGGATATGATCAAAGAGCGGGGTCTTGCCCGGCAGCGGGGAGAGGTTGTTGCGACGAGATACGAAATAAAGTATCTCACCAAGTCTCATGAATCCCGGTGGGCTTACCTGTCCTCGGGCTCCATCATATATGATGGCAAACCCGCCATAGTAGTCACGCTCGTGGATACCACCGAGCAGAAAAGGGCCGAGGAGGAATTACAGGCTTCTTATGAGCAGATGGCTGCAGCTGAAGGGGAATTACAGGCCCAGCTTAGTGAATTAACAGAGAACCAGCAGCAAATTCAAAAAAGCGAACAGGACTACCGCAATATTCTGGAAAATATCCAGGATGTCTACTACCGCAGTGATGCGGAAGGAAACCTGGTTCTCGCAAGTCCATCTCTTGCAAAACTGCTGGGCTATTCTATAGTATCAGACCTCTATGGGAAAAGTATCGCAGAGACCCTGTATTATAATCCAGAAGAACGGGAAAAAGTCCTTTCGGATATTCAGAAGAACGGTGCTGTTACCAATTATGAAGTGACATTCAAAAAACAGGACGGAACACCGGTTATTGTTTCGACCAGCAGTCACAAGTATTTCGATAGTGATGGGAATTATCTCGGAATTGAAGGTATATTCCGGGATATCACAGCACAAAAACGGGCAGAAGAATCCTTAAAAAAATCAGAGGATCTCTACCGGACGATCTTTGAGATGACCGGGGCTGCCACCATCATTATCGAAAAGGACACAACAATTAGCCTGGCAAACTCAGGATTTGCAAAGATCTCCGGCTTTTCCATTAAGTTGACATTCCTGACCCCCCAATAAAATCATCGATAATTTAAGGCGTTTTCCCTGTCACACCAGGAGCAGATCAAATAAGAATCCCCTCCCTCCAGTGAGAAATAGCAAAAAAATGATCCCTGTGGGGCATACTCGACC
>JANYBK010000126.1 GCA_025360805.1 Methanomicrobiales archaeon
ATCGACAAAATGCGCGTTATGCATATGGTATGGTGATAATTATTGCGATGAAATTTTGTAATTTTACTTTTTTCCGGTTGGCCGTCCAACAATTGTCATGGCTCGTTGGATGGGCTCCTCACGAGTTCAGGAGTAAAAACACAAAATTTAACTGTTACCCGTACGACTGAACACTACGGCAAACGTTCCTGAGGTGTGTAACAGGAAGTTGCCATAAAGAGGAGAATGCTACAAAAATGATCGACAAATTATTGCTGGGAAATTTTAAGTTCAGGGAATCTGATTTCACGCCGAATATTGACTACTACCGCGAGCTGGCATCGAGCCAGCACCCGACAACGCTCTGGATTGGATGCTCCGACTCCCGACTCCAGACAGGGCATATCACGCAGGCAAGAGCAGGAGAACTGTTCATCCAGAGAAATATCGGTAACATCGTGCCCATCCATGACTGGAATTTTGCTACCGTGCTTGAATACGCTGTTGTCCACCTCAAGGTTCAGGATGTTGTTATCTGCGGGCATTCAAACTGCGGGGCAATCCGGGCACTCGATAAAGAGAGCACAGATTCATACATACCGCTCTGGTTAAACAATGCCCGTGACGCAAAAGTACGGGTGGATAAAAAGATCAAACCCCCGACAACCGAGCTCGAAAAGGAGGAACGGTACCGCCAGATAGAGCAGGAAAACGTCAGGCTCCAGATCGAACACCTCTATACCTATCCCCTGCTGAAAAAAGCTGTTGATGAGAAGAGAGTGCAGGTCCACGGGCTCTATTACGATCTCGGGAATGGTGCCCTTACACGGGTAACCTGATCATCAGCAGACGGCATCAATCTCTTTTTTTATCCGGCTCATTACAATGCGCCCGATACGGGTGAGTTTTCCATTCACCATGACAATGGGAAGCGGGGGATAATCATTCTCGATTATCTTCTTGACATAATCCGGTACACCGTCATCCAGCAGTGTTAGTTTAAGATCTACACGGTCACCGTACTCTTTCCTGAGTGCTGCTGCCAGTGCATCGAAGGCAGCTGTGAATTTTCCGGTGGGATAGCAATCGGATAGTCCACAAGTCCGGTTTTCATCACAGGGAAACGGGCAACATTCAGAATCTTTCATGCCGATGATCTCGATTTTTATTGTGCCAGCCATACTTGTACCATTTGGCAGAGACATTATATCATGATTGGGAAAATGACAGGGAAGGGATTAGGAGTGGGCAAAACTTTTGGTAGAACCGTCTCTCGCTGAGGTGGATCTGCCGTATCTCTGCAAGTAAGCGCTCAAAGTAATCTTTTCCAAGAAACGTACCGTTTTTCATCCCCTTTTTATCACGTACGTATCCCTTGACCGCAAATTCCCGCAATACCCGGGTTGACCACTGGCGGAACTGGGGGGCTCGCTTTGAATTGATGCAGTATCCGAACGAGATTATGGCATCATGACTGTAGTTTTCAAGATTCCGCGAAACGTCGCAGTTTCTTTCAGTACGAACTATTAGGAATTTCCTAATAGTTGCTTCACGGGTCAGTTCACCGCTCTCATAAATGTTTTTTAAGTGTACGTTTATTGTCGGAATCTTCACCGTTGTTTATGCAAACCCGGGCAGGAACATCTTTTACGACAAGGGTCATTCCATCGCGATCAAAGGTAACGGTTGTTGTGCCCTCTTTTGTTTACCCAGGTTTACAGATGACGCACTTCATGTTGTCTCGTTGAATTGTTGTTCAACCCATGAAAAAACAGTCTCTGCACCTTTCAGGGCTTTTTTGTATTCCCGTTCTTTCACCGGTTCATAGGATCCGGGATATCGGGTTGATACTGCATAGTGGGTAAGTGACATAGCGGTTTTCACATCATCCGGCACACTAACGTCATGCTTTTCGATTGCTTCAATGAGATGAGCGAGCGAATGTGTCTGGGGTGGAACAATTCCCTTAATAATCAGCAGACCTTTGAGAGCTTTTTCTGCGGCCTGTTCACAGTCAAAGCAGAGGTCTTCGTACATGATATCAGGAGCACTTTTCCCCTGCCGGGCACGAGCGATATTACTTCGTGCCCGGACAAGCCATGTATCAGCAAGGGACCGGTTTTTCATAGATGATCCTTCCCTGATGAGCGATGTCGTGGTATATCATGAAGGGGTTATCTTTGAGTTCAGCAAACGTCTCCGGCGTCTCGACAATAATATCAACGGGCACACCAACACCGTACAGGTCATAGTAGAGTTTCATGGCGAGTTCCCGACGGTGCTTAACCCCCCGCTTGATGACGCAGATATCATAGTCACTCTCATGTATCTGCGTCCCCTTTGATCGTGAGCCAAAGAGGATAATGCGATCGGGGTCAGCGGATCGTGCAATAATATCAATAATTTTTTTGAGTGCCGCTGTAGTTACCCGCGATGTTTTCTTTTTCATAGTTATCCGTTACCGCCAGTCTGTGCACCCAATGGTCCATATCTTTTTGGTTCTGCTGGTGATTGTGTTTTGTTCAGAAGTGGATAATCATTTCCCTGTTCCTTCTACAATCGCAATCTCCCACCACTTACAAAAAAATTATTCAGCATAAAAGCATGAGCATGAGAGAACATTTGGAAAATTGTGTTCAGAGCAATGTAACCATGAAAGCGATTCGCCAACTCGCAGACTGATTGCCAGTCACTCTTCTGAATTTTAAAAAAAACTCGCAATGCAATTGCAAAAGATAAAACCAATTTTTTTTTGATTATGGATCCGTATATTTCCAGCTCCAAATAATTATTCTGAAATCCATCGAAAAATCCCCACCAAAACATCAAATGTCCCTCCCAGATAATGGTCATTCCTCCCTCAAAAAAATGGAGTTAATTTCGATCAAAAAACCCCCGAATCCGGGCATTTTGCGGGCGTTAATTTCTGTATCTCCCCAATATGGGCTCCGTTTATGTGAAAATGACCCCCTGTCCGATCGAAAACACGTGGATTATTTGCATGAACAGGGGGCCCGGAGTACGTCAGACAACGCTTGGACCCTTGTAGTTTCCCTGCACTAAAAGATACACTATTCTGAGCCCCATACGGCCTCCGACTGCCATTTTTCCGATCCAGTTTCCGGACTTTTTGGAATTTGTGTCCACCGCTAAAAAAATAACTGTTTTAATGGGTTTTTTATCCAAAACAACCGATTTAAACGCGATTTGATCCTGCAATTTATCAGCGCTTTTTGGGGTCACATTTTTGGCACATATTTCAGGTTGATTTTTGAGATAAACGGCCTGCAAATGCCCTTGGCGGCGGTCTGTTGCGATAACGTCGGAGAATTCGGGGTTTTTGGAGGATTTTTCCTATTTTTGGGGGGTTATGTTTTCGCCAATTCCTTTTTGATCCACTAAACATGAAAATGCCAATCCGATTTTGATACACCTCATGAAAGTCTTGGGGAATGGATTAATAAAAATATTCAATACCGATCTCTTGCATCGTATATTATCCCTATTTTAGAGAGAGAAGGATACGTGAAGCCCGGATTAGAAAAGGGGACAATTGCTTTTAAATAAATTTTTTCACTGTTCGCTCATATCACATCACCAGAGAGATTATTGAGAAGCTCACCAACGGTGTTGAAGAAGGGTAATTAATTCCCTGGTACAAAAAATCTCATTCTGCGTTGTGCAGCCCCCACCGTCGTATCACCCCCTCTATAGGCCCCTCCACGACAGTGAAAAATCCGGGCCCGTATCGTGCCCCGTTGTACGAGTTTTGCCTCACCCCCCTTTCTGGCAGAGGCAATGTTAGCGGAAAACGCGGTAATTCTCCCGGAACAAATCAGGGTTTTCAGGCGGGAATCATTGAGGCAGTATGTAGCAACGTTACAGCAGCCCCCGCCCGGAACACCCCGGCTTCAGCAGGGTCCGGATTCGATCCTCAGGCACAGACCCCATGGCGTGCGAAATTTCACCGGCATGCGACTCGCCGTAGGAGGAGCAGGAGAATGCCCCCAAAATCCGGCCATAACCATACTATAACCGGATTAACTTCCGGAATAAACTATACTATCCTGTGGACAAGGACTACCTATTCCTACTCGTCCGGGAATAAACCCCCCCCTTTTACCCCGTCCACTGCAGTAGGGAATCCGGGAAAACCCGGGCTGCTTTAAAAACCGCTGTCCCACGGCACGCCCGCAGCGGACGTTTCGCGCCCGATTGATATCTTTCGATGTACAAAAATCCCCGGCAGGGGTTCTTTGCTACAGAACGGGGACGACAAAGAACATGGTGTAACCGTCCGCGATATTTCTCGTCACATGCCCTTTGCCCGTCGTGTTTTCCAGCAGGACAAGGTCTCCCGGCCCCAGCTGCCGGACGGTCCCGTCGGTCGTCTCCATCTCCACGGCACCTGTCATGAGGCAGAGGAACTGCCGGGCCGGACACGGATGCCAGTCACCGACCCAGCCGGGCTGGAACGTGTAGAAGCGGTATTTTGAGGCGGGGCTGTCCCCGGAGACATAGAACGGGGCAGCGGGTGGTGCACCGGCTGCAAGGCCCTGTCGGACACTCACGGTATCGAAGTGCGAGCCACCCTTGTTATCTGCATAAATCCGGTGATACGTGACATGGCTGATTGCTGGTGGTAACGTCTGAGTCATGGTGGATTCTCCAAAATCTCTTAATCAGGCCGGAATATACGTCCCGGTGAGAGTACACAAAACGGGCAGGGATAAAGTTTTCGGCCAGTGGTCCTTGCAGTGTCCTCAAGGGTGCGATGTCAGGCTGCCGGGTCCTGCCGGCCATGAAACCGGTCAGAATCCGGCCATGGCCGCATCCTCCTCTTCCTGTTCCGCTCCCTCCTTCCTGCCCTCCTTCCGGTCTCGTGCGAGGAGACTGAAGAAGAGCGCCGGCAGGGTTATGAGGATGGCGGCGGCGAATGTGGCATGGTAGCCGGTCCGCATCAGCTCTTCCGTGAGGCGCGGGAGGATGGGCGTCCCGTCATTCGTAAGGCCGGCGCCGTAGACCGCTTGTTCGAAGATGAGGACGAAGA
>JANYBK010000151.1 GCA_025360805.1 Methanomicrobiales archaeon
GTCGACTAAGTAGGGGCGATTACTCGCCCTTTCTCGTCAAAGAACGGAACGTGACACTTTCGCGTCATTCCGCTCAAGCATTTCGTAACCCTTGTAAAAGGGAGGCAGCATTTTTTTTTCGGACTGGTCAGGTCAGCAATATCTTTTATCAGGAAATAATCTTCTTTTTTTTTTCAAAGTAGTCTGAATCGAGATAGGGATTTTTATCCAGTTTTAATAACGTGTGTCTTCTGATTTTCGTGTCGGAGAAATTTCTTAGTTGGCAATCTATCGATGAAAATATCCATTTTCGTGTTCCGTGTTTATGCCAATATTTTTCGACAATCCACGTGTGGGACTTGTTGTGATGTCTTCGTTTCGCCCATGACCAGAGCATTTCCCAAATGACATGGTCGAGTCTGGAGAACGTTTGCGAAGACGAGACTGACCGATGATAGTTTGTCCATCCGGTTATAATCGGATTTAAGTATCCGATTAGATCGTCCTGCGTCCATGCTCTACCCTCATTAATCACCGCTCTGATTTTATCGATAACCTTATCGATAGATTTCTTTGAGGGTTTAACGATGAGTTTGCCCCGGTATTTTCTGAAGTTCCAGCCTAAGAAATCGAAACCGTCATTAATGTGAGTGATACGGGTTTTCTCTTCTGATAGCGATAAGCCCCGTTCTTTAAGGAAGGTACCAATCAACTCTTTGATCTCTTTGGCAGTCTCTTCTGAGTCAGCAGTGACAATGAAATCATCGGCATAGCGTACAAAGTTCACCTTTTTGAAGTTGTAGTTTGCTTTGTCGATTTTACCGCATTTTTGCGCATAATATTTCATTCCAATTGCCGTTTCTATCCCGTCCAGAGTCATGTTTGCCAGAAGGGGAGAGATTATCCCGCCTTGTGGGGTTCCGGATTCTGTTGGGTAATGGGTCTGGTGAAATGAGAAGCCAGCCTTTAGAAATTGAGAGAGTATACATTTGTCAAGGGGTATATTGTTGAGCAGCCAAGTGTGGCTGATGTTATCAAAACATCCTCTGATGTCTCCTTCGAGTATCCATTGTGCTGAATAATCACGGCATAGACTGGTAAAGGTCTGCTCGCAAGCGTCCTGTGTGCTTCGATATTTCCTGAAGCCAAAGGAACGTTTGTCCGCAGTTGCTTCTGCGACAGGACTTAATGCGAGTGCATAAAGAGCCTGCATTGCGCGGTCGTGCATGGTTGGGATACTCAGGGGTCGCTTCTCTTTCTTCCCGTATTTGTCGATGTATACTCGCCGTAATGGCTGGGCTTTGTAGTTTTTGCTGGACAGGCTGATAGCCGCCGTCATCTTTGTTTCCGGATTCGTCCAGATTATACCATCAATGCCGGCTGTTCTTTTTCCCTTGTTCTTCGATACGATTTGGGTTGCGATCATCTTCGCAGAGAATGAATTTGTTAAGAGATGCTGTAGACGTTTGACCAGATTCCAGTTTTGTTTTAATGTTGCCTTTGTAATCCGGGATTGCAGTCTGTTAACGTGCTCCTGAGCGATCTGCCAGTTGAAATTCTTCCAGCAGGCTTTCAGAGAGTTGTCTGTAGGCTTCTCACCTTTCGGCGTCGTTGAATGCACTACATTCACAGATTTGTCCTCCGTTCTTACCATGAAACACCAGTAACAAGTCTGCCTTCTTTCGAAGTGGGAAATTAATCCCTGTCCCTGCCATTACAGCAGGGCATTGGCTTTTTGTTACATCCTCTGCCCGCTATGTCATTGTCGCCCCTGATGGGGTTCCTACCTTTTCAGGAACATATCGGGTTTACCATGTTCCACATCACGAATAATTATGAAAGTTTTAGGAGCCATCTCTAGACCGGGAACCATGTGTCCATCCAATACAATGTGAGAGTAGCCATTGCATCCTGATTCCGTACCTTTTGGTTCAGGCGACCAACCTGTTTTCGCCTGTCAATGTTAACGATCCTTACGATGATTCAACGTTTGTTTCTCCATGACTTTCTTACACTAGCAGATCGGTCAGATCAGGTTTCCGACGTTCTCCACATTGTCTCGCAGGCTTCATACCCCGCCGTTGCCAGCAGCGCATGCTGCGATAGTGTTACTCCGAATGGATGGAGTAGCGTTTCCGCAATTCATAATGTGACTTTACATGTCGCAC
>JANYBK010000154.1 GCA_025360805.1 Methanomicrobiales archaeon
CTGAACGAAAACTATCCCGCTATGAAAATAACCACTGAAGTTTTTGAAAATATTATTTCCGTGAAATTGACGTTTTGAATTTATCTCTTAAAATCCGTAATGGCACAGTCCGCAGCAGCGAAGAACAAGTAATTCAACTCTCTCTTTTTGTATCAAACGTATAGGCAATATCGTAAATCATACAGAATTGTTCTCATGATGGTAGTGCTATTTGGGCGGGATCTTATCTCCCGACGTAACACCGATAGGGATTTATAATATTATATAACTATATTCACTCATACAACCCGCATTTTCCCTTTGTAACTCACTGGACAGGGGCTACTATAACCATGAAATTTAAAAACCCACCAATCGTTGAAGCCATCTGTGAATTCCGCTTTTCTCAGGATGCCAAAACAGATCCGACTATACCCGGGTTATTATATGAAAAACTAAAAACAGATTTCCCCAATAAAGAGAGCAAGATTGATCAGGAAATTGAGATAAAAGCGGATGACAAAGGATTCCGCCACTGGGTAAAAAACCCCAATTCGCTCGCAGTATTTTTATCCAATGATCGGAAGTCACTGATCCAAATCGGAACAAACAAACTTTCCATCCATTATCTCAAACCCTATCCTGGATGGGAACATTTCCGCCCAAAAATACAGCAGGCTTTCGATGCATTGAATTCAATTACTGCCATTCAGGGAATTGATCGGATTGCACTTGTCTATATTGATAAAATAGAAATTCCCGGTCACAACATTGACCTGAAACAGTACTTTAATTTCATGCCACACCTAGGTAATGGATTTACAAATTCATTTACCGATTTTATGGTCGGATGTGATTTTCCGTATAACAACAAGCGGGACATATGCAAGCTCCAGTTAACATCAGCAATGCCCGACAATAAATCGAACACTGCCTACCTGTTGACAACGGAATATTTCCTTGCAAAGAAAAAATCCATCACAAAAGACGGGGCACTTGCCTGGGTTGAAAATGCCCACACCACGGTTCATAGCATTTTCCTCAATTGTATCACAAAAAAATCAGAAGAACTTTTTGAAAGGATTGAGTAACAATGGATACCTACTCCAGAATCACTCCGTTTGGACATTATAGAAAAACATGGGTATGGGAAGATTGCCGCGAGGATGATCCCCAGCAATGGCGCCAGGTACTGAACGAACGTCTCTGGCTCTTACTTCAGGATACATTCTCCGATTCCGTGATCAATGAATCCATATTATTCAGCTGGCAATCGGAAACCGGTATCCTCAATGCAATGACAATCGAGGGATCGCTGCGATCCCTGCAAAATTATCTCGGGTTCGAATTTCCGCATCCATCAGAAGTTGTTAACTACCTTCTCCAGCACCGGAGTTTCTACGACGTCGTCCTGCTCGCCTGCGTCCTTACCGAAGAACAATTCGGACAGAATTCTCAAATCAGTCTTGAACTCTATAGTGATCCGGAGATTGATGATCAATATCTCACAATTTATGTGAGACAGAATACCTACGAACCTGATATTATTAGAAAAATCGATGCAATATGTGAAGAGTACACAAAAGTTTTGGATATTGATCAGGGCTATCTTCTCGTAACCACAGATTTCCAGCCTCCCCGGGAGTAACATGGCATTTCAGTGGGCAGAGTTTTTGATCATTGCCAAATCTCTCCATGAATCCGGCAAATCATCTGCCCTACCGACCGACGCTGCATTCAGGTGTGCAATCAGCAGGGCGTATTATGCGGC
Organism: Methanomicrobiales archaeon; assembly: GCA_025360805.1. Classification (GTDB taxonomy): domain Archaea; phylum Halobacteriota; class Methanomicrobia; order Methanomicrobiales; family Methanospirillaceae; genus Methanoregula. The sequence continues at coordinate 1,751 of JANYBK010000154.1, forward strand.
CTTTTGTCATTCTCGTGATTACGCAATGATAAATATGGGGTTTAATCCGACACAAAAACCCAAAGACCACGAATTGTTGAGAAATCATTTCGCAAAAAATGGTAAAAAAACCATCTCGACAACACTGGATCGGATGAGACAATGGAGAAATCATAGTGATTATCACAATCCTAGTCCCAGCCTCTCTGAAAATAACACCAAAATTGCAATAGATGATGCTGAAAAAATAATCCAGTCCATGTGAATTTTCATGTCCTTCAACGAAGCCAACACCGTCCGAGACGGCACCAGGGATTATCTGAGGAAAACCGGCTGGACCTACATCTCGCGAAAAGATCTGCCAAGAGATGAAACGGATGTTTTCGTTGAACCGCAGCTCGTTGAAGCCCTCAAAAAGATCAACCCGGAGATTGCAAAAAACCCCGGGAGAGCGGATGAGGTCATCTACAAACTTCGGGCGATTCTCCTCTCCGTCCAGAGCGAAGGACTGGTTCGGGCTAACGAAAAGTTTGCTGCATGGCTGAACGGCGAACACAGCATGCCTTTCGGGAAAAATGGCGAGCATGTCCCGGTCAGGCTCGTTGACTTCGAACATCCCGAGAATAACACATACACCGTCACAACCGAATACTCATTTTCAACCGGGTCCGTCACCAAGCGGATGGATATTGTCCTGCTCGTCAACGGTATCCCGCTCGTCATCGGGGAATGCAAGACTCCGGTCCGGCCATCCGAGAGCTGGTTCGATGCTGCGTATGACATTAATGAAACGTATGAAAAATCCGTTCCGGCGCTATTCGTGCCGAATACCTTCTCCTTCGCAACGGAAGGAAAAGCCTTCTACTATGGCGCAGTGAGAATCCCCATCGACAGCTGGGCACCGTGGCGCGAAGAGATCGACCTGAAAGCCCCGACTCTCTCCGCAATCATGTCTACGATCCGGGCATTCCTCACCCCACAAGTGATCCTCGATATTGTGAAGAATTTCACCGTCTTTGCCACCAATAAAAAGAATCAGAAGATCAAGATCATCTGCCGGCATCAGCAGTATGATGCCACCAACCTGATTGTTGAGCGGGTGAGAAACGGCACAACCAAGAAAGGACTCATCTGGCACTTTCAGGGTAGTGGCAAATCGCTCCTTATGGTCTTTGCCGCCCAGAAACTCCGTGTCGATCCAATCCTGAAAAGTCCCACGGTTATCATCGTTGTAGACCGGATCGACCTCGATACCCAAATCACCGCGACCTTCAATGCAACCGAGATCCCTAATACGGTCACAGCAGCAACCCGGGAAGAACTCCAGCGGCTCCTTACGCAGGATACCCGGAAGATCATTATCACCACGATTTACCGGTTCGCTGAAGCGGAAGGCGTACTCAATACCCGGGACAATATCATCGTCATGGTCGATGAAGCACACCGGACCCAGGAAGGGGATCTCGGAAGGAAGATGCGGGCCGCTCTCCCCAATGCGTTTCTCTTCGGGTTGACCGGTACGCCCATCAACAAAATCGACCGGAATACGTTCTGGGCCTTCGGCGCAGAAGAAGACCAGCAGGGATACCTCAGCCGGTACACGCTGGAACAGTCTATCCGGGACAAGGCAACCCTGCCGCTCCATTTCGAGCCTCACCTGCTGGAATACCACATCGACCAGGAATCAATCGACGAAGAGTTCGCGAAGATAACGGACCAGCTCACTCCGGACGAACGCAACGAGCTCGCCAAACGTGCAGGCAGGAAATCAAATTTTGTTCACGGGGAAAAGCGAGTTCAGGATATCGCGGCCCATATCGTGAAACACTACCAACAGAATGTCTACCCGAACGGGTTCAAAGCAATGATAGTTTGCTATGACCGGTTCGCCTGCGTCCAGTACAAGAACGCGGTGGATTCCTTACTCGATCCCGAGATGTCAGACATCGTCATGACCGTTGCCCCAACTGATCCCGAGGATTGGAAAAAGAAATGGGACCGGACCCGGGACAACCAGGAAAAGATTCTCGACCGGTTCCGGGACCAGAACGATCCATTGAGCATTCTCATAGTCACCTCGAAACTTCTTGCCGGGTTCGATGCCCCGATCCTCCAGACTATGTATCTCGATAAACTGATGAAGGATCATACACTTGTTCAGGCGATTTCACGGGTGAACCGCCCTTACCCGAAAAAATCGCACGGGCTTATTGTCGATTATATCGGGGTGTTCGACAAGGTAAGCCGGTCCCTGATGTTCGATGAGCGGGAGATGATCACGGTCGTCAGGAATCTTGCTGAATTGCGGGAAAAATTACCTGGTGCAATTAAAAAATGCCTGGACTACTTCCCGGATATTGATCGTTCTGTCACGGGATATGAAGGTCTGATGGCAGCACAGGAGCACCTGCCCAATGATGAGATCAAGGATAAATTTGCTTCAGACTTCTCGTATCTCTCACGGCTTTGGGAGGCTCTGTCACCGGATGCGTGTCTTGAAGAATTCAAGGATACATACCGCTGGCTGAGTCAGGTGTATGTTTCTGTCAAACCCACGAGCGGACGGGGAAAACTTATCTGGCATGTTCTCGGTGCGAAGACACTGGACATCATGAACGAACATGCCCATCTCGCAGCGATTCATGATGATCTTGAAATCTCCATTCTTGACGAAAATACCCTCAAAGGAATGATGGAAGCACAATACCCGAAAAAGATCAAGGAGATTGAGTTCAAGATCACCCACCGCCTCCAGAAACATCTCAATAATCCAAAGTTTGTCAGGTTAGGAGAGAAACTGGAAAAAATTAAAGAGGAATATGAGAAGGGTTTCTTCAGCAGTCTTGAATTCTTAAAACGGCTCCTCAGTCTGGCAAAAGAAGTCCTTGAAGCAGAAAAGGAAGTCGAACCGGAAGACGTGCGGAAAATAGCAAAGGCTGCTCTCACGGATCTTTTCAATGAAGTAAAAACGGATAAAACTCCGATCATTGTTGAGCGCGTTGTCAATGATATTGACGGGGAAATTGTCAAGGCAATCCGGTTCCCGGAATGGAAACAGTCAATTTCGATGGAGAGGGAGATCCAGAAAACCCTCCGCCAGACGCTGAAGAAATACAATCTTCATCTGGATCAGGAATTATTCAGGAAAGCGTACGCCTACATCAAGCAGTATTATTGAGTTATTCTATCCTTTCCGTTTCCTGAACAACATGAGTCCTATTCATTCCCCCTTCAGTAAAACCTAAGGCTCCACTCCTACAGAGTACTATTCTAGCCCAAGGGTCCAAGGGCGGGAGCCAGAGAAAACGTATGGCAGATTTCGTACAGAGCAATGTAACCAAGAGTGCGGTTCGCGAACTCGCGGACCCGATTGCAGACGT
>JANYBK010000196.1 GCA_025360805.1 Methanomicrobiales archaeon
CCCGCCATGTAAATTGGATTTTCGTTGCTGTCTTTGCATGCAGGCACGTATTCTTCACAATGTTAAATAGCGCTTTTTCAAGCATCGGATCGGAAAATACCGAGATACCTTCAATAGTTGTTGTCCGATTGAGACCCCCAAGGTCGAGGTGAGAGATTGCGTACAGGAATACTTCGTTCAAATCCTGCCAGATAGGGGGGGACATCCCCATGTCCTGGTAGTTACCGGTAAAGGCAATGCGGTCATTGATCACTCGCATCGATCCCTCCATCTTATCAAGATATTGGTTTACCTTGTCGTCCACTTTAAGATCTTTTATTATGTGGAGGTATCCCAGAACCGTGAAGATCTGGTTGGTGATGTCATGCCGTGTTATGGCAGACAGCAGGCTGAGTTTCCGGTTAACCCGCTCAAGTGCCTGCATTGCCTGTTTGCGTTCCGAGATATTGTGAACAATGCAAAAAATTCCTCCCCCTTCAATCCGTCCTAAGGATATTTCCAATGGAAACGTTGACGAATCTTGCCGTGTTCCAGTCATCTCACCACGCCATTGAAATTCACGCTCCAGTGCTGGCAGGATCTCTTCATCAAACCGCTTCCATTCTGCAGCGGGAAAGAAACGGTCAAGTGGGTATTTCAGCATCGCACGGGATTCCGGGTATCCGAAAAGGCGGCTGAACGCTTCATTGACATAGTTAATCTGCCCATCAGCGCTCAGTATGGCCATACCATCTCTGGAGGTCTTCATGGCAGCTGCCTGCTGCTGGACTACCTTTTCTGCAAGCCGTTGCTCAGTGATGTCCTGTATAAGGACAATGATATACTCACAGACCCCCTGCTCATCCGGGATACCGGACAAGGATAGGTTCACATGGATTTCGGTACCGTCTTTTTTGTGAGCGGGGAATTCATGGGATTGCTGGACTATCGGGTTCTTCACTACAGCAGAACATGATCGGGTAAGCAGTTTCATATCAGACTCTGAAAAAAATATAGAAACTGGCATACCAATGAGTTTTTCCGGGGTATAGCCAAGAATATCTTCCATATGCCGGTTTGCCTGTATCACGGTATGTGTGGCAGGATCACAAAGGAAGATTCCGGTATATGACTGTTCAAAGATACGGTGATATTTTTGCTCCTCCTTTTTGATCCGCATTGAAAGATAAGATACCACTACACCGACAAGAACAAACATATAAAACCGGACAGATGCAGAGAAGAGATCTTCAGGATAGGCTGCACGTATTCCATATACCATAAGAAGGTACAGGCCCGATATCGCAAGTGCAAACACGGTTCCTTTCTTAGGATATGCGTACGCAGCGATGACAATCGGGATATAGAGCAGATGGTTGCTTACCGAGACCTCGCCAATCTCCAGACTAAAGAAATTAAATGACAGAGCAATTGCCGTTGTCACTCCAATGATAATCTGCCATTTATATGGAGATCCGGTGATTAACGCAAATACGTTTGGTCCTTTTTCCGGTTTATAGGCCATGATCTTCTTTACCGTCCGGATTATCTCTCCTGAGATCCATCAATAAAATTCTGCTGATTCTTACCAATGAAGAATTATTTCGGCAAGACCCGCACATGGAATGTTTTGTACCACAGGCACACTATAGACATATGATCATATTATCCCTTGCTTCGTGGAGGATGGTTAATCGATTAGTTGAGAGTGTATAAAATACCAAGTCATGATTTCCCCTCAATTTCCCAACCTGTAAAACCAGAGCGGTAATCCGGCTAAACTTTTTTTACTCTGATAATCCGTAAATGAATGGGTGGATCATTTTCGAACCATTAAAAAACTAAGAAATGTAACTGCAAACCGGTTTGTTTCCATTTCTTAAATGTTGAAAAGTTTGCAATCTCTGTTTGTGATTTATTAAGTTTGTATCGTGGAAACCTTCATTTCTCTGGATACTGACCGGTAAAAATTATTTTTTTTGAGAAACATTAGCAAGCGACTGGCTGATCAGCTCGTTGCAGTTTGACAGGAACGGACTGCCATGACCGGGATAAATAGCTTTGATGTTCAGTGCAGCGATCCTCTCAAGAGAAGCAATAAACGCATCTTCGTAAGTATTGTCACGGGTTTGGATGACAACCGGAGTATCGCCGACAAAAAGAATCCCTTCCCCTTCACAGTAAAGGCAGAGAGAATCATGGCTGTGTCCCGGTGTAAAAATCACCACGGCATCAAGATCGGCAACCCGGATTCGTTCACCGTCTTTCAAGACACGATCAATTCCTTCAAAATTTGGAGAACATCCGGACACTACCGGCCCAAACTCCTTTTTGACCGCCATTGCCATCGAGGCGTGATCATAATGGGAATGGGTCAGGATCACCTGCTCGAGTCTTCTCTTTCCCACTCCGGTTGCGGAATTCCGGATGGCCTCGATAACTTTTGGATCCCTGCCGGTATCGACAAGCGTGTTAACATCAGGAATCGCATTCCATGTACCTGTGAGCAGGTAAGCATTCGAAGTGTAAACTGAACTTCCCAGCGTGAGGTTTACAATTTTCATTTAAACCCGTTCACCTTCCGGAAGAGCTGGGCATAGGGAACCACCTGCTCAAAATGCCCCTGAAGAGATGGAGGCATCTTCTGGGTATGCTCAACAATCAAAAAGCCGGATTCGTTAAGGGCGTGATAATACATCTTTAACACATCAACCCTTTCTTCTTCGGTGAAATGGAGTAAGACATTTTTGCAGACAATCAGGCTCAAATCATCCCGGACGGGCTTTAGTAGTAAGAGATTATGCTGTTGAAATTCAACTCTCTTTTTTATTTCTTCGTCAATCAGACAGTTCCCGGGTCTCTCCGGATCTGGACTGAAGTACCGCTCAAAGATTTCATGGGGAATGCGCTCTAACTCTTTTGCCGGGTAGCTCCCATTTCGTATTATAGTCCCGTACTGATTGTTTTCATCAATATCCGTGGCTATGAGTCTGACGTTCCTGAATAACATTGGACCGATATTTTCCTTTATGAGGATTGCAATGGTGTAGGGTTCCTGTCCTGTAGAACATCCTGCACTCCAGATATTGATGTATCTTCTCTGCCGCACTGTTGGAAGTACATATTCACGAATGAGATCGAGTGTCTGGAAATCCCGAAAGAAGAATGTAAAGCCCATGTAATAATCCTGCATTTGGCAAATATTCTGATTTAAAATCCGGACGTATTATTATATCCGGAGTTAGGACAGAAAGTGCCAGTAGGCATGAATATTGGAAGAGATACAGCATAAGTTATTCGTATTGTTAAAAGAACAAAAAATCGCGCAAGAATTCCACTCTTTGATTCAACTGCAACTCCCTGATTCGCATGATGGATGAAGCCGATAGTTTTTTACACAGGTCCGGTATGAGTTCATTTATACAAAAACGGCAATTTTATGCTCTCTGTGCTCATCATAGACGATGATCCTGATTTATTGGAGATCATCAGTTTAAATATCGGTAATGATGGAGATTTTGCCATACAGACATGTAATTCTCCAAAAGCGGCTCTTGAACTTGCACAGAAAATTAAATTCGATTCCATTGTATGCGACTTCAACATGCCCGAAATAGACGGAGGTTCACTGTTACATCTCCTGCGAACCCGTGGAAGTACAGCACAGCACATCCTGTATTCCGGAAAGGAGCTGGATGATGATATGAAAGAATTGCTTAGTAGTTGTGTTGATGTTTATGTCCAACGGCAAGGGAATCCGGAAGAAGAGTTTCGATCAATAAAAGCGATCATCCGCACGGCCATATAATGCGGATACCAGCTCCAATTCAGAAGAACATCATCTGATCTCTTCCAAGGATATACGCATGACAATTGACAGCTACTGTCTTTTAACACCAATAAAAACATGCAAACCGAACCGACTATATCGTTTTTAAGCTTTTAGTTTAACCATTGAATCGTGAAAGGATTGCAAAAAATCATCACTCCATCATCTTTGCATACTGCTTGTCATAATCTCCGGCATTAATTGCCAGCGATTTACATTACACGGTACCGCAATGGCAAGATATTGGAAAACCTGACCCGGTGCTGCGATAATTCTGACAACCAGATTCTGGTGACTACTCACCCAATCAAAAATATTTCCAGAAGAAAATACCCCTTCGTTGACTCACGGGTCATCTTAAAAAACGATGAAAAAGAAATTTCCATTCCGGCTCTGCATAAACCGGGTAGCTTTCAATCCCCCGCAAACGGGTTTTAGAACAGTGAACGTTAAGACCGTTGCAATCCGAAATATCGTGGTGTAACTCGTATGACAAATTTTTCTATGGATCTTATCAATGCAGCCCGCGGAATTACTCCTGCGGATGCAGTATTTAAAAACGCTAAAATCTTCAACCCGTTCAGCTGCACGTGGGACAAGGGCACACTTGCGGTAAAAGACGGCATTGTGCTTGGAATTGGAGACTATAAAGGAAAAAAAGAGTATGATCTTACTAACAGGTACATAGTTCCCGGATTGATCGATGCCCATGTCCATATTGAGAGTTCGCTGCTCTCTCCCCGCGAATACACAAGGCTGGTGGCTCAGCACGGGACTGCAACTGTCATTGCTGATCCCCATGAGATCGCAAATGTAGCCGGGGTTGCTGGTATTGAATGGATGCTCTCCCAGCGGGCAGGACTTCCTGTGGATATCCGGTATATGATGCCGTCTTGTGTACCAGCAACACCTATGGATGTCGGAGGCGCAATTCTTGATGCTCTTACTCTGGCACAGTTTAAAAATCGTGAGGGAGTCACAGGCCTTGGAGAAATGATGAACTTTCCTGGCGTTCTTGGAGCGGATCCCGCTATCGGAAAAAAACTGGAAATTTTTTCGATAAGGGACGGGCATGCCCCGATGCTTTCGGGAAAGGATCTGAATGCCTATGTCCTTGCCGGGCTCCAGAGCGATCATGAATGCACCAGTAAAGATGAGGCTGAAGAAAAACTAAAAAAGGGCATGTTCATTTATATCCGGGAAGGCTCGACAGAACACAACATTGAAGAGCTCGCCCCGCTCATCACACCACTCACCGTCTCCCGCTGCTGTTTTGCCACAGACGATTGCCATGTTGACCTGCTGATGGAAGATGGACATATCGATCGCTGCATACGAAAAGCGATAGCCTGCGGAGTTGAGCCGGAACTTGCGATCCGTATGGCCACACTCTCTGCTGCTGAACGGTTCGGGCTTACTGATCGCGGGAGCCTTGCCCCCGGGTGTCGAGCTGATTTCTGCGTGATCGATGATCCAAAAAAGTTTATTATCAGTCGGGTATTTGTTGCCGGAATGGCGCTGGCTGAGACACATCAGGGCCGGGGAACCACTCTGCCATCCACGTTCCGTTGCAGTGTTCCAACCGCTGATGCGATCCATATTCAGAGTGCAGGCACTGCACGCGTTATTGGGATCATGCAGCACCAGATCGTAACGGAATCTCTCCGTATTCCTGTAGATAACGCGACACTTTCTAATAACGACATTCTCAAAGTTGTAGTCTGCAACCGGTACGGCACCGGTGCCTGCGGAGTGGGACTTGTCCGGGGATTCCGGTTTAAGGCAGGAGCAATCGCCTCCAGTATTGCCCATGATGCGCACAACGTTATCGCAGTCGGAACCACCGATGATGCGATCCTCCGGGCTATTGAAGCTGTGATAAGGATGAAAGGCGGGATGGTTGCGGTTTCCGGAGATATTGAAAACACCCTCCCGCTGGACTGCGGCGGTTTGATGTCAACACTTCCGTACCCGGAGGTTGCAACCCGTTTAGGAAAACTGCATGCTGTCACTGAAAAGATGGGCAGCATCGATGATCCGTTCATGTACCTCTCATTCCTTTCATTAACGGTCATCCCATCGCTCCGCATCACAGAACGGGGCATGTTCGATGTGGGAGAGTTCCGGGATGTTCCGCTTTTTATTGGCACATGACGAGTTAAAAGAAATGTTACAAGAAGAGATAATCAGGCAAATAACAGGATGATGATTGCACCTGCGACCATGAGGATTGCACCCATGATACGCTTTTTAGTATCCCTTTCAGAAAAAACAAGTGTACCGTAAAGCACCATGAAGATGATGCTCAACCGTTTTATTGCAATAACATAGGGTACGATCTGCAATGTTAATGCAACATTAATGGATGCTGCCTCAACTGCAATGAACACGCCGATAAGAAGTGTGAGTAAAAAGAATTGCTTCAATGGCATTGCACGGGTTTGCAGGACTGCCCCGTCCGCGTCACCGGATGAATGAATATGCAATTTTTTCCTGACAGCATAGCGAGTGTATGCAGAGATGATGAGTAATGCAATACCAATCGCTGTGACAGTTAAGGCCATACCGAAGAACGGATCTGAATTAAGGAGAACTATCTTATCGAAATTGATCGAAATGGCAAAGAGGAATGCGACGATCAGCATGTACCAGCTGCCACGGTTCCGCATCATCGCTTTTATCGGGTCAAGATAATGTTCATGCTCTTCAGATATGTTCAGCACATACGATCCGCTGACAATGATGCAGATGCCGGCAAACCCGAACAGGGACGGAGCTTCATGCAGTATGATATAGGATGTGCCAATCAGTATGACCGGTGTGAACGAGAGCATCGGCACAGAGAGCGAAAGGTCAGAAGAGGACAGGGCTTTAAAGATCAGGCTCAGGCCAATAATATTTAGAACTGAGGTAATGGCAACTGCTGCAAAAAAATCCGGACCTATTGGGGGAAAACCACGGAGTCCAGAAAATAAGAACAGCAGGCATCCTCCAACAGTAAAACCAATTCCGGTTAAGAGCTTTGGGTCCAGCGCAGTGATGTACATCTTGACTATGATGAAATATGTAGCATTGGTAATGGCACCAAGAAGCGCTAAGAAAATCCAGAGCATGTGGTCAGAGTCCGGTTAAATGTTTAAGTTTGATCACATATCGGGCTTTTTATCAAAAATGATCCTGTCATGCCCATTTGCAGGGTCTCCGGACCGGTTTTTAAAAATTGGCTATGAAAGAGACCTACGGGCAAACGATTTCGCAACCGTGTGATAAATACCTGCTACCAACTGGATAATGCTAAACTGGGATGAGGTATCGGAATTCTTAAAGCAATGTAAAATGGCCCGAAAGTGATCGATTTTTTGTCGATTACAGATTACGAAAAACTACAATGATTATTTTTGCAATCACTATAAAGTTTGACGACCGTAAGTGCCTTTTTCACATGGCATTTACTTCATCATCAGCAACAGGGATCTCCGGAAGACACACCATAGTGCCAAATCCCTGTGATACAGACTGGCCTATTCCGAAATAATCCGGAATCCGGAGATTTGTCCTTATCTTTCCTAAGAATACCATGACATTTTCACGACCCATCCAGTCAATGCGGAACCGTATCTTTGATTCGCAGGTGATGGGGACAGGTGTTTTATAGTCCAGCGATTTTGCCAGCGTTTCAAGATTCCCAAGGAGAATTTTTCGCGTAAATGCGTCCCGCTCTTGTTTGCCTTTGAGATCATAGAACTTTTTTGCATTCTGCTGGTTCAGTGCAAGCCAGGGAGTAACGAACTCATAAGTATAGGAAGTGCCGGAAATCCCAAACTCTTCATTCCGGATAGCGGTATCCCGCTCAAGAATGGTGCAGGTATTTTTTCCTGAAAAAATTTCATTTCGCTCATGTGAAAGCTGTTCGAGTAATGCTGCACCCTGGCTGATACCAATAACTATGAGCCTGTTTTTTATCTGTTTACACTGCACAGCAGGGTAGCGGTAAATGAACCCTTTATCATTGCTCTTGTTAATAACCGTGTATTCATCCAGTTTTTCGGAAAAGTAAGCCCGGATCCCGGCTATTGAAAATTGTATCGGGTCAACAGGATCAAGGATGATAGTAAATATTTTCAGGTTCATGGATTGATAATCTCTCACAGTTTTATGCCGGCTATTTTCATGGAGTTATCCTTTTTAACAGTTGTAGATGTTAAAGATGGATCACTGATTATGGAGGGGGTACGGGAAATACCGTAAATCGTCTGATTGCTGTGGCATTTAAGGAACCTGCTGAGATCATGATAAAATATTCCTGGGGTATTTTTTCACTGACCTCAACGGACCATACATTTTCTCCGCATACACCTTCAGATACCATTGTTGACAAGGGTTTTTCGTCACTCTGATTTAGATCTTTTGGCAGAATTCCGTTAGGAAAAACCAGATATCTGAGTTCTTCTCCAGCAGCCCGGTTGGTTGTTCCATAGATTGAGAATTTTTTACCGGCATACTGCTCATCAATCGGGTTTATATGAACCCATAATGGCTCATTTCCTTGTTGAGAGCAGACTGTTGGTAATGGTGTTGGCGCAGGACGTAAAATGATATCCCGGGATACTCCGCAATCCGATACTATGCGGTAACGGTTCGGTTCCCAACCAGTAGTAATAAACCTGTACATCTGCGTTGATTTCCCGTGTTCGAGATAAATTTTGTTGGTCTCAACCGGTTTATCAGTTCCCATCTTTGTTGCCCATTTCCCGCTGCCGGTCTGGAATTTTACCGAGAATGTCGGGGGATCGTTTAAACATTTCAGGGTTTCTGATCCTTCATTGATAACTGAAAATTCGATAACTTCTCCAATATTATACACATCGGTATCCATTTTGAGGGATTTGGAGGTTTCATCCGGTTGTGCGAGAGTCACTTTGTAACTGGCCGGGTACAGCTGTTGGGAATGGATAGAAGTATTGGTCCGGGGGATCGGATCAAAAAGGGACGTGCAACCGGTTACCATAAGCATCGCTACCAGCACAAGCATCAGTGCAATCGCTGCGTATATAGGATTCCTCCAATATCCTAAAATCGAGCGTGCGATCATTTGAATGGAAAATTCTTTGTAATGAGGTAAATAGATTTTTAAAAAGATTATCGGCACTTGGACTATTTTCCTCATCCTAACCATTATTTTCTGATAACCTGCTGATGAAGGATATCTTATAGAGCATCGATCCTGACTACTACTCACAACACTTTAATACCGGTCAAAAGAGCTAACAGAAGAATAATCACCGGCTGGTGCACGAGATAAATCAGCAATGAGTGCCTTCCAAGAAATGAAAGAGGAGTTACAATAAATTCAGGTATTTGCGGAATCTTAAACCTCCGCTCACCAGTAGTGTACAGGAATTCTCCTGCACCCATACCTATCAATACAAACCCAAACCAGGGAAATAACGGAGTATAATCGACTGATACAAAGCCGGCCGGCATTACGCCCAATGGCAGCAGAATTGCCGGACCGGTCATGCCCGAAATTATCCATCCGACCGCAATACACGCGAGTCCGATCAGAATGTTCAGCTTCCTAAACCGGAAAAAGAGAGGCGATAGCATGACCGAAATCCCAATCAGGTGCAGGATCCCAAATATTACAAAACCGTCCCCCAGATACAGCCAGGTCCCCAGTGTAACCAAAAGTCCAAGCGCAAAGATGAAGGCACCGCGATAAACAAATTTAAGTGTTAAGGAAAGTCCAGAGATCTTTTGCATTGCCTTATCGTGACTGATAATCAGCGATACACCAACGATCAGGAGGAAGAGTGAAGCAGTTGCATACGCAAAGTACCGCCAGAAACCTGTCGAGACATTAAAAGGAGCAATACCAAAATAGCTGATATCAAACACAGTATGGAACAAGACCATCATCAGGATCGCAATGCCCCGGAAAAGATCAATCTCCCAAAGCCGCGTACCGGTTTCCATACAAAAATATCAGTATTGTTGTCAGATATAAGTGGGGGTAGAGAGAAGGAGAGGTAGTTACTTGGGGCATAGCATGACATCAGTATAACAGCTGCATGAATACCAGGCACTGATTCTTATCTGCACATTTCGGGAAAATAATCTTGGTCTGACACTCCAGCATACATGGCAAATCTGAAAAATCCCCCCCGACCTTAAACCACAACAACCTTATTTCCGGAAAAGTTCTCACAAACTTTAGAAATTGAATAGAACGCACAAACTACACAAAACCCCAAGCACCACTGTGACACCATGATGGTTTTCTTTAGCTTATCACAGATGATACCTTATTTTGGCTATGTTTATTTTCAAACGTTCTAGACCGGTTGTTTTTTTCCACTATTCCCAAAGTCAGTCATATCCATGCATAGAGGATGAATCACTTATCAATCAAAAAAAGTCGTGGGGATTTTCCCCCATCTTCTTATTATTTCCCATTCCCGACCCCCTCCAAAAAGTGTCATTAATTTCATACCGTAACCTTTTGCGCAACACCCCAAAAAACTTAGATTTAAATCTCAGAAATTAATATACTATATACAGGATGATCTCTCGAAAGCAGCCTGCACC
>JANYBK010000046.1 GCA_025360805.1 Methanomicrobiales archaeon
TCAAGTGTGTTCCCATCATTTGATCGACAAAATGCGCGTTATGCATATGGTATGGTGATAATTATTGCGATGAAATTTTGTAATTTTACTTTTTTCCGGTTGGCCGTCCAACAATTGTCATGGCTCGTTGGATGGGCTCACCCGATATGCAATATCATGGAGAACCAGTCAAATACGATCATTTTTAAAGACTCTTCATATTATTTCGAGTTTATCCGGGTACTGGCTAAAGCGCTCGAACATGGGTCAGATATCGGTGAATGCCTGGAAACCGCGTGGCGAATCAGGAATTCGGACCCGAATGTGATCCCTCCCGCCAGAAGTTGGTGCAACGAGTGGAAAGCGCTTGCCGATCGTATCATGAACATCGGCAATGATTGCCGGGCCAAAAGCCATCGTATCAGCGCCCGGGACGCGTATCTCCGCTCCTGCGAGTACTACAGGTGCGCAGACTTTTATCTCCATGATACGCCAAAGGATCCAAAGATCCTGGACCTCTGGGAAAAAATGCACACAGCGTTTCTCGCTGCCATGGAACTTTCCGATGTTTCCTTTGAGGAGATCGAAATTCCCTATGAAGGGACAAATCTTCCCGGGTATTTCTGGAAGTTAAAACGGGACTCTGGACCGGCCCCGACACTGATCATCAATGCTGGTTTTGACGGGTCAGCTGAGGAACTATACCGGGAATATGTATGTGATGCCCTGCGCAGGGGATATCACTGCCTGGTATTTGAAGGACCTGGACAGGGTGTTGTAATCCGGAAGCAGGGGCTCCCATTCCGGTATGACTGGGAACAGGTGATCACACCGGTTGTTGATTACGCTGTCTCACGTCCCGATGTTGACCGGGAAAAAATCGTATTAATGGGACTTTCCATGGGCGGATATTTTGTGCCACGGGCTGCGTCATTCGAACACCGGCTTGCTGCCTGCATTGCAAATGGCGGCGTGTTTGATATCTTTGGGAATAATGCACGAGTTGCCGGGTGCACCCGCAGCGAATTATTGGAATTTGTGACAACCAAGGCGGATGAATATAACCGGATGGTCTATGAGAGGTGTACGAAAAACACCCAAATCCATTGGGGCACAACCCACGGAATGTGGGTCTTTGGTGTAAAAAGCCCGGCGGAATTTGCCCTGGCCCAGGAACCATGCACACTGCAGAATTGTGCACACCTGATCCGGTGTCCGACGCTTGTTCTGGATGTTGAAGGCGAGCAGTTCTTTGCAGGACAATCGCAACAGCTCTATGATGCCCTTACGTGTGAGAAGACATTTATCTCGTTTTCTGTTGAAGAAGGAGCACGGCTCCACTGTCAGGAAGGAGCGCGACTTTTAGGAAACCAGCGAATCTTTGACTGGATTGACGAAACGCTTGCACAGGAGTAAAGGGAAAATCCTCAAGAAAACTCAACAGAGACAAAGAGAATTAATTTTCTCCTTTATGCAATTGAGAGGTTTGTCATGAAAATTTTGAAATCCTCCGACGATAGAGCAGACAAATTGAAAATGAGTTTGGAGAGCAAAATTTTCATTGCTTTGGTGCGAAGCTTTGGCTTCATGCGGGTTTTTTTAGAAAAATGGAGAGGGTTTATTGCTTTTTAATTTTTTTCTGTCGTTTGAGTAATCTTTCCTTTACTTCATCAGGATTATCAGGCAGCCACTGCTTGCGTTCCTTGGTATAATCCACTTTTCCATGATCAAACATCTGAATGAAGCGGACCATGTCAACGGGACCAAGTGTTTTACGCAGGGCATTTATCCCTTCATCATGGATTTCATGCAGTGTCTTCACTTTCATTCCCGGTCACCTCCTCATACCATGCAGCAGGATTCATAATTCTTAATTGAAATTATATCGCTGTGTTGGCTCATAATGTTTTTTTAGAATTTTTATGATATCTCATCGAAATTTATTAATATTGAACTAAATATGTATACATCAGTGAGTAAGTCCTTCCCGAAACGGATGATGCCACCTTGAGGTGGATGGGACAAAGTAGGGAAGGGTTCACTAATTCATTTCTGCGGACCTTTGAAATAATCAAACGCCAGCGTGACCTTTTCAGTGATGATACCGGAGAACATCCTCATCATCGGTCTGGAAATTTCCCGTACGGACCCTGCACTAAAAATATCTACCAGACTTTAACTAAAAAATTTGTACGGCACGTGGTTGAAAAAAATTCACGTGGACTTGGAAAAAACCTCATACTCCCTTCATAACAAAAAGATGCATAAAATTCACGATGATGTTCGACGTGAGCAGGGTTCTGTTTTACCCCCAAAAAGGCCCTTCCTTTCAGTTTGCCCCTATTTCAGCCCATCAGACAAGCGATCTGCCATCCAAATGCATCTGTGAGGGTATATTTCAGAGCCCGAATTATGCCGAATTTCGCTGAACGGAGTTCATTCTGAAGTTTTTAAAAATGCGTGTGCCGGAATTCGATGAATTTGTGCTGAAATAGAGGCCCGTACCCATTCACTGAGAGAGGCTCTACGACGGAGAAGTGTGGTGAGTGGAGTGCAGGTCACCTGATGTCCCGGGCCGGTATGACCGATCCCAAAAAAGAGGGTTCTTATCCCGCAGGTGTTTGTTCAAGAGAGAGGGGGTATGGATCCTGAGGGAAAATACGCCAGTAGCGGGCTCATTTTACCAAATTCCTGTTCCGGAAAACCCCGTAAAACGGCTCGTTTCAGTTCGCGTGGAGAATATGCTTAAATCGAGCCCTGTTTGCCAAAATACGGCTGGAAAGCACCTCGCCCAATGGCTGCCAAAGGGCATTAAATCGGGGCTTTTTTCATCACCATGTTTAGCCCATCCTATGCCTTGAAAGGCTGCCGGAAGGCGAATGTGGGGGTCTTTTTTTCTCGACGGGGGTTTTGGAACACGGGGGTTTTGGGAGTTGAACGAGGTTTGAGGGTCATGGAGCGGTGGCGATCAACAGCAATTGAAAACAATTGTTTAGGATTTGACGCTCAAAAGGGGCTTTTGCCCCACAGCCAGCGTGGGCTTACCCGGAGTTTCAACTGCAAATAGAAAAGAGCAATAGCTTTAACGGATATCTTTCACTATGGAATCGTTTTATCTCCAGAATTTTAAAACGATCAATACGATTATAGAGCGGGACAGCAAAGACGCGACCTACAAGTTTGCCCTGTTACGCGGAGTCATCGAGATCTCACAGGAGTACCAGCACTTAGGAAAAGAGGCCGGAGATCGTATCTCTCTCCCTCTCGGGCTCCTCATTGAGAAATGGCTCCTGTATTATTATCCCATCATTGAAAGCCAGGAATTTTTACCGCAACTGCATGGAGAGAAAATTGATTCTATTCATAAGAGGATCTCCTTCCGGCCATTGTTCAAGGAAGTGACGGATTATTATGCCGGGAAGGGTGGTTTCTCGGTCTTCTATAATGATTATGTGAATGGATTCATCCACCCGAAATTTCACAAACATTCGGTGAATTGATTGCAAAACTCAAAACCACGATAACAACCATGCCCGTGAAGCACCTGGGCCGCTCGCAGGGAAACCGGGATTTCTCCATTTTTTCATATAACAAAGATGCCCGGAGAATACCTTCCGGAACACCGGTCGATCAGGAATCGGTAGTACATTATTCCGGAACATTTTCTTTCCGGAATGATCTGTTCCTGGTATTCCAGTATCTTGGCAGTTTCATATCGGGCGATGATTCGCTGATCTATCAATGGGCAGAGTTTACGAGCAGGGCAAGCGGAGGAGCGGTCGCGGTCGCCTCGGTTATGGAAACATTAAGAACCATTCCGGAAACCAGCCGGGCAGTGAGTGAGGCACGACAAGTCTATGCAAAATTGTACCAGAACTATCACGCTCTTGAATGTGTCTGGTCCGGAAAGCCTATCGATGACATAGCGTTACTCCACGTGGATCACATGATCCCCTTCACGGTCTGGAAGAATAACAACCTCTGGAACTTGCTGCCGGCACTGGAAAGTGTGAATGCAAAGAAACGGGACAAAATTCCCTCACCGGCTTTTTATTGACAAAAGATCGGATACGATTGTCACGTATTGGGACAGCATGCACGAGATTTATCCACGGCGTTTTTCCCGGGAGATTAATCTCGCTCTGATTGGTTCACCGGAAAAGATGCCCGGCTGGCAGGATGTGGCAATCGAACGGCTCAGGGAAAAATGCGATCATCTCATTGAGGTCCGGGGGTACGATGAATGGCGCCTCCCATGAAATGCCCGTTCTGCAATCCTTCCGCTGATGAGATCGTAGCGAAGAACGATCTCTGCTATGCCCGCTGGGGCCGCTACCCGGTCAACAAGGGGCACTTGCTTGTGATTCCGTTCCGGCATTCTCCGGATTTTTTCTCGATGACGGGTGAAGAGAGGGAAGCTGTGCTCGCTTTGGTTACTGAGTGTAAGGAAGTCATTGAGGAGAATTTCTCTCCTGCCGGGTACAACATCGGGTTCAATGTCGGTGTGGCGGCCGGGCAGACGGTGATGCATTGTCATTGTCATGTGATCCCGCGATATGTTGGGGATGTGAAAGAGCCACGCGGGGGTGTGCGTGGGGTTGTTCCGGGGAAGAGGGGGTATTGAGGCTTCTGGTCTTACCCCATCCCCTTCCCTGCTTTCCTCATGAACCACGCCGGAATCTCCGCATCTAATCGCCAAACAATACTCATCGGCTTACTCCCCTCATGACTCACATAGCTGGCGGTACCTAAACACACAAACGGCTGCGAAACATTGGCAATCTTATTGAATTCTCGGACAAACAGCAAAACTTTCGAGCCGTGAATGTACCGCTTCCCGGTTGGAGATGACGCCGATGTCGTGCTCTGAGACTGCCAATGAAAGAGCGTCTCGCTGATCGCGTAATCGTTGTACATTGTTGACGGAGAGAAATGCTTCTCGGTTTTATTGAGCGTGATAAAGAACACATCCAGATTCTTTTCCCGGAGAAACAGCACCCCTTCGCGTTTTCCGGCTACATTGATTTGGTGTGGGGTCCAATGACCGAGCCCTGCAAAGATCTGGTCGCGTGAATAGGTACAATGCAGTGAGAGCCCTGATGAAAAACCGATATTGAGATTGCCTTCGAGAACGTCTGTCTTTTCTTCAAGATATGTAAGGAGACTGTCGATCTCATGGACCATCCAGTCTTTCTCAAAGAAGGGCTGCATACTGGAAAGGACATCCGGATAAACTGTCGCTGTGATGGGCTTTGAGTGGAATGAGTAGTAGAGTATGGCAAGGCAGGAGTCACGTTTGGGATCTTCCTTCCCGATAAAATCGAAATTCTTTGTTGCGAGGAATTGGCGGATGAATCGTATCATCGAGACTGAGTTGAGGAGGAGTAATCGCTTCGCAGCTGTGGTTATGAGTTCCTCTTCTTCGGGGGTTGGGACTTCGAACAGCTTCGCCTCTGCACACAAGTGTCGGAAACTCGAATTCCCGTAGATCTCTCGGGGTTCAAGATCAAAACGGTCCAGGAAATTTCCAACAGCCAGTTTCCTGCCAGACTCTTCTTCAAACCGGGCAATCTTATGCACAAGTCCCTTCCGCTTTGTGAGCGATCGTTCGATATGGGCAAGTACAGTCTGCTGGGCAATCCGCTCTAAAGTGATGAAACAGCCCCTAGGAAGGGAAAAGGTATTCGTCCGGATCTGCTGTGTTAGCGGAACGTGAGCATCGGTAAGCAGGAGCCGGAACTTTTCATAAAATTGATAATTCTTATTCTGCCGCCCGACAAAATCCAGCACAGTAAGACATTCTTTCCCTTCACAAATCCGTAACCCTCTTCCTAATTGTTGGAGAAAAACAGTCATGCTCTCAGTTGGTCGCAGGAATAGAATCGTATTGATCTCTGGGATATCCACTCCTTCGTTATACAGATCAACTACGAAAATAAAACGAATCTTTTTTACCTGTAATTTATTCCGAACGGTTCTCCGCAATTCATCATCGCTCTCTGAACTCAGGCTTACTGATGGAATGCCTTTTTTTGTGAAGATATCTGCCATATATTTTGCATGATCGATACTCACGCAAAATCCAAGACCGATGATGTCGTTAATGTCTGTCACATATCTCTTGAGTGAATCCGCAATTAGATCCGCTCTGGTATCATCTTCAGTATATCGTTTCGATAGGATGCCCTGGATGTATCTCCCGTTTGACCATATTTCATCATCATCATCGAGGTTCACCGTATCCGTGACACCGAAATAATGGAAGGGTGCAAGGAAATTTCTCTCAATTGCTTCCGCTAACCGGAGCTCCGCTGCGATCCGTCCATCGAAATATCCTTTGATGTCTAGTTTGTCCATCCGTTCCGGGGTTGCTGTCAACCCAAGTAGGATCTTTGGGTGATAATAGGACAGGAGATGCTGGTATGATGCTGCTGCTGCATGATGGAATTCATCCACGATGATGAAATCATAATAATCAGGAGATGTTCGTTTCGAGAACTCAGTACTGTTGAAAGTCCGGATTGACATAAAGACGTGATCAATCTGTGCAGGAATTTTACCGGCAATACTTAGATCGCCAAAGTTCTGGTCTTTAAGGATTCCCCGGAATGTATAGAGACTCTGCTTTAAGATCTCTTCGCGATGTGCGACAAAGAGAAGCCGGGCATGGGGATTTATTTTTTCCCGGAACCTGCGGAAATCGAATGCCGAGATGACGGTCTTTCCTGTCCCCGTTGCTGCCACTATGAGGTTTTTGTAATGGTTATGTATCATTCGTTCTGCTTGAAGGCGTTCAAGGATCTCTTTCTGGAAGGTTTTTGGTGTAATATCGAAGAAGTATGGGGTGCTCTCATCAGCGGAACCTCTTCGTTCTCTACGGACTGCTTCCTCGAAAATTGCCCGATCTTTCTCTTGATAACGTTTGAATTCCCTATCGTTCCAGTAGCTCTCGAATGAAGCTTGTATCTTCCTGATAAGCGGCTTTGAATCTTTCTCTGTAAGTTTTACATTCCATTCAAGACCCGAAGTGATCGCAGGATTCGAGATATTCGATGACCCAACATAAGCGGTGGAGAAACCGGAATCCCGTTCAAAATAATAGGCTTTAGCATGTAATCGGGTGTGTGTGGTATCATAGGATATTCGCACTTCTGCGTTCGGTAAGGAAGAAAGAAAATCGATGGCCTTGATATCTGTTGCACCAGTATATGCCGTGGTGATGACTCGTAACTGGCCCCGCTTACAGAACTGTGAGAGTTCATCCATGAGGAGCCGGATTCCACTCCATTTTATGAACGATACGAGAATATCAATCCGATCAGCCGACAAGATCTCTGCCTTGAGCTCTTGGATCAGACTCGGCTCAAGCGATGATCCGGTAAAAAGACTGCTCTGCGAAAGGGGTGTGAGCGGTCGTGGAGACCGTAGTGTGGATACGGAATCATCTCCAATTGAAAGAAGAATTTCTCCATTGTCGGGAATTGTACACTGACTGAGACACTCTTCTTTTGTTATTGTTGCCAGAAGACGGATAATTTTGTTACAGCAGGCGATCTGATCCGGAATTGTCGAGCCCTGTGAATTCTCCAGAAATTCAAGTGATTTTTTGAGGACTGGGCTGATATATTGTGAGAGCAGAACAGAAGAGTCATCAAAATTTTTCAGGTTGTCCTTGCTGATCGTTATTCCCTGCTTGCGGAGTTTTTCTTCGAGATGGGTGTTGATCAGCTGTTCGTAGAGACCATGAGGAAGTGATTTCACGGGATCAAAACCTGTTTTTAATGAAGATTGTTTTCAGATGAGATTAAGACACCAGGTTTCGCTTTCCGTTCCGCCACACCATCAAACGAAAAGACCTGATGCCCTAAAAACGATCCCCACACGGCCGCCCCCTCGCTCTGGGCCTGGCAGGATGCAGAAGCATTCGAGTACGAGTGTTCCGCCGCCCCGCTCGATGCCTCGATAAACGGGAGGCGGGGGATGGAGAGTTATCTCCTGTACCGGTACCGGCAGGAGCGAGGGGAATCAACGCTCTGCAACTTTGGGCGGTTCCACCCGCGATACCGGAAGTCCACCAACCGGAAAGAGAATTTGCGTGGCGGGAAATTAGAAGAGGGCCAGAGAGATAACCCGGCCGGGGGGTCCGAGCCTGCCGCCGCTGCCTGCAACCGGAACGCCCGGGGAACCGGGGTGGATGGGGCTGTCGTGGAGTAACAGCGAAACGCTCGTGCCGGAGAAAACCCTTAACGTTATCGCAGGCCCGGGCCTGTATCTCCTCTTCGATGCCGGTTCGCAGGAGATCTGCTACATCGGCCAGTCCGGGAATTGTGCGCAGCGGTTGCTCGATCATGCAAAGAAGTCCTGGGACGGAAAGGCATTACAGTTCTCTTTTCATGGCGTGGAGAAAACGATCCTCCCGCACCAGCGTAAGGAACAGGAAAATGATCTCATTGGGAATTATTTTGAGCATTACCGGAAAGCACCGGAGTACCAGTTCAGGAATAACCGGTAACTATTTTTGATTGCCTTCGGGGACGCCCATGCAGCGGGGGCTGGATACGGAAATACAAAAGAATAATTTCTTACCAATCTCACCGTTTTCAAATGAGCAATACCTCATTGTTTAATATCTGAAAATGACAATGCATCTGTATATATGAATAAAGTACTCGTTCACGGCAGGCATGAAACAGAATGGGTGACCATATCCAAAGATGAATATGACTCCATGAACCGCACTATCGAAGTCCTTGCGGACCGGGATGTCATGGCACAGATTAAAAAAGGCAAAGCAAAGAATGTCAAATCCCGTGACTTTGAAGATGTTGCAAAAGACTTAGGAATCTAACATTCATCCTTGTGATTTATTGCCTCGATATATACAACATGATTGACTCGATCAATGGTGTAAAATATCCTGAACTTTTTCTCAAAATAAATTTCCCAGTATCCATGGAGCGGTTTTCGTAACGGCTTTCCATGGAGTTCCGGGTTTTCCTGTAACTTCCTGATTTTATTTACAAAACGCCGCTGGATGTTCTTATCGTATTTTTTTAACCATTCTTCGGCAGGTTCCTTGATTTTAATAAAAAAAGTATTCATCAGAACCGACCATCGGCAGTAAAAATTCACTGATTTTTATTTATTTTGTACATAGATATTTACCGGAGAAGAAACTAACATGAACATACCGCAAAATGACATTAATAGACGGTTCAAATGTAACAATCGGGCATCTCGGCATAG
>JANYBK010000047.1 GCA_025360805.1 Methanomicrobiales archaeon
AGTCTGTCGGACGTGATATCAACACCGAACGGCAGCAGGCACAAAAAATCAGTGAGGATGAAGAACGTTTCCACATGATTACCGATCACTCTCCCTTCCCCATCTCAATTATCGATAATTCCGGGAATTACCTGTACGTGAATAAAAAATTTTCTCAACTCTTCGGTTATGTTCTTGAAGATATTCCAACTGAAAATGACTGGTTCACTCTCGCGTTTCCCAATATTTCCGAGCGTATGGAAGCGGTGCAAACTTTAAAAGATGATGCTGGACATGCGATTAACGGTGAAGTCAAACCCTGTATATTTCCTGTCATGTGCAAAGACGGAACGGTCCGCCAGGTCAACTTCTTCCGGGCTACCCTCCCGGAAGGAGAGCAGTTTGTGGTGTATGAAGATCTCACTCCGAAACAAGAAGCAGAACGACTCCATACTGTGCTTGCCACTATTGTAAATTCTTCAAATAATGCCATTGACTTGTACCGGAATCTCAATAGCACATATCCCCCATGACCGGTGAAATGCAAAACCGGTGTTCTTAACCTTGTTCCTGACCTGTGAAAATAATGGTGCACTGATGAAGATACAAAACGAAAATAGCGCTGTGAACATTCTGATTGTTGAGGATAGCCGGACCCAGGCTGAACTCCTCCAGCATATCCTTGAAAATGAGGGATACCGGGTTATTGTGGCTTATAATGGAAATCAGGCACTGGAAAAGATCAATATCGAGCGACCGACAATAGTGCTGACCGATATTATGATGCCAGTGATGGATGGGTTTGAACTGTGCCAAACCATTAAAAAGAACGAGAATCTGGCTGACATCCCGGTCATACTTGTTACTCAGCTCTTCGACCCGGCAGATCTTATAAAAGGTTTGAAAGCGGGGGCAAATAATATCATCATCAAACCGTTTGAACCCAAACATGTGATATCACGGATTAAAAGCACCCTGCAGTCTCTTGAAAATCCGGATTCTGATGACGCTAATGCTCCTTTAGAAGTTTCGTTAGATGGCAAGATGCATCTAATCCCTGCAAATCAGCTACGGACACCGGCAATCCTTCTCTCTACCTATGATCTTGTAATTAAGAAAAACGCGGAATTGCAAGAAGCTAATGAACGTCTTTTAGCTATTAATGAAAAACTCGACCAGACCGTTGTTACGCTGCAACGAACGAATGAAAATTTTCTGTCAGACCGGCCTTTGGAAAAACAGGAAGGTGGAAAGAAAAACTTCGAAAATGAAGTCCGGTACCGGAATGTGGTGGAGGATCAGACAGAATTTATTTGCCGGTTCACTCCAGAGGGGATTATCACATTTGTCAATGACGCATATTGCCGGTATTTTGGATTAGACAAAAGTGCTTGTATCGGAAAACCCCATAAGGTGCTTTTACCGGACGATGATATAGGATTAATGAAACAGCACATGTCATCCCTCACGCCAGAAAATCCTACCGGGTCGATCGAACACCGGATACTCCTTCCTGACGGTAAAATACGGTGGCACTTCTGGACGGATCATGCATGTTTTGATGCTGACGGTAAGGTAACAGAATTCCAGTCTGTTGGCATCGATACCACGGAAAAACAGGAATATACTCAAAAAATCCGTGAGAATGAAGAACGCTTCCGTATGATCACTGAACTATCCCCATTTCCCATATCCATCATTGACCGCTCTGGGAAGTATCAGTATCTCAACAAAAAATTCGAACATCTTTTCGGATACACAATTGCAGAGATTCCCACCGAAAACGATTGGCTTTCAAAGGCATTTCCTGATACTTATCAGCGCATGAACGCGATTAATTATGAGAAACAGGATCTTACGTGTGCAGACTGGGACGCAGTAAAATCCAAGTTATTTACAGTTACATGTAAAGACGGGACTGTCCGCCAGATTCATTTCTGTCCTTTCATTCTTACAAACGGTGAGCATTTTATCGTGTACGAAGATCTCACTCATAAAACCGAGTCAGATCGGCTCCGGTCTCTCCTTGTATCGATTGTAAATTCTTCACATGACGCGATTATTGGAAAAACGCTTGATGGCACTATCCAGAGCTGGAATAAAGCTGCCGAACGTTATTATGGGTATCTGGCAGAAGAGGTGATCGGAAAATCCATTGAAATTATTATTCCTCCTGAATTACATATTCATATCCCTCTCTTTCTTCAGAGGATTCGCAATGGAGAGATTATTGATCGTTTTGATACATTCCGGCTGCGGAAAGATGGATCACGGATTGAAGTCAGTGTCACCCTTTCACCAATACGGGATGAGGAAGGTCAGATTATAGGTATTTCTACGATTGCCCAGAATATTGCTGAACGGGAAAAGTATGAGGTCAGCCGTATGTTCAGGCAACAGGTTCTTCACCGCCGCTAGATGGTTTTGTCACCGGTCTTTAATATGGGACTTTAACAACCAGAGAAAAAAGCGTACCACTTCATCACCTGATAGGATAAAACCTCAAATGGTTTAAAATCATACCCGTTTTAAAAATTATATCGAAAAGAAAATTGATGGTTATTTGAAGTGTGTCAATTATCACCCGACCATCGGCAGTAAAAATTCACTGATTTTTATTTATTTTGTACATAGATATTTACCGGAGAAGAAACTAACATGAACATACCGCAAAATGACATTAATAGACGGTTCAAATGTAACAATCGGGCATCTCGGCATAG
>JANYBK010000048.1 GCA_025360805.1 Methanomicrobiales archaeon
TCAAGTGTGTTCCCATCATTTGATCGACAAAATGCGCGTTATGCATATGGTATGGTGATAATTATTGCGATGAAATTTTGTAATTTTACTTTTTTCCGGTTGGCCGTCCAACAATTGTCATGGCTCGTTGGATGGGCTCATTAAAACAACCTCTTTTTCCCATAACAATCAAATATTTCTTAAAGAGATGTGTGTATATGAACACCAGATGGGTTTTTTCCCTGTTTTTCGTACTTGTTCTCCTGCTCCTGGCAGCAGGCTGTACACAACCGGCTGCACCAGTTGCGACACCGGTGCCAACCGCTGTGGAAACGGTTGCAACGGCAACACCAACTCCCGTGGCCACTACCGCTGCATCACTGACACCCGGACCTGTCGAGACCATGCCGGATGCATGGAGCATAGATGTCCAGGTTGCAAGCAATGGTGAATCAGTCGATCCGCAGATCACGGTGAGTTGCATGGGCGGAAAAGGGCTCAATGTCGTCACGCAGCTTGATGTGAAAGTCACACGGTCAGATGGGGTAGTGGAGACCGCTTCCATCACAAGGCCGCTCTATAAAGGAAAATCCGTATCATTGCGCAGCACCACTGCCCCCGGTTACCGTGACAGAGCAGAAGTCTGGGCATATACCCCCCAGGGAGATAAAGTAAAGATCTTTGATGCGTACGTACCGTTCCGGACGTACAACTAATTTTTTTAAATTGTGTGCCGGCTTTCAGGGCAAAGCTTTCCTTCACTTTTGGTTAATCGCACGGCCTGTTGCTGTTTCTGGCTAAAAAAAGGGTGATTGCCGGGATAAAAATGCCCACTGCAATAACTAACAGCCCGATGGGCTCATCGCCATATGGGGGCATGTATACTACCCAGACACCATTTGCTATCATAAACAACCCGACAAAAATGCTAATCACTTTTAAGATAGTTTCCATGATCCTCTCCTTATGATAGGATGTGAAGTGCAAGTAAAAAATGACTTCTCCTTAACATGGAATAACCAGAGGATTTTATGAATCTGCTATTTTCATCGTCTGCCATGAAACTGCCTTATCCTCCACTGCTTTTTTTATTACCCGCTGTGTTCTCGTGAGTGCCCCTGCTCCTTTTTTCACATCCATGAACACGATCCGTATCTCTTTGCTCTTCTCGTCAGCTACCTCTGTCAGGCCATCAAAGATAATGTAATCAACAGGAGAACCAATAAACCGGGCATCCGCAGGATTGAACTGAAACTCCGGCAATATCGGTGCTATCTGTTCTGCGATCTTTCCTTTGAGCGTGGAGCGTGCGCGGTTCACGGAGTCTTTTCGTATCTCACCTTCGGTCTGGACCTTCCATGTTTCCAGGTCCGCCCGGTATTTCCCTTCAATTGCGGTAATCTGCGCTTTTACAAAAAAATAACCTAGCGCAAAGCCAAGAACAAGCGAGACGATGATGGGAATAAGAAGGTCATCAAGCGGCATGACAGGAGGGTTGGTGATGCTGCTATAACTCGTTTGAGATACGGGAACAGCACGGACTTTTTCCCACGGAACTAAGGTTATGAGGGGTTCAGTAAGAGACAAATCACTTTTTCCCTGACATTGCGCTCTAAGCCGGGAATGAGCCGGATATCCTTAACTGCATCAACATGGTCAATGAGAATTTCTCCGGATGGTTCAATATCCAGATTCCGTAAAAACGCTTTAATGACGCGGGTAACACAGACAAAATTCACTTCCCCTTTTCTTCCGGCAACAGAAAACAGTAACCCTTTTTGTCCCTGCTTTCCTCCTGATATCGCCCGCTCTGCATGGTAAGCCTGGCAGCGGTCAATGACCAGCTTGAGTCCCCCGGTTACGGTGTTTGTATAGACTGGAGAACAGATAATAAAAAGAGAAGTCCCCCTGACTGCATCGATAATTTCATCCATGTCATCGTCAAAGACGCACGAGCCGGTGTTATAACACTGGTAACATCCAATACAGCAATGGATACTCATATCATGTGGGTAAATAACCTGAACCGTTTTACCCAGCTCGTGAGCGGTCTCCACAGCCCAACCTGCGAGAATGCTGCAATTTCCATCCCCCCGGGGGCTTCCCTGCATCACGACCACATCTGGGGAAGAGGCACGCGGATGCCGCGGTTTCTCTTGCAAATGATCCTGGAAGAAGAGTGCGGGATTTATGAGGAGTTGATCTTCCCAGTCCTCCGCAGTCTTTAAGGCGACAGTCTCTGCCTTTAAAGGAACCAGCGGTGAATACTCATACGAATTAGTCCTGAATACAGCACGGATCTTTTTATTGGACAAAACAGACAGCGTAAACCGGATCATCCCGGGATACAGAGCGGAGAAATCCTCGCGGTGCAGTGTAAGCGACACTTGATCAGCACCATCACCAAATTCCCTGAAGAGAACGAGTTCACGCTCGGGTTCCATTACCGGTACTATCACACCGGAAGGCAAAAATGCTGCGGCAGGATCTAAAACAACACTGCTGAACGATAAACTCTCGATAAAGCAATAAACACTGCCATCACAGGTTTCATAAAAAAACAAATGTGGTGATCCCCGTTTCCCTAACCCCCATTCCATTACGAATCGCTGCGCTGACGCAGGAACGCAACAGTCTCTTTGAGTATCCCCTTGAACGTTTCGCTGGAATAATCCGGGAGATCGGATTTTCCTGCACATCCTGCGCAAAATGCTGCACAAGAGAGTTCAACGGGCATGTATTCCTGCTCGACCGGGACGTGACGGCAGTAAAAGCCATTGATCCTGATGCACTCGAACCGGCCCCGTCACCGGAATTCTGCGACCAGAACGGGACATTTTATGTCTCAGGGTATGCCCTGCGGACACAGGATGACAATAAAGGATCCTGCTGGTTTTTAGAAGAGGGCAAATGCCGTATCTATGATAACCGGTTTGTCATCTGCCGCATCTACCCGTACATGCTTCACCGGGAACCTGATGAACATGGTACTGTGGACTGGCGACAGTTCTCAGGGCTTGACCAGCACGGGGAATATAATGCTACGATTCCTGATGAGGAAAGCCTCGATCTCGCCCGTGAGGCAAAGGAATATGAGAACGCCTTTCTCACGCAGGAGATCCAATTCCTCGAATACATGCAGCATTACTTCACTCGGCACCGACTCCGCCACGTGCAGAAAATTTATGACGATCTGCTGAGGGGATTTTTAAAAGGGGATGAGATCACCATCAAGGTATATTACGATGGGGGACTCGAAGAGCACAGGATAATTAACGGCTGATAAAGTTATAAAAAATTATTTTTTATCCAGCACTTCATTGCCTGCCTGTTTCCAGAATGCGAGAAGGACAGTCCAGATCTTTTCTTTCATTACCAGTGCCTGCTCACGGGTTTTTTTTAAATTATTGTCACCGGAACCCTCCGATTCGTAGAGAACACGGTTGATCTCGATCTGGATCCAGGGAATGCCCTTGTGCCAGTAGTGGGCATTTGAGATAAAACCGCCACGGAACGGATCGTTTAAAACAACTTCCCGGTCAAATGAGAATTCATCCCTGAACGCATCTGCAAGAGCCGCGATCCAATCAGCAGGGCAGGTGGCAATGCTTCCCGGACGGGCATTCCCCTGATCATCACCATTGTTGCCAAGGCAGATCATAGGGCGGGGTTTGCCTGAATCCGTCTGGACTGCCGAGCCATAGGGCAACATCGAGTGGCAGTCAAACGCCACCTTCACGTGATGCTGATCCATGAGTTCATCGATATGCTGGTGGTAGGGGAAATAATGTGTTACCATCAATGCATGAATCTCGTTAACTGATGGCACCATGCCGGGGCGGTATACTTCTTTTCCATCAATGGTCCTCCGCTTGATGATCCCGTCCGGGTCTTTTGGAGGAAGCGGGAGCGGGGGCCGGTTGAGGTCGATGACCATCCGGGAGATTGGAGTGTCAATGAATGCCTTTACCCGGTCTTCAAATCCAAAGATTTCCCGAGTTAACGGATCGCAGTAGAAGTTAAGTTCTTCATCACTGAGCAGGAGGCGGGGACGAACCATATCAGGTACTTCTGTACCCCCATGCGGTATGGAAACAAGGATAGGATACCGGGCGTTCAAAAGTCTGCCACCAGATGAACATTTGGTGTTTTTTCTGTTAAGACTGTTCCTCAATCCTGAGTAAAGGTCCGTTCAGCAGAGCAGGAAGAGCGGTAATTATGCGTTTTTATTAACCCGTTCAAATTCTATCAGGACTCCTCCGTCTGTTTGGCCGGGCAGAAGTTACAGATTGAAGAGAAAACTTCCTTTTCCTTGTCCCGGATCAGGCAGTAATAGTCCCTGCCCCGCTGCTCGACTTTGAAACCGCCCGGAAACGGCATGCCTACCGGGTGGCCCGGTTCATCGAGCACAAACATGGAAAACGCTGCGATCAGGTAATAGAAGAGCTGGTTCTTCGGGTTCCGGAAGTACGGGTTGCGCTCTCCTGTATTATTGTATGCAAAACATCCTTCCGGCAGCATATCGCAGAATTTCTGAAAGGTTTCCGGATCGGTAAGAGGAGTGTTCATCGCTAAAAACGCCTCGCGCCTGTGCAGTGAAAGGAGTTCGTGATGCTTCCCGAAGAGTTGCACGTTGAAATACGGGCGGATCGCCTCGCGGTAAGGGGAGGGGAGTTTTTCTATCTCATTGTAGAGGCGCCCTCCTATGATCTGGAGATCGAAGAGGGAGTACTGCTGCACTTCATGGACGAGAATGGTACCGAGTTCCCCGCGTGTCCGGGCAATCCGGATACGCCGGGCGACATCCTGTATCATGCCGGCCTCCTCTGCGTATTCCTTAGAAGGACCGGGCGCTGCCGTTGCGGATTCC
Source organism: Methanomicrobiales archaeon (assembly GCA_025360805.1). Taxonomy (GTDB): domain Archaea; phylum Halobacteriota; class Methanomicrobia; order Methanomicrobiales; family Methanospirillaceae; genus Methanoregula. The sequence continues at coordinate 4,850 of JANYBK010000048.1, forward strand.
ATGCAGTTGTTGCACCTTTGTACTACTCTGTCTCAAAAAGAAACGGGAAAAAGGTATGCGTCAGGGACCCGGATAAACTCCGATCTCTTTTTTGCAGGGTGAGAAAAATAAAAACTTCTGGCATTCCCGTCACGGCGCCTTATTTCGTGGTGAGAACATCCGCTTGATCTTCCCCAAAATATTCTGTAGCCGCAATGCCCCGCCCATCACGCCTTTCATCACAAACCGCCGGGCACCCATACCCCTGCCCTCCAAAGTTTCCGAGACTTCCTTGAGGCGCTGCTGGATGGGAATGTGCTGGGGGCAGATCCGTTCGCATTTCCCACAGTGCTTACACAGCCCGGCATACGAAGGAACATCCCCGATAATTCCGCCAAGACGGATGATGTAGAGCATCCGGTTCTCCCGGTTGTGGGGAAAGAATGCGGTGTTGTTGTAGAACGCAAAACACTCCGGGATGTTGACTCCCGCAGGACACGGCATGCAGTATCGGCAGCCAGTACAGTCCACTTTCATTAAGCGCCGGTAAGTCTGGCGGGCCTGTTCGAGCACGGCCAGATCCGCTTCCGTGAGGGAATCCGGCAACGCGGTTTCTGCCACCCGCAGGTTCTCTTCGATATGCGCCTCCTCGTTCATGCCCGAGAGGACGACAGTGACCCCGGGATGGTTCCATACCCAGCGCAGCCCCCATTCCGCGGCACTCCGTTTAACCGGCGCCGCGTCAAAGCACTTCTGCACATCGTCCGGCACATGACCGGCAAGGTTCCCGCCCCGTAAGGGTTCCATCACCATGACTGCGATCTTCTTTGAGGCAGCATATTCCAGCCCGACGATCCCGGCCTGATTATGCTCGTCAAGATAATTGAACTGGATCTGGCAGAAATCCCAGTTGTAAGCATCGATGATCTCCTTAAACGTGTCCGTGTTACTGTGGAACGAGAAGCCGGCATTTGTTATCCTGCCATCTTTTTTTGCCATATCGAGGAATTCCAGTGCCCCGAGACGCAGGAGTTTGTCCCAGGACTCTTTGCCGAGACTGTGGAGCAGATAGTAATCGATATGATCGGTGCCGAGTTTTTCGAGTTGTTCTGCCAGGATCCGATCCATGTCCGCACGGGAAAAGACAGACCATGGCGGGAGTTTGGTTGCGAGCCGCACTTTTTCCCGGTAGCCGTCATCAAGCGCCCGCCCAAGGATCAGTTCGCTCTTCCCGAAATGATAGATGGGTGCAGTATCGACATAGTTGACCCCATGATCGATCGCATAACGGAGCTGGCGGATTGCCCGGTCTTCATCAATGCCTCCAGCTTCTTTTTTTGGCAGCCGCATGTAGCCAAAGCCTAAGACAGAGAGTTTATCACCGGTTTTTGGGACAGTGCGGTAGAGCATAACGTTTCTTCCGGAGATTGGTGCGGGAAGCGGATAAGCATAATGGAGGAGGTTTTGATCCTGCCACTACTGCAAGATTATTAATCATCCTCTCCTTTGATTGTTAATGGTGTTTTATGGCAATTGACTGGTATAAGGAATTTGTAAACCTCACGTATACGCCCGCAAAGGATGAACTCGTCTGCCTCTTTTATTTCGAACCGGCAGCAGGCATCAGCCACGAAGAAGCGGCCGGGCGAATCGCTTCTGAGAGTTCTACGGGAACATGGACAACGCTGTTTACCATGCCCCCGCGGATGAAAAAATTGCAGGCAACCGTCTTTGAGATCAACGGGAACTATACAAAAATCGCGTACCCGCTGGCGCTATGGGAAGAGGGAAATGCCGTGCAGTTGCTCAGCGGGATTGCAGGCAACATCTTTGGCATGAAGGCGCTCAAAAATCTCCGTCTGATCGATGTCTCGTTCCCTGCTTCCTACATCAGACATTTCAAGGGACCGCACTTTGGTAATGACGGCATCCGGGAGATGATGAAGGTCTACGATCGCCCACTTACCGGTGCTGTGCCAAAACCCAAGATCGGGTTTTCGGCGCAGGAGCATGCCGACATTGCGTACGAGACATGGATGGGCGGGTTTGATTTTGTCAAGGATGACGAGAACCTGACCTCGACTTCGTTCAACCGCTTTGAAGACCGCGTGAAGTTCATGACAAAACTGCGGGACAAGGCCATAAAAGAGACTGGCGAGCAGAAATCCGCGTACCTCAATATCACCGCAGATGTCGAGACCATGAAGAAGCGGGCGCAGTTGCTGGCAGACAATGGCTGGAACTTTGCGATGATCGATGTGGTTGTCGCAGGTACGGCAAGCGTCATGACCATGCGGGACTACTGCTCCGATCTCGGGCTTGCCATCCATGCACACCGGGCCATGCACGCGGCGTTTGACCGTAACAAAAAGCACGGGATGACCATGCTTTTCCTTGCAAAACTCATGCGGCTTATCGGTGTCAGCCAGATACATACCGGCACCGCGGTTGGAAAACTCGTTGGCACAAAAAAAGAAGCCATGCTGCTTGCCGATGTGCTGCGGGAGAGAAAGACCAGAGGTGTTGAGCATATGGCGCTCGATCAGGACTGGGGTTCAATAAAAAATGCATTCCCGGTTTCCTCGGGGGGCCTGCACCCGGGCCTTGTTCCCGAAGTGCTGGACATCTACGGTTGTGAGCTGGTGCTGCTCGTGAGCGGCGGCATCCACGGCCACCCGAAAGGTACGCGTGCGGGTGCAGCTGCGACCATGCAGGCGATTGATGCGTGGCAGGAAGGCGTCACCCTTGGAGAGAAGGCAAAGAAATCAAAGGAACTTGCCGGGGCACTTGAGAAATGGGGATATTACAAGCCGAAGTGAGCGGTGGGGAATTTTACCCGCTCCGGTAGCTGACAATAATGTTGCTACATGAACACGCGGCAGTCGTCAATGAGTGACTGCCGGAAGCGGAAGTCGCAAAAACCGGGTGAATGTTTCCATTGCTCCTAAACACAATGGCATCTCCGACCGCCAGAAAAATGAGAACAAACACAATGATGATTGCTGCTACTCCAGCCGACCATCGGCAGTAAAAATTCACTGATTTTTATTTATTTTGTACATAGATATTTACCGGAGAAGAAACTAACATGAACATACCGCAAAATGACATTAATAGACGGTTCAAATGTAACAATCGGGCATCTCGGCATAG
>JANYBK010000061.1 GCA_025360805.1 Methanomicrobiales archaeon
GTGAAATTCTGTGAGGTTAATCCAGAAAAATCGGGCATATTTTAATTATTGCTATACTAAGATATAACTCTAAGTATTGTGGTTATTTCCTGGACTCCAAAATGTTCCTGCGAAAGGTCGGATAAACCCGAAAACATCGCAGCGGTATGCCTCAGTTTTCACATGGACACTGTCGCGTTCTGAAAAAAAGATAAACGGGAGGGAAAATCCTACGGATCGCAGGGAGCGAAGCAATTCGATACCGTTCATATTCGGCAAATCGTAATCAGATACGATCACGTCCGCATGGTACCGTGAAAGCCACGCGATTGCCGTCTCTCCTGTATCTACAGCAAATACGGATATCTGCCCATATTTTTCAAAAATATGGGACAGTGACGGGCACATTTTTGGATCTGCATCAACATACAACACCGTTATCATACATGGTCTTCGGTTGTACCGTGTCCTTTTCTCGTTTTGAGCCATCCGTCGAAACTACCTACAAGGGAGAGCACCGCAGGCATGATGAAGATCGCACCGATCAGGGAGAACCCGACGGCTATCAGGGTAGAGATGCCAAAGTTACTCATGATGGGGAATGTCGCAAGACAGAGTGCCGAGAACCCGATGAACGTGGCAAGACCCGAGACCGTGATGGCGCCGCCAATCTTCTGGACGCTCTCCTGTATAGCGGCAATTGGATCGTGCAGCCGCTCCTCTTCTTCTGCGTATCGCTCCATCACCAGGATTGTGTATTCTGCGGCTACACCAATCGTCATCGATCCTAAGGTTGCCGTGAGCGGGTTGTATGTGAGGCCGATAATATTCATCATGACCGCGTTCCAGCCAACAATAAAGATGATTGGAATAATCGGTGAGACCGCGTGGATGTGCCTGTACACGACAATCAGGAAGATAAAGACAAAGATAAACCCGAGATAGGTCATCGTCTCTTTAGATTTTGCCATGGACCCTAACAACGTGGTCATCGTCTCAAAGTTTCCAATCGGTTTAACGGTGAGCCCCATCGGAGGTTCCAGAAATGCGATATCCTTGATTATCTGTTGTTTTAAGGAGTCTTTCTGGCTCATCTCGAGTTTGATGGTGTTGAATTTTATCACGCCGCTCATCGAACCGCTGATAAAGGATTTTTTTGTATCTTCCGGGATCTTTTCGAGCACTGCATCAAGTACGACCTGGTTCTCCGGCATCACACCGTTGTTATACTGGAGGACATACGTTACGATACTGGTGGATGCGGTCAGCTCGGCATGATGCGAGAGTTCGTACTTCTGGAACCCCTGTATCCAGATCATGGTATCAAGATCCGTTACACGGGATCCCTCGACAAAGAAGTCAGCGGTATCGGTTGCCCCCATGACACGGGTGACTTTGTCAATATTGATCTTGGCTGGCATATCCGATGGAACAAACGAGTTTTCGTTGGATTCGACGGGAATTGTCGGGTCGATCTGGAATCCGATGAACGCGATGCAGGCAGCGATCAGGAGGATTGGTATGGGATTTTTTGCAATCTTAACCGATACTTTCGTTAAAAACTCGTTGTAGGAGAACGAACTCTTCTTTCCCTTTTTGTTGGTATGGTTGTTTTTATCGGTCCCGATGATCGAATCGCAGGCATCTGTCCCGACTGCATAGCACTGCTCTGTTTTCTGGGGCTTGGGCTTGTAGTTCAGCAGGAGGGCAAGTGTAGGCATTCCGATGCAGGATATCCAGTAACAGGTGAAGATGCCGATGATGGCGACGAGGCCAAACGACCTGATCATTGGTACTGTAGAAATAAACATGGCTAAAAATCCCATGCAGGTTGCCAGCATCGCGTACATTACCGCAGGGCCGGTGCGGGTTACCGTCATAAAGACTGCATCTTCAAGGGATCCCTTCCGGGCTTCCTCATCGAACCGGGCATGGAACTGGATTGCATAATCAATCCCAAGACCGATCAGGACCGGAAATGCCCCGATCACTGCCATATTCAGCTGGATACCGGCAAGGCCCATCAGGCCAAGTGAAGTCACAAGGCCAAGCGCCACAAGCAGGACCGGCATAAACCGGTAGCGGACATAGGCAAAGAGGATCCCCATTGTGATGATCATCAGGATCAGGGCACCTCCAATGAGAATACCCATGTTACTGGTGAGACCCGCACTCATCTGCTGGGAGAATGCCGGAGAACCGGAGAGCTCGACTTTCACGCCGGGTGGCGTATTGGAATTGCTGATTACTGATGCCACATTGGCGAGGACAGACTTCTGGACCTTTTCAGATAATCCCGGAGCGATCTTTATCTGGACAAGGGTCAGCACATTGGAAGGCACAACCTGTTTGCGAATGTCTTCAGGTAAAGAACTGACAATGCGATCCGTTTCTGCCCGGGACTTGGGGAGTGTTCCCCCATTGGCACTTTTTAAGAGATCAACGATGCTGACAGCGCTTTTGATATTTTGTTGCTGCTTGAGATTCGTTTCAAGATTATCTATGTACGTCAGGACTTCCTGGCTTAGCGGGTCTCCGGCTTCGATAATGAGAATAATCGAATCTGATTTGTAGTCTTCATCGTATTTTGTCTGGAGGATTCCTCCGGGGGAGTCCTTGTCCATGTAGGTCTCCCACCCGGTCTGCATGCTGAGCATGGTCATTCCAAAAAGACCAATGCAGAATATGGCCATGACGAGGCCGGCTACGATTTTGGGTTTTTTAATGATAGTATTTGCGATTCCTTCAAAAATCTGCTGAATCATGGTACCCTCACCGGTTATTATTTTTCGACCGGTAGATTCGCACTGCAATCCAGATAATAATACCCGCTATGACACATCCTGCACATACGCGAAATACAGTGTCCACGGTCGATTGACCGGAAGCTGCCGTGACAACAGCAATCATTACCGGCATAGTATCCGATTCAAGGCTGCTGCCATATGCATCGCGGTAACGGATGTTGCTGTCAAAAGTGTACATCTTTAGCTCTGCTGCATTATCTGACTGTATGTCATAACGGGCAGTTGCTGTTTTGCCGGGCTCCAGATCCCCAAGGAATGCTGTATTGTCACTGATGGTTACTGGGGTATGAGGAGTGATCCGTGTCTGTGCATTATAGGCTGTCACATTCCCGTCATTCCGGTACTGGACTTCGATCGTCCCGCTAGTACCGCTGGAAATTTCATGTACCGGAGATATCACTGTGAAGGTGGTTTTGGCATTCACTGGAATGCCTGCGGTTTCTGGTCGAGAGGTGACAATCGTTCCTTCCCGGTTTGTGTAGGAAATCGCAACATCGACCGGGTACATCTGGTTGGTTGCATCCTTTGACACAGATACCTTGTACCGGCATTCCACTATGCCTCCACTGGGAAAGCTTCCTAAAAAGATGGTATTATCTGTCGGAATAATCGGGCTGTTCCCGTTCCTTAAAAGTTTCACTGCCGTCATCTCGCCATTTTCCGGGCCGGCATTCCTGATCTTCAGATTAATAAATCCCTGCGATCCAGCACTCAGCCCTACCGGGACTGCTTCGATGACCTCGACCTTGACCTGGGGTTTGATCCGGATGGTAACAGGCAGGATATCTTCAGCCTTGTTATAAGTAAACTCGAAAGTATCTGCGGCTTCTTGCTCAATTACCCGCGTATACTTGTACCGGATGGTAAGGGGCAACTGGTATTCTCCGGCAGTTGCATTTGTAGAGATTTTTGCCCGGAACTGTAGAGTGACGGTTTTTCCGTTACCAGAAATATCTCCTGCCATCTGCGGATCGGTTTTGATTATTACCGCATCACTGGAAGATGAAAGTCCGATAGTTACGAATTTTGCAGTATTGGGGAGATCCTCTGCATCGATCGTACCCCTGTCCAGTTGTTTTACCAGGTTAAGGCCGGAGTTTTTTACTAGAATGCTGATCGTTGCATCCTCGCCCGGTGTGAACTCGTTGACTCCGTTAACTGATGCTGAAAACGAGGGAGCACCTCCAAGGTACTTTGTTGCAGCCGAAACGGGTGCCACTATAAGCGCACAGCAGGTGAACAGGGTAAATAGTATTATCGTGATTCCGACAGAGCCGGAAAAACCCTTGTGAGTCATTTTGAATCACTCACCGTGATTTATTTCTACGGTAGATGGCGTAGCCGATTCCGAGTATCACGATTGCAATTACTGCAAGTGCAAGCGGGTTTTTCAATAACCCGGCAACAACTCCCGTATCCTTTCCTACGTTCAGGCTCAGCTTTAATGGATCAGATATTATCTGGTTATCAAACGCGTCACGGTACCGTATCTCTGAATCAATACCATACTGTTTCAGGGTTGCTGTTCCGGCAACCGTTATGAGAAACGATGCCTCCTTTGTCTCTCCCGGTGCGACATCCCCAAGATATGCAGAATCATCATTACTGGTGAAGGGATCGACCATGCTGACGCGAGCCTGTGCCTGGTGTGCAACAGCACCCCCGGTGTTCTTGTATCTGACCGTGATCACTTTCTTCTGACCGGGGGTCATGGTTTCCGGTTCTGAGATAATGGTGAATTCTGTTTTTTTGCCAACAGGCACGCCAATTGTTTCGATATCAGATGATACCGTGTCCCCATCCCGGTTTTCGTATTTTACATACACATCGAGCGGGTAGGTCTGGGCTTCTGCACTATCTGATACAGATGCCCTGAAGACCGCTGTCGCAGTTCCCCCGGATGGAAAGGCACCAATATATGCGGCTCCTTCAGTGGGAATTACCGGACTTCCGTCATTCCGTTTGATAGTGATGATTGCTTTTTTAGCATCTTCTTTTCCGATATTTTTTACTTCGAGATGGATTGACCCTTCAGTTCCGGCGTTCAGGTGCTGGATATCTGCTGATACAATATTGATACGGACATCCGGTTTTATCTTAATTGGGATCTCGAATACTTCTTCCTTTGTCTTATAGAAGTACACAATGGTATCAGTACCGTACTGGTCTGCCGTGTACATGTAAGTATAATTCAGTTTAACGGGAAGTTTGTAGTATCCTGCTGGTGTATCAGAAGGGATCCTGACAGTGAATTTGCCTAAAGCCGTACCGCTTGCCTTCAAGTCGCCGAGCATCTGAGGATCCGATTTTATAATAAGTGGTGAATTCCCGGGTTCAAGAGTAACCGTCAGGAACTTAGCCGTGTTCGGGAGATCCTCCCGGTCAATGGTACTTGTTTTTTGCAGTTTGACTGAGTTCACTCCGGTATTTTCAACTACTACTGCGATCTGGACTTCTTTTCCCGGGGAAAATTCATTGGTTCCCGAAAGTGAGGTGGAAAGGAGCGGGCTTCCTGCCACATACTGCTGTCCTGCACTGGCAGGAGCGGTTGTGATAAGCAATGTTGCAATACCGATGAGAATAACCGACCACAGTAAACTGTTGAACCGCTTTTGGTTGAGCGGATAATTATTGTAGCCCGTATTTTCCGTGTGTGCTCTTTTTTCATGGAAGTTCATAGATGTTTCACGTTTTCCTGACTTGTTGCTATCAAGGTTGAAATTAAAAGTATTAAAACATTTTTCTTATCGATTATACATGTGGATTATAAATAAAAATCAAGATGGTAAAGAAAACTACCTTGTACAAGATAAAGAAGGAAAAAAACAGGGTTCCGTAAATCGAGAAACATTAGTGGAGCAGGTCCTGGAGCGCATTAATACGCTGGCGCATTTCTTTCTCGCGCTCGGCAAAATCCGTGATATCCGACAGGGTGACGTAGAAGCTTGTCATATCGCCATGTTTTGCAGCGGTAATTTTTGCATGGAGATAGCGGTGATTACCATCTTTCCGTTTCACCCAGATCTTGAATTCACCCGGAGTGGCTGAGTCAGGCTGGACATTTTTAAAGATCTCTTCAATCCTGCTCTTATCAGTTCCCGGAAAAAGTCCGGAATCGGATAATACCTGCAGGTCATCTGTCAGGAGAGTTCCGTGAAGGCCCATCTCGGCCATTTCCTCCGCAGAATATCCGGTGATCTCCTTGATACGGCGGTTGGAGAATACAATCTTATCATTCTCTAAAATTATGAGCCCGTCCTGGATGTTATCTGCCATCATCCGGAACCGCTGTTCACTCTCGATTATCCGTGCCTCCTGATTTTTGAGGTTTGTGATATCAGTATAAATTATGAAATTATAAAATGTATTGAGGTGTTGCACACTGCTGATGCGGACATAGACAAATCGCCGTTCTCCATCTTTCCTGATGATCCACATCTGGAGATCACCGGGTTTTTCGGGATGGGCTTGAAAATCCAGGATCTGTTGTGCCGCGCTCTCGTAAGACTCCGGTGCGACAATCGCAAGGGGATTCATAGCCCCCATTTCTTCGTGGGAATACCCGCTGATTTCTGTGATTCGGTTGTTGGCATATATCGTTTTACCATTTTCCATTATGAAAAGGCCATCCTGGATATTATCTGCCATCATCCGGAACCGCTCTTCGCTCTCCCGGATTTCTCTCTCAGCAAGGATATGTTCTGTAACATCTTCAAGAATCAGTGTGATCCCTTTTCTTCCATCATCAAAAACCGTGGGAACGCATTTCTGGTGGAAGATCCTCTCCTCCTTATCTTTGATAGGAAACGTGATAGTGGTCTCATGGTCACCACTATCGGTTGTGATAGTATCGAGCAGCTCACGGACATCTACTTCAGCTGACTTCAGGAATGAAATATTTTTTCCAAGGGTATCTTCACGAGGAAGATGAAGGAGTTTTAAAAAATTGTCATTGATATCGATGATACGGGACTCGTTATCCAGCACCATGATGAGTTCTTTTGAGTAACTGAGCATGGCTGAAAGCGGCACCCGCTGGGAGAGTGTGTATACCTTAGCCATGCCATAAGTCCGCATTGCAACCTGACCAGAGATGAGCAGGACATCGAGATATCGCCCAACGGTGTTCTTGTTCTTGTTCAATGCTTTTGAAATGTCAGTTACACTCATCCCGTTGAGATTTTTCTTGAGAAGATCCTTAATCGCAAGTAGTTCCTGTTGGTAATCCTGCATCATAGTGTTGTCTGACCGCAAATTCTGTGTTGATGATTAATATGAACATTAATATGAACATTGGTATTTATTATTGTTATGTATCATCAAAATGTATAATCTTTAAAGGAATAATTTAAATATAAAAAAATAAAAAACTACTGTGCAGGATATCCCATGAGAATGGGGCACCCTATTTGCAAAACGTACAATGAAAAACTGGAGATTTACACTATGGTAACTGAATCATTCAACATAAATGACGACAAATGTCAGATCTGTCGGAAATCTGTTCAGCTAAAGTCATTAACTTCCTCCGTTAAAGATTTTCTCTCTTCGATTAACGCAATATATTCATTGACCAATCGTTCACTCATCATAGTGGTTTGTGCGATCTCG
>JANYBK010000069.1 GCA_025360805.1 Methanomicrobiales archaeon
TTGCTTTTTGTTCCCAACCTTGCGGTAGAAATTGTAAAAGGAATTCCCAGTTCTCATCAATTTTCATCCGTCATTCCCTCTTCCCATCCCCCTATTTATTCCTCCGGATATAAATATCCACTACTTAAGTTAGCGCATATGGGGCATCAGACCCCATCTTGTAATCCACTAAAAAAAAGGACAAGACACAGAATATCCAAATCAGCTCTTACCCTCATCACCCTGGATCTTCTCCACCATCGAGGGAAGACCCGTCTCTCCCATCTGCCAGAGGGTCAAAGATGCACAGGTGCGGAGTATTATATCGGCATCGTCCAAACGCCGGGTGAGTGGTTCCACCGCGGGTTTTCCAATCCTACAGAGAGCCCGGGAGAGATAGCCCCGCAGATCTGCATCATCGCTTCCCATTGCATCGATCAGCGGTTCAACAGCAGGTGCACCCATGCTCCCGAGCGCTGCCGCACCATAACGGCGGAAATTTTTTTCACGGTTCTTCCGCATTGCAGTAATAAGGGGGTCGATAGCGGGTATTCCAATACGTGAGAGAGAGACTGCCGCATACCAGCGGTAATCATTGTCCGTTGAATCAGCAAGTGCCCTTATGAGGAGCGGTACTGCCGGTTCTCCACATTCACCGAGCGCCTCTACCGCTTCGTGTCGTTTATCAATAGATGGGTCTCCCAGTGCAGCAATGAGCTTGTTGATCTTCTGCTCATCGGCGGGATGTTGATCGTTTCGGGGATTTTGCAGCGCCATTATTACCTCATGTTCTTGACTTTGCATTCTTTTTTGGGGGCCCCTTCGCGTATCCTGCGAACAAGCGGTTCAACAGCAGGGATCAGGATGTCATCGATTGCATCAGCTATTGCCTTTCGCTCCTCGTCATCTGCATTCTCGAGTAGTTGGACAAGGGGCTCGATCGCGTCTGCATTCTTGAGTTCCCCGAGCGCAGTCATCACTTCGATACGGATCTCCCCTCGTGCTCCTTTCAAAAAACCCAGCAGGGGATGGAGAGCGGGAGTACCGATTGATGCAAGCGCAGCTGCGGCTTCAGCCCTGACCATCGCTTCCTCATCAGCAAGCGCGAGGATCAGCGGTTCAACAGCAGTTGGGTTTTTTGTTTTCCCCAAGGCAAGAGCAGCTCCCCACCTGACACCCGTATCACCCTTTTTGAGGGTTTCAATGAGAAGGGGGATTGCCGGATCGCCAATCATGCTGAGTGCGTGTGCAGCCCGGCTCCTCACAAACCGGTCATCATCTGAAAGCAGATGGATGAGAGGTTCAACTGCGTCCGGGTTCCCAATTTCGCCAAGGGCAATTGCCGCTTTCCAGCGGACATCGTCATCAGGGTATTGCAATGTTGCAATGAGCGGCTCAACTGCGGGATTTCCAATTTTTGATAGCGCTTCTGCCGCTTTCCATCGCACACCACTGAACTCAACGCGTTTTAATGCGTTGATGAGGGGGCCGACGGCTGTTTCATCCCCGATATTTCCCAGCGCTTCTGCCACCTCGTACTGGATCTGGGGATCTTTATGTTCCAGCAGGTGAGAAAGGCCGGCAATATCCCGTCGTAATATAAGTTTTTTCACATCCGGCCCAAGAAGCCCTGCCGGATTGATATGATCAAAAAAGGTTAGTTCCACTATGATGAAGGCCATCAGGTAAAGCTGGCGTTTCAGCTTTAAAACCGGCGGGATGAATTCCATCTGATGATACTTTGGCAAAAGAGGGATAAATGGATTGTGTGTTGTTCACAGAGAGGGGATCGTTTGGCAAAGCGATGGATATCTTACGCTGGACATGATGCAGATAGTTAATAGCTGGATCAATATTTTGTAGTCGACAGCTGAATACATATCATCTAAAAACTCTGTACAGGATTGTGATACAATGGAACAGCTCATGATTGTCAACATCCTGCTCGTTTGCATATTCATCGCCGTACTGCTGCTTCCGTTCAAGGTTAAAAAGATTGAAGAGAACCTTGAGGTATTTCTCTTTATTTGCGGAATAGCCGCACTGAGTGTTGCCAGTTTTGCGATCCTGCACGGAGAAACATTCGGGTGGACGTATGCCATAGTGATTGAGGCACTCTCCGCACCGGTCATGATCACAACCGTAGCCGGTATACCCGTTGGCATTGTCCAGATCGTCCTCATAATGGGCTTAATCATTTTTTTTGCGCACACGCAGATCCAAGTGGCCATCCAGACGATGGTAAACCGGGTGCCGATTTCAGTCATCGTTTTCTTCCTGATATGTGGTCTCGGGATTGTTTCCAGTATTATCTCTGCGATTCTTGCTGCCATTATTCTGGTTGAGATCATATGCGCCCTCCCGCTCGGACGTCAGGAGAAGATTGGTGTCACGGTGATCTCCTGTTTTTCCATTGGTATTGGGGCTGCCCTCACACCGCTCGGTGAGCCACTCTCCACGATCGCCATCTCAAAACTTTCCGGTGATCCGTACCATGCAGGTTTTACGTTCCTTTTCGATATGCTGGGGATCTATGTCATCCCAGGTATCCTTGCTCTGGGTATTCTCGGTGTAGTTTACTTACAGCGTCAGGTTACGAGCAAGGAGGGACTTGAATGCAAACTCGTTCGCGAGAGCATCCGCGATGTCGTGATCCGCGCAGGTAAAGTATACCTGTTCATCATGGCGCTGGTCTTTTTAGGAGAGGGGTTCAAGCCCCTCATTCTCGAGTATATTATCCAGATACCTTCAGAAGGCCTCTTCTGGGTAAATATAGTGTCTGCGGTACTCGACAATGCAACCCTTGCAGCAGCAGAGATCGGGCCACAACTCAGCATGCTCCAGATTAAAAGCGCTTTAATGGGACTGTTAATTGCCGGGGGTATGCTTATCCCCGGCAATATTCCCAATATCATTGCTGCAGGCAGGATGGAGATCACAAGCAAGGAATGGGCAAGATACGGAGTGCCACTTGGTTTTGTCCTGATGCTGATCTATTTTGCGATCCTGTTCGTGCCCGCATACATCGGCATCCACTAAAAATCCCTTTTTATTCATCTGCACGGGGTTCAGCACCAGATAAATACCATACGCAGAAGTCCTGTACGGCGGTCCATACGAATTGAGACGAGCCGCTTGGGAGAATCAGACAGACGTCTTCCAGCCGGATTACCTCATCATTGCCTATAGTATACCGCTTCATTGACGGAAGCCCTGATAAAATCGCTTTTTATCTTTCCTTGCCGGGTTACAGGAAACTATTTATTCACCTTCGATGGTATAGACCAATTGAATATATCAGGGGATGTCTCAGCGTAATGGTCAAAGATATCATAAAAGCCATTGATGCTCTTAAAAACACGGCGGTGGCAAGATGCCGGGAGCGAATAGAAGAGGCAGCCCAGAAAGCGCGTGTATTGAGAGGGGGTAGTCCGGCTGAAGATGAGAAGAAACACCCCTGTTCCAGCGAACCACAGTGCGGGGTTACATCGATCCTGAAACGCAGGCACGGGCTATAAGGAGGGGAGTATGGACACGGAAAAGACACTGCTGCAACAAATTCGGGAAAAAGAACATGATGTGGCAAAGAAGATTGATGATGTAAGAGCAGGCACAGAAGCAACGATCGCCGCAGCAAAAATTGATGCCGAGAACCTGCTATGTACCGCAAACGCTGAAGGAAAAACTGAAGCCGAAGAATTGTATTGGCGGGAGAAAGGAAAAACTGAGGCCGGTATAGAACAGTTGAAACAGGAAGCGGGACGTGAAGCAGAAGTTGAAGCAGAAAAAGGCAAAAGAAATATTCCCGTTGCAGCAGCAGCCATTGTACGCTTTGTGACAATGGAGTAGTCCGGTATTGCCCGGGAAGGAATCGTATGCTCCAGAAGATGGAAAGAATTCAGGTAATCGGGCCAAAAACGTCATTCAATCATGTAGTTGACCTGTTGTACCAGGAAGGAACTCTTCATCTCGAAGACGTATCAAAGTCGGTCTCTCCGGATGAGATCCCCTTAGACAAAGTAGTGCTGGATACTGCTGGAGATGTTACAGAAGTATTAGGAAAGATAAACGGGATCTTTTCTACACTTCCTCACATCAGTGATGATACGGCACGCGTGGAGGAAATCCGAAAAACTCTCCAGAACCAGAGCCATGAACAGGTTCTGTTGCGGGCGCAGGAGATAATCCGGAATCTTGAGACAACCACACGGGATCTTGCATCGAAAAAGAGTGAACTTACCTTAACTATCACTGCTTTAAACCGGTACTCAAAAGTCCTTGACATCCTCCAGCCGCTCGAGCGCGAACTGCCGATGCTTGAGGGGTTTGAAGTCACGATCCTCTTAATCCAGAAGGAACATGGTGAAGTCGTTGAACTGATAAAAAAAGAATTAGACATCATCACCAGCAACCAGTTCGAGATGACATCGACAAGTGTTGACACTGAAACTCTCGCTGCCATCATGGTCTTTAACAAGCGGCATTCCGAACAGGTCCATTCCTTCATTTACTCGGTGAATGTGAACGAGGTACGCCTGCCCCGGGAATACATGGGAAAACCGTTTTACGAGATGTTTGCCTTAATCGAGGAGAACAAGCTCCGGGCCAATAATGAGATAGAAAAGATAGAGACGGAACTTCTTGCACTTGCATCTGCCTGGCACCAGGAACTCGCCCTGCTGAAAAAAAACCTTGAGGATATGAATGACGAACTGGGTGCATTTTCGAACTTCGCGCTATCTGAATATACTTTTGTCATCATGGGATGGATCCCAAAAAAAAAGTTACCACAGGTAAAAAAATCCATAGCAGATGCATTCCAGGACAGGGTTGTAGTAAATGAACTGGACACTACGGAAAAAGATATGGAAGGAGCCCCGGTCTTTTACGATAACCCCGTTTGGGTAAAACCTTTTGAGATGATCATGCAGTTTGTCGCTCCTCCGCGATACCGGGAGATCGATCCATCACCGGTTCTTGCGTTCTTTTTCCCGCTCTTTTTTGGGATCATGGTTGGGGATATCGGGTACGGGATCGTTATTCTTCTCATCGCGCTTCTCATCAAAAAGATGTATGGAACCATTGCATTTGCCGCAAGCGTAGCTGATATCCTCATCATCTCGTCGATCCCGACCATCATCTTCGGCTATTTATACGGAGAATTTTTCGGGGATTTCGGGGAGATGATGAGTTGGCTGCACCCGGTACATTTCCTCGGTATAACATGGAACCGGGTGGAGGCGATGATCCCCATGCTGATCCTTGCCATCAGTATTGGTGCTATTCATGTTATTCTGGGGCTCATCATCGGGATGCGGAATGCGATGATTATGAAAAGCAGAAAGCATCTCTCTGAAAAGACCGGGATGCTCCTTATGCTGATCGGGATTATTATTCTCATGGGAATGCTTGCAGGAGTGGTTCCCGAGATGGGAATCTATCCCACGGTCATACTTATGGTGATCGCCCTGCCCCTGATCCTTTACGGTGCAGGTGTCTTTGGTGCGATCGAGGTTATGAGTACAGTAGGAAACATTCTTTCCTATGCCCGGCTGATGGCAATTGGTATGGCATCTGTGATCCTCGCCATGGTCGCAAACAAGCTTGGTGAGTCCTTTGAGATCCTAATCATCGGCATTATTGTGGCAATACTGCTCCACGCACTGAACATTGCGCTTGCCATGTTCAGTCCCTCTATCCACGCGATGCGTTTGCATATCGTGGAATTCTTCTCAAAGTTCTACACTGGAGGCGGCGTAGTGTATAAACCATTTAAGAAGGTGGTTGCGGATGAGTGAGTGCAGTAGGAATAGGGTTTTTGTTCCGGGAGGGGCGGGTTGGGCAGCCTCCATATCAGGAACATTCTCGCAGACCGATAACTCACTCTTGCCGCAACGATAAAGGAATACCAGATAATTCAACCGAAGAATACCGGGCGAAATTTTTCAATCAAAGTCTGGAGCTTTTTTCAAGCAGGGTTTGGTTGAAAATTGACAGGTGTGGACCATTTACGGATCTTTGCACACAGAATCTCCCCCGTGTCCGGATCTCCTCACTATTTATTCTATTGAACGAAAAACAAAATAATATCAGAAACAATCCTGGAGGAAAAGCAAACCATGACGTTATGCGAAGTACGAACCAATGGGCAGATTATCATTGTCGTAATGCCCCTCCAGATTGACCATGTCGCTGCATTGACGCTGGATCACGAGCTCCATGAACTAGCCAACCGGGAACCAAAGGCCTTGTTCTGCGATTTTTCACCTACAACCTTGATTCCCGCCCACTCATAACGAGGCGGGAGGGTTCACCCCCAAATCATCATACAGCCGTTTTTGTTGTTCAAGGATCTCACCTACCTGAAGTGATCTGCCCGGCTGTTCGAAGCATTCAATGACATCGAGTTT
>JANYBK010000073.1 GCA_025360805.1 Methanomicrobiales archaeon
ATCTTGCGTATGTCTGTCATTGTTTTCACCTCACGTCCCACCTCGCTTGATATCGCTATTGGGTGGAACTTGTCTTGAGGTGGATCAAAATTGGATTGGCGTTTTGGCGTTTAGTGGATCAAAAAGCAATTGGCGAAAACAGTTTCTGAAAATCCCTGTAAAACGCCCGGATTCCATCGGGACTGGTATAAGAGAGTAAATCTTAAAAGGAGTTCATTTTGACCATTTCAGGATCTGGGTGAGTTTTCGTTTAAAATCTTCCAAGGGTAGATAGGTAGCGGATCGGAAAGAAAGTGCCACCAAAGCGCAATAAGGTGCATCAGAACTCATTATATTCGCCTCAATTTAGGGTTATTTTGGCTATTGGAGCATTATTCGCTAACATAACTGATGATTAATAGGGGGTTTACCAAGGTATCTATAGAGGAGTATGTGGATTGGGTGGGATGGTTGGTGAAAAAACGTTTTTCCTCTCTTTACTTCCTAAAGTCTGAGCAGTTTCCGAATCTTCCCCCACAGGGATAATGACGGCTGCTTACAGAATGGCAGCATCCCTTTTGCCACACGAACCGCTTCGCACTCATCGCAGAGCGTATGGCGTTTACATGTGGTCTTCGGGCAGGGGCAGTCTTTTCGTATGATAGGAGACATCAGTGATCAATCTGAACCGGGCAGTCGTTTAATCCTTTGGAGGGAGAGAGAATCCCATCATAACTGGCAACTCCTGTGCCCATGCGGCGATTGCGCCCCAGTCCCGGAAGTCACCGGCAGGGATCTTTGCCATCACCAAATACTTTCGCATCACAAAGTTTACCTTTGCCGGATCCAGTTTGCCGGCAAACAGGACAGATGATACGGGTGTTTCAGGACCAAGGGATTTTCTCATGGCCGCCATTGCAGCCTCCGCTGCCCCGGGATCCGGGTTCTTCGGCGCAAGCCCGACTACAAATGCGGCGACCGGCATTTTCTGGAGTTGTTCATGGTTATTCCCCACAAATTTCCCTACAGCACTATCGACACTTCCCATATAGAGCGGCCCTCCGATTACTATCGCAACGTAACCCGCAAGCGTTGAAACCTTTTGATCTCATTGAGATCAACGGTATATCCCGTTGATACCAGTTCCTTGCAAATGGCCTGTGCGATTTCTGCAGTTGACCCGTTCCGCGTTGCATAGGCAACAAGAATTCGTGCACTTATAAGAACTCCCTGTAAAAATTATTCGCCCGGAGCCCTATTAAATTCAGTGCGGATGCATTGACTCAGGATTGTTTCAACCCGGGTAGTCTTTTAAAAAAAAACGGGAGATGGATTAGGATCGAGTGTTCTTCTAAAATGTATATCTCTTTCAAAAGCGAGAGCATTTTATGAAATCCGCACACATGGTGTGTAGAGTGTTTTTACCATGGCCACCGATCCCGTCTGCCTGATGATAGTTGATGAAGAAGATGTGAAACATACCAGCACCCACAAAGGCGAGAAATATTTCTTCTGCTGCAACTGGTGCAAGAAGCAGTTCGATGAGAACCCGAAGCGATATTCGCGTATCTCTACTGATATCTGCGTTAATTTAAAAGAAACGAGATAATCGGTATCGATTGGGTAATAATGCCCCCTGATCAGATAATTGGTATTCCAATACCGATGGGAAAAACCCTCTGCAAAACACGGTTAGCGGATATCATTTTAAAGCCGCACGGGCAGATACAGGTACAATAATCCATTTATTGAAATGGCTGGGAATTTTGTTATGAAACCTGAAGATGATCCCTGGCTCAAAAACGCACATAAAAATGCAGAACTGCTTGACCGTGAGATCAAAAACCTGTCGTCATTAACCGGTCCTATCAGGGAAAACAGCCCGATCATTACCAAATACCAGGATTTCTGGAATAAGGCAAAACAGATCACTGCGTTATTCAAAGAGCTAAAACCTTTAGCCCAGAGCGACCGCGATCTGCTCTGGAAACAGTTCAATGCCAACTGTCTGGAGGTAAAAGAGATACAAAAGACCGGATACGGGACACTGGAATCCCTGTCGCAGGGCCACTTTGACCAGATTATAAAGTTTACAGAAATGGCACAATTACCTTCAGGTGCATCCGTACCGGAGATACACGAACTGGTGGAACGCGGGCAGGCGCTCAAAAATGCCGGTGACCTGCTGGGAAAATTCAAGCAGGAGATGATAGCAAAACACAAGAAAACCTGTTTTGATAACATCCAGAAGATCCGAAAAACCCATGACGCAGCATGGGAGTTAATAAAAGCGGGAAAGCCCCGGCAGCAATCGGAAACTGAGGTCCGTGTCAGGAAGAATCTTGAGGCCAATTATGAGCGTTATCGCAAAGCGGCAAGCGCTTTAGAGAATTTCCAGATTGGCAGGGGCCATATACGCACATTTCTCTCCTCATGTGATGACCCTGAAAAGATCGCAAAGGCAACTGGGCAACTCGCCGAAACCGAACTGCGGATCAAGGATATTGAAGAGGGTAAACGGAAACTGGAGAAGTGGATTGAGCTTGATGAGCGAATACTCAAGGGAAATTAACCGTTCTTTTCAGCCAGAGCGTTCGCGGTCACATGGTTAATTGACCGTTTTTCATCACCGTCCATCCCCATCCGGTCTTGCCCGGCCACCGATACTCATAAGATCATAAAAGACCGGGTGTACTTGTGACACTCCGTTTTTTCATACGGGCTGAATACACGAATAATGCCAGCTCGCCATCCGAAGTGATGCTGTAGAGTTTTTCCAAATTATTGTCCGGATCGGTCTCTTCCCGGATAAGGTTCCACTTTATCAGGGTTGTAATAAGTTGGGAAAAGGCTGCCGGAGAGAGATCCAGTCCTGTGGTCCCGTCATCCGCATCCCGGATTGGGATCTTCCAGACTTTTGTCTCGTTAAACAATGTTTCTTTTGGCATCAGGATACTCGCTCCCTTTCCGTGTGCATGTCCACGGAAGAGAATGGTTAAGATCACGAGATAGTGCGGATTAGCCGGCAGGTTTCTTGTAGGAAGTGTCGGGACCGGCACTCTTCGTGAGGGAGAATTTCCAAAAGCATAGTAGGAGTCACCCTCTAACCAGAGTGACATTGAAAACAGTCCGAGGGAGAGGCGTTTTGACCCTGCAGAGATGTCAAACGAGTACCGGGCATCCGGATGCTCACTGAATATCCCCAGCACCGGGTCGCGAATCGCATCGAACGTTGCTGCATCAATATAGACCAGTGCACAGGCAATATTTTGGGATAGGGAGATGGAATTAACCTCATCGATCGCGTCGCGGATGGTAATCTTCCACCCTCTTTTCTGGGCATCATCCCGGGACGAGTTGGTATAGACCTCTTTCTCAGCAAAGATGAAAGTATGAGTGACTGTCCGGAGATCCTTAAGAACAGCAGGATAGGTTTTATTGATACTGTCGCCAGCGCTGATGATGTGGATGTGTTCCTGCGGATCCATGAGTATTATCCTGATTTTGATGATAAATGATTATTTATTACCCTGATACCCTTTGGATCGGTTACAAAAGCAGTACTTTAGATGAAGCCACCAAAAAACCTCAGTGAATGAAAATCAAATCGATTAGTTCAATTAATCAAAATAGAACATTTACCATACCTGATGTGAAATTTTATGTCAAACGTGCTTTATGTCGATGATGAGCCCGCTCTTCTTGATCTTGGTAAAGCATTCCTTGAAAAAACAGGACATCTTCGCGTTGATACTGCAGCTACTGTTGAAGACGCACTTCACCAGATTAAATCCAAAAAATTCGACGCGATCATTTCTGATTATCAGATGCCTGATATGTCGGGCATCGAATTTCTCCGACATATCCGTTCGAAACACAACGATATACCCTTTATTCTTTTTACCGGAAGGGGCCGGGAAGAAATTGTTATTGAAGCGTTAAACAGTGGTGCCGATTTCTATCTCCAGAAGGGTGGAGAGCAGAAATCCCAGTTTGCTGAACTTGAACATAAAGTAAAAAATGCCATTGATCGGAAACGGACGCACGACGCGTTAAAGGAATCTGAGCAGCGCATGTTAGATATCATCAATTTCCTTCCCGATGCGACTTTTGCAGTCAACCTCGAGAATAAAGTGATTGCATGGAACAGGATGATTGAGGAGATGACTGGTATACCCAAGGACGCGATCCTTGGAACCGGGGATCATTCCTATGCTGTTCCGTTTTATGGGATAAAACGACCGATTCTGATTGATCTGGTCCTGAATAAAGATAAAATCATTGAAAAGAAGTATCCGTACTTGAAAAGAAACGGGGATAAAATCCTGACAGAAACATGGAGTCCAGCTCTGTATGGCGGTAAGGGGGCCCATGTCGGGCTCATTGCATCCCCCCTCTATGATACCTGCGGTAATGTGATCGGTGCGATTGAGTCTATCCGGGATATCACCGAACGGATAGAAGCTGAAGATAAACTGAGGAATACAAATGACGCTCTGAATGCTGCTTACGAACAACTGACAGCAACCGAAGAAGAATTGCGTTCAAACTATGAAGAGCTGAGTCGAAATGAGCAGGAGCTAAGGCTCAGTGAAGACCGGTACCGGAACGTAGTGGAGGATCAAACCGAATTGATTTGTCGGTTTACTCCGGATGGCAGGCTCACGTTCGTAAATGATGCATATTGCCGCTACTTTGGCCTGGAAAAGAACACCTGCATAGGACAACGGCACACAGTAGTTATCCCTAAGGAGGACCTGTCCCAGATGAAACAGTATCTCTCAGCGTTTTCTCCTGTAAATCCGGTTAGCATAATCGAACACCGAATCATTATGCCATCCGGGCAAGAGCGGTGGCAGCGCTGGAGCGATCGGGCAATCTTTGATCAGAATGGCCGCGTTGTTGAATACCAATCTGTGGGAAGGGATACAACGGACAAGGTACTCGCTGAAGAGAAACTAAGGCGCACGAATGAGGAGCTCCATGCTGCCTATGAGCAGCTGACAGCAACCGAAGAAGAACTCCGCCAGAATTATGAAGAGCTCAGTCGAGGTGAGCAGGAGCTTAGGCTTATTCAGGAACGGTACCGGAACGTGGTGGAGGACCAGACAGAATTCATCTGTCGGTTTACTCCGGATGGCAGGCTCACGTTTGTAAATGATGCCTATTGCCGCTATTTCGGTCTGAACAAGAACACCTGCATAGGACAACGACACACGGTAGTTATCCCCAAAGAGGATCTGTCCCAGATGAAACAGCATCTCTCAGCGTTCTCTCCAGAAAACCCGGTTAGTATTATCGAACACCGGATCATCATGCCATCTGGGGAAGAGCGGTGGCAACGTTGGAGCGATCGGGCAATCTTTGACCAGAATGGCCGTATTGTTGAATATCAGTCTGTAGGAAGGGATACAACGAGCAAAATCCTGGCCGAAGAAAAACTGAGGAATACAAATGAGGAGCTCCATGCTGCCTATGAACAACTGACAGCAACCGAAGAAGAACTACGCCAGAATTATGATGAGCTCGCCAAGAGCCAGAAGGAACGGAATGCCGCTTACGAACAACTGACAGCAATTGAAGAAGAATTGCGGTCAAACTTTGAAGACCTTAGCAAAAGTGAACAGGAGCTCAGGCTCAGTGAAGAGCGATACCGGAACGTTGTGGAGGATCAGACAGAATTTATCTGCCGGTTTACTCCGGATGGTACCCATCTCTTTGTTAACGACGCATACTGTCGCTATTTCGGGAAAAACCGCGAAGATATTATCAACCATTTTTTTACCCCGGATGTTCCACAGGAAGACCGTTCTCTCTTAAAGGACCATTTTACATCATTCCGTCTGGACAATCCGGTGCATACTATTGAACACCGGATCATTATGCCTTCTGGAGAAGTCCGCTGGCAACAATGGTCAGATCGGGCTATCTTTAATGAAAAGGGTGTAGTGACTGAGTACCAATCTGTGGGAAGAGACATCACCGACCGCAAACGCACGGAATTTGCATTGAATGAGGTGAATATAAAACTGGCTCTTCTCCAATTTTAGGATGGGATTTTTTTGAATTTTTTCCTATCCATAAGCAATAGCAAGAAATCATTGGCCCAATGAACTCCTGCCGCTGAAGGCGGACTAATCATCTTCACTGCCTTACCTCGAAGAGGTGAGG
>JANYBK010000170.1 GCA_025360805.1 Methanomicrobiales archaeon
GGCTGATTGGTTCTGTCGCATCAGGGGATATATCTCAACAGTACGAAAGAATGATCGACCAGTCCTTGCATCGATTAAATATGCATTTAATGGAGAACCATTTATCCCATCAGCAGCTCTGGTGTCATTGTAAACAGTCACTTGTAAAGTTTCAATGATTCGATCCTGCCCGACCAGTTGATTTTTTGTCATCTCAAGGTAGCTGCTCAGGACAAAAACCTGGTTGGTAATGTCACTTCGCGTCAGCTGGGAGATGATATTGAGTTTCTGGTTCACACGCTGCAGAGTATCTTCGGTGAGCCTGCGCCCGGTGATATCTGTAAAAAAACCGACATTACATAACCGGTTGTCGATCACAAGAGAGGAAGTAACAATCTCTGCGTACAGGACCGTTTTGTCTTTTTTTACGCATGGGATGTCCGTTGCCACCTTTTTTTCACCGGTTGCAAGAGCCTGAAACTCTTTACGGACAAAATCAATATCTTTTACCGGGTGTATGTCTTTTACTCCCATTGCAGTAAGCTCTTCTTTGGAATACTGAAGCATCCTGCAGATGGCAGTATTGGCATACAGGAATTTTTCAGTCGATATGTCAGCAACTAAAATCCCCTCAGCTGCGCCTTCAAAGAGCGCCCGGTAACGCTCTTCACTGGTCCGGGTGGTCTCTTCTGCCATGAACCGGGCGATTCCGTTTCCTATCAGGGCGGCAATTGACTCGAGGATCATCCGGCTTTCTTCCGGCACTGTGTCACGAGTATGGGATGCAATATTGAAACACCCAATAACCCGTTCTTTTGAAAGAATGGGGATTACTGCAATAGCACGGAGTTTCTCCTGAGCTCTTGCACCGGTTAAAGGAACACCAAGCATCAAATGCTGGGAATAGATGGGCCTGCCAGTAAGAACAAGACGGGCCGTATCCGAATCTGCCCTGATATGGGAGGTCTCTTTAACAAATTCATCGGATAATCCGGAAGAAAAGGTTAATTCAATGTCACCGGTTGTTTCGCTGACAAGGTAGATTCCCCCCGAGTCCATGCCGGACAAGCGGACAGCGGTTGCAAGGCAGAGCGGCAGCACATCCTTGAGTAAAGCCTTGGATGCCAGAGCAACTACCAGTTCGTGTTCGGCCTGAAGTCGTTCCTCTGCCACTTTGCGCTCAGTGATGTCATGAATAACCGTAAGAAGACATGAAAGACCATCTATATCAATCGTAATTGCGGAGAATGATACGTCCAGTATATCATGATCCTTTTTGATTACTTTCACATCGACATTATACACTTGTCCCGTTTCTTTGAGCTGGCTGATGATGACATCGCGCTTTGCCGGGTCATAATACAGATTCAGATCCGCAGCAGTCCTCCCAATCACCTCATCACGGGAATAGCCTAATGCCGCAATGAAACTCGTGTTCACGTCAATAAATCTGCCTTCTTCTATTGTGGATACGGCCATGAGTGCGGGATTTGCATGGAATGCCCGGGAAAATTTCTCCTCTGATGATTCGATGCGGCGCTGCTCCCTGAGACTTCGCTGCTGGGTTAACCCAAATGCAATTACAAGGACAAGGATAAGAAGTGAAGCAGAAATCATTGTCAAACAGGCTTGTACGATAACAAAGTTCCAGTCTTTGGCATCGACATCCATGCAAAAGATCGCTATAACCTTACCGGTTACGGGATCGGTGACGGGGATAAATCCGCTTACCCATGTTCCCCAGCGATCCGTATACGGTCCCTCGTTTGCCATATTCCCTGTTTTGAACATTGACTTAAGAACAGCCGGTGCTTCTGAATATACCTGCCCAGGAGGAGAATAGTCTGCTGATTCCGGAAGTTCCGAATCTGCATAAAAGATGATAGTTCCATCCGGTCTCTGCCCCACCAGGTAGGCAAACCGGATATCAGGATCGGCTGCTCGTATTTTTTTGAGTTGTTCTTTTAATTTCTGGTAATCCGGTAATGTGATATCGGCAGCAGATCCACTCAATGCTTCAAAATGTTCTGAAGTGATCCCGGTTGATGCAATGTTGGTTTTTATGAGCAGATCGTTGCGCATGGACTGGTCCTGCTGCTGTGCTGACCAGATTGTAAGGATAATCCCTGAAATAAGGATGAGCAGTGCGATAACGTGCCACCATCGGATATCCTGTTTCATATCATCATACCTCAACAAGTATCGATTAGTCCGTTATCATCCCGTGTGACGGGTATATCGGCAATCATGTATCGTTTACCTTTATTCGCCACGCCCCTTTGGGAACCGTCATCTCGAATCGTGCCCCCTTGCCCGGCTCACCGGTCTCAGTTATGGTGATACCAGTTATGGAGAGGATATCCCGCGAAAGTGCCAGACCCGGCCCGGTATTCTTCCCAAATCCCCGCTCGAAGATTCGATCTTTATCCTCAGCAACGACACCATGACCATCGTCTTCGCATACGATGATAAGATCCCCCTCACTTTCCTCTTCAGAGAACCGGATGGTTGAGATCTTCCCGCCATACCGAACCGCATTATCCATCAGGTTGTAACAGACCTTGACTATCAGCGGCTCTGCGTAAATTGCCATACCATCGGGGATATCGTTCTTCACCATGACCTGCCCGAGCGGGACTTGCTTTGCTGCATCATCTATGAGTGTGCGGCAATCCTGCCAGACCGGAGGATTGATGCCAATCTCTTCGTATTCTCTGGTGAACTGGATCATGGATGTGATATTTTGTGCAGCGTTTGCAAGCGTCTTAAAATACTCATCGAGACTTGGGTCTTGTACTTTACATTCCAGCATTTCGAGGTACCCCAAAATCACGGTCAGCTGGTTGTTGATATCGTGACGGGTGATGCCGTAGAGTACGTTAAGTTTCTTTGTGGCAATATCGAGCGAATTTGAAAATTGAATGAGTTCATGCTCGTGGTACACCATCTCATTTTCGATCTCTTTTTGTTCCGTTATGTCCCGACCTACGGACTGGTATTCAATGACCCTGCCATTCGGATCAAAGATTGCCCGGTCAGTCCATTGCTGCCAGTGAATACTGTCATCTGGCATAATGATCCGCTGGTCAATATTTACCACCGGGTGTTCCGGGGTTAATGAGGCAATTTGCTGTGCAACCATTTTCCGGTCGTCCGGATGAAGTCGCGGTATGTACTTGTGACCGATGATTTCTTCTCTTTTCTTGTTGAAATACCGGCAATATGCATCATTGACAAAGAGGTGAGTGCCGCCCGGAAGGAAACGGGAGATGAAGTCAGTCTGGTCTTCGACAACATTACGGTAACGCTCTTCGCTCTCCCGCAGCGCATCAACAGCCCTCTTCCGCAATACAGCGGTCCGGATATTATGCGACAGATCGGCAAACATTGCACCCGGTTCACCGCCTTTCTGGAGATAGAAGTCTGCACCGGCGTTGAGTACCTGGATGACGACTTCTTCTTTGCCCCTGCCGGTAAAAAAGATGAACGGAATCAGGCCAAAGTGTGTCCGCACCTCAATTAAGAACTGGATACCGTCCATGCCGGGAGGCATCAGGTAATCGGAAATGATGGCATCGAAATTCTCCTTTTTAAGCAACTGGATTGCTTCCTGTGCGCTCAGTGCTGTCGCTACTTCGAAATCGCCGGATTTCTCAAGGTACAACTTGGTAAGACTGAGGTGACTGCGTTCGTCATCAACGTAAAGGACACGGATTGCTGCTGCCATCAGGCACCATCTCCAGTAATACGCCACGAGCCTTTCGGTACCACCATCTCGAACCGTGCCCCTTTGCCCGGCTCTCCGGTTTCACTGATTGTGATGCCCGTGATATCAAGGATATCCCGAGAAAGTGCGAGGCCAAGACCGGTGTTCTTCCCAAATCCCCGCTTAAAGATCCGCTCCTTATCCTCAGTAATAACACCATCGCCATCATCTTCACACACCACGACATGAACACCATCGCATTCCTCAATAAAGAACCGGATGGTTGTGATCTTGCCGCCGTGCCGAACCGCGTTGTCCATGAGATTGTAAAAGACCTTGACAATCAGCGGGTCAGCAAACACTTCTGTTTCGGCAGGGAGATCGTTTTTTACCGTGACCTTTCCAAGCGGGGCTTGCTTTGCCGCAGTGGCGACAAGTGCGTGGCAATTCTGCCAGACGGGAGCTTTAAAGCTGATCTGCTCATATTCCGCGGTGAACTGGATTAGGGATGAGATTTTGGAACTTGCAAGCGTGATCTTTGCAAAATCTTCCTCAAGAGCAGGATCCGTAACTTTTCTGTGTAGATACCCAAGAAACACATTCAGCAACAATAACTGGTTGTTGATATCGTGCCGGGTGATGGAGGAGAGTAAGGTGAGTTTTTTATTTGCTCCCCGCAGCGCTTCTTCTGCCAGCTGCCGGTCAGTTACGTCCACACCGATAACGATATAGTCAGAGATTCTCCCATCTATGTATGGGATTCCCTTTGTGTTCCAGGAAATTACCTTTTCATTTCCCTGTTTTGAGCGGATCGTAGTCTCGAAGTTTTCGAGATACTTCTTTTCCCGGATAATGCGTGTGATGGTATCTGTGATCTGCTTCCGGTACTCTTTATCCGGGTAAAGCATCTTCCAGATTTCGTTCCTGCCGATAACCTCTTCAGACCGGTAACCGCTAATCTCCTCTGCCGCAGTATTCCACAGGAGAATATTACCTTTCGGGTCAAGAACGCTCATCCATACCCGTGCATTGGTAATGATACTTTTCTGGAATTCAGTCTGGTGCTGTAATGCATCTTGCGCCTCCTTACGCTCGGTGATTTCACGGATGGATTCGATTGCCCCGGTAAGATTCCCGTCTGCGTCAAAGAGCGGGGATGCCGTAAACCAGAGATGTGCACCCCTGCCATTATTGAGGTGAGGGATAAATATCTCGGAGAACAGGGATTTGCCTTCCTTTTTCATGACCGGATATTTTGCTACAACTGCCGGATCATCGTGAAGGACGAGGTCGATTGTGATCGGACGCCGTTCGTTGTAGAACGGGAGGGAATATTCATAATTTCCTTTCCCGATCATCTTTTCTGCAGGCTCGCCGGTCATCTCCTCCATTGCGCGGTTCCATGCAATAACCACGCCATTTTTATCAATGACAAAGGTTGCATCGGGCAGGAAACTGATGATGTCCTTCATTTTAGATTCAGATTCCCGCAGCGCGTATTCCACCCGTTTGCGCTCGGTGATGTCCCTGACGATTGCCTGAAGGTAGCGGGTTTCCCTAATCATAACCCGGTTCAGGCTCACTTCTGCATTGAAAGGAGTGCCATCATAATGGATGTGAACCCATTCGAAAAATTGTGCATCTCCTGATAGGGCAGCATTGATTTTCTCTTGCATTTTTTCTGCTGAATGCTGGCCGTCAGGCTGGAGTTCCGTGGAAAAATCTCCGGGGGAATGCCCGATGATCTCGTCTCGTTTACAGCGGAAAATTTCTTCGGTCTTTTTATTGCAGTCCAAAAAGACGTTCTGATCCATAATGAAGATAGCATCGCCTGCACTCTCAAACAGCGTCTTGAACTTCTCCTCACTCTCCCGTAGCATCCGATCCTGCCGGGTCAGTTCATCTAAATTGGCACGGAGTTCCTCTTCGGTTGCAGTAATCTCTTCAAAGGCTGCATGGAGTTCTTCTGCATTTTTAAGCAGTTCATCTTCAGCCTTTTTCCGGTCATCAATGAACCGTGTGGTAATAACGACTCCGTCAATACCGGGAACTCCGATGAGATTTTTCCCGCTGGATTCCACCCAGCTATACGATCCATCCGCTTTTCTGAGCCGGAATTTTGTCAGGATACCGGTGTTGGTGCTGGTATAGACTTTTGATAGTTCCTGCTTCACCATCCCAAGATCATCGGGATGGATAAACTCCATCGGACTCCTGCCGATGGTGTATCCAGGGGGATAGCCGAGCAGTCGTTCTGATGCTGCCGTGTCATAGACGATCCGTCCCTCCCGGTCAAGAATACGGATAATATCAGAAGCGTTCTCAACGAGTGCCCTGAAACGGGTCTCGCTCTCGTGGAGTGACCCTTCTGCCCGCTTCTGATCCTTCTTATCGTCGATTGTCTGGAGGGCAAACGCGATATCAATGGCTAACTCTTCTAAAAGATCGAGGATCTGCTCATTAAAAAAGCCGCAAACCGGGGCATAAAGAGATAAAACACCGGCGTTTTTTGTTCCAAGGGAAAACGGGAATGCCGCATTAGAGCGATAACCGCGTTTCAGCGCATTCTCCCGCCAGGGCTCCATCTGAGGATCGCCTGCAATATCATTGGAGAAATTATACTTCCCTTCACGGTATGCCGTACCGGTTGGTCCGCGGCCATTGGGGACATCTTCTGTTGAGATATTGATGGTGTCAAGGTACCCACTGGTATACCCGGAAGAGGCAACGGGCCTGATAACTTTCTGTTCCGGATCTGCAAGACCGATCCAAGCCATGGAAAATCCCCCGGTCCCCACAAGGATCCGGCAGATCTCGGAAAAGAAATCGCTCTTTGTCTGGATACGGACAATCGCTTTATTGGTTTCAGAAAGTACCGAATACAACCTGTTGAGTGCTTCAATTTTTTCAGCTGCACGGTGATGTTCGACGGCAATCTGGATTTTATGGGTGAGTTCTGCAAACTGTGCACCCGGTTCACCACCTTTCTGGAGATAGAAATCAACTCCGCTGTTGATAGCCTCGATGACCACCTCTTCCCTGCCCTTGCCGGTGAACAGGATGAATGGAATCGGTCCAAAGACTGCCCGCACTTTTACCAGAAACTGGATGCCGTCCATGCCGGGCATCTGGTAATCGGATATGATTGCATCGAATTTTTCCTGTTCCAGTAAATGGATCCCTTCGGGTGCACTCAGTGCGGTCGTTACAGCGAAATCTCCGTATTTTTCTAAAAACAGCTTGCCAATCTCGAGCAGGGCGGCTTCGTCATCTGCGTAGAGGACCCGGAGTGTACCTGCCATTATGAGTTCTTCCTGTCCCGTCTTGTCCAGGCTTTTTGAAAGAGAGGGGGCGTCGTTCTGGTTTTTTTCATCGTCTGACACACTAGGGACACGTAATTTTTCTTTGTGCGCTCGTTATCACAGGGGTGAAAACCTGCTGACGTATGACACATCTTCGCAGATTTTATCCATCAATCCGTTTTCATTCCATCGGCAATGACTGTAATTGATGAAAGGAGGTGTGCAGTTTTAATGATTCTGATCAGGAGTGATTCTGGATTTTTTTTAGGGGTATGGATTTACTGGTATCACTGGCTGATAGACATGAGAGAGAATACGCCCAATTGGGGCTCCGTTTAACATACTCCTATCCGGAAAACCCCGTAAAACCGTCCGTTTTGGTGCGTGTAAAGAATACGGTTAATTATCGCCCCGTTTGCCAAAACACGGCTGGAATGCCCCTCTCCCAAAGCCCGCCAAAGGCCCTTATATCGCTCCTATTTTTGCCACTGGATTTAGCCCATTGGACCCCGAAAACCCTGCTGGAATGCGAATATGATGGTCATTTTTTCCGGGGATCTTAAAAAACAGGGCATGAAGGAACAGAAATGAAAGCAACACTCATCCCCTTGAACTACCCAATGCCTACTTGAACGATAGTATGGAGATCATAACAGGCATCCACCAGGTGGACGGGGTTAATGGTAATTGTTACATCATCGTCAGCGATGGCCTCACTGTGATCGACACAGGTCTGCCAGCCGGCAGCGGAAAGAAGATCCTCTCTTATATCCGGAATACACTGTACCGGGAACCGACAGAGATAAAGACCATCGTCATCACCCATTTTCATATAGACCATATCGGTGGCGTTGCAACCCTGAAAAATGCCGCTCCCGGTGCAAAGGTTGCGATCGGGAATGCTGATGCAGGGTATGTATCCGGACAGATCACCCTCCCGGTATATCCGGGTTTCCGGGGCTTTCTGCTGCGGATCGCTGGTGCGATAATGAACCCCGGCCTCTTCCCATTAGATATCCTGTTAAATGACGGGGACCGGATTGGGGATCTTCAGTGTGTCGCGATTCCCGGCCATACTCCCGGGAGCATAGGGCTGTATGATGACCGGACAAAGACGCTCTTTTCCGGAGACATTCTCCGGTATGACGGGAGCACCCTCACTGAAGGCCCGGCTCTGTTTACCATGAACCTGAACGATTCGCGAGAGTCGATCAGAAAGTTAGCTTCTCTCGATTTTGATCTCATGCTTCCGGGCCACGGGGTACCGCTCCGGGGCGGAGCTTCAGTCAGGGTGCAGGAATTTGCCGCAACCCTTCCCGCTGACAGTTAAAGTCACACCCGGATTCATTCGGATTCACCTGTTCCTTTTTACAGATAATCACTTATGGGCATGTATAAACCCGAAAAGTGCCCACCTACTACTTAAGAGATATACCCATGCAGCTCCACTCCTGCAAAAAGACCTACAACCACGAGACACAGCGGGCCTCCCCGCTTTTTGAAACTCTCGCCCGCATAGAACCCAAAGTTCCCGCAGCCGGCATCACCCGTGTCGCGGACATCACGAACCTTGACCGGATCGGAATTCCAGTCTTCTCCTGCATCCGCCCGACGGCACAAGACGGTGCAATCACCGTATACAACGGGAAGGGAGCAACCGTTGAAGAGTCACGAATCTCAGCAATCATGGAGGGCATCGAACGGTATTCAGCTGAAGCACACGACCGGGAGATCAGGACCGCACTGTACCAGGAACTAGAAGGTCGCGAACCCGTCATCGATCCAAATGACCTGATCCTGCCGGAAGGTGCAGCAACGGATCGGTTTATGTCCTGGTACCCGGGTTATGATATTGTCAATAACGAAACTCTGTGGGTCCCGGCTTTTGCGATATTTCACCCAGTCCCTCCACGGCACAGGGGAGTCTTTCGCACCAACACCAACGGGCTTGCTTCGGGAAACACCATAGAAGAGGCAGTCTTTCATGCCCTTTCTGAAGTCATAGAGCGGGATGCCTGGTCGCTCGTAGAATCGACACGGAACACTGGCCCCGCAGTTGTGGGCATCGATGATCCGGTGATTCAGGATATGCAGAAGAAATTTGCCGATGCACAAGTCGAAGTAACGATAAGAGACATAACAAGTGATATCGGCATTCCGACTATTGCCGCAGTTGCAGATGATGTGCTCTTAAAAGACCCCAGCCTCCTCACTATCGGAATCGGCACCCATACAAGCGCAAGAATCGCCGTCATGCGGGCACTCACCGAAGTAGCCCAGAGCCGGCTTACCCAGATCCACGGGGCACGGGAAGACACAACAATTGCCGATCTCCGCAAGAAGATGGGTTACGAGCGGGCGAAACGGATCAACGGGTACTGGTACAAGGATAACGGAACTCTTGATTACACAAATATTCCCTCATCAGACACGGACGATTTTTTAACGGATATCAATAATATCATCGCAGCACTGGAAAAGAAGGGTCTTGACCGGGTCATTGTTACAGACCTGACACGAGAAGAGATAGGGATCCCGGTCGTGCGGGTGATCGTACCAGGCCTTGAAGTCTTTGCAATGGACCCCGAACGGCGGGGCGAGCGGGTGAAACATGCCAAAGATCATCGTTTTTCTAGGGCCAAGCCTTGATGTAAAATCGGCAGAACTAATTCTCCCTGCCGAATACAGGCATCCTGCAAAACGAGGAGACCTCATCACTGCGGCCCGCGAGGGTGCGGAAATCATTGGCCTGATCGATGGCGTCTTTCACCAGGAATCAGCAGTTGCCCACCGCGAGATCCTTGCAGCGTTAAAAGGTGGCATCCGGGTGGTTGGTTCTTCGAGCATGGGTGCACTCCGGGCAGCAGAGATGGACACACTCGGAATGGTTGGCATCGGTGAGATCTACCGGATGTATAAGAGCGGAGAACTGGAGTCGGACGATGAAGTGGCACTTGTATTCGATCCGGTCTCGGGCATGTCGCTCTCTGAACCATTGATCAATATCCGGTTTACCCTAAAGCGGGCGTGTGAGGCAGGAATCATCGACACTGCGGTACATGACGCACTGCTCACTTCCGCCCGCTCCCTGTTCTACCCAAAACGTACCTACCGGGCGATGGTGTCTGGCTCCGTTGATGCTGTTGATCTTAAAACCCGCGAGCGGTTCCTCGCATGGGTTGATACCAATGCCTGCGACCAGAAACGAAACGATGCGATCGAAGCCCTCCGGTATATCGCGGATCTCAAGTGACCGGTAAGACTTTTTTTAAAAAAATGAGAACTGGTCAGCCCTGACATTCCTGCATTTCTTCGTGCCGGCAATCCTTTATAACCAACCCGAACTAAGGCATCATCATACATGACCCCGTCCTCCAACCTGCCGGGATACAACGGGTTTTCACCGTTCCGGCTGCCTCATAAAGACATGGTCAGGTTTGTAATAATCGCCTCGTTTACCATCACAATTATCTGTATTACCTATATCTCAATGGCTGCCGGGTATGGCACCATTGTCCCCCAGCTCTTCTATTTTCCCATTCTCTATGCCACCTACTTTTTCCCGGACCGGGGTATGTATGTCGCGAGCATCTGTGCTGTTTCTTACCTGATCATTGCCCTATCGGTTGTCACTTTAAATCCTATGATTATCGGGGGGATCATATTTCAGGCGCTACTCTTTTTAGTTGTTGCAGCAGGCTCCGGGTTTGTGCTCAGTTCAAAGAAACTCTCATTATATTCGGAACCAGAAGAAGAACCCCATGCGATACAGGCAATGATCAGAACCGGGGAGAATGACCATGTGGAGTTCAAGCTCCAGTGCCTCTGGAGTGCCGATCTCACGAAGGAGCAGATCAATAATAGCGAATCTGCTGAAGTCAGGAAATACCGGACCAATGCCTCGAAGTTCATCATAGCCCGCTCGATCGCCGGGTTCCTGAATTCTGATGGCGGGGATATTGTTATCGGGATACGGGAAGACCGTATCCAAAACGCCATAACGGTTGTCGGGATAGAGAACGATTATCCCAAACTGATTGAAATGGACCGAAACCCTGACGGATACCGGAGGATGCTTGTGGATGCGGTAATACGGAAATACCTTCCTGAAGTCTATGATACCGCAAGCAGATTTATCCACATCTCATTTCCGGAAGTATCCGGAAAAACCCTCTGTCACCTGCATATTATACCGTCTGACAAACCGGTCTTTGTTGATTCCGGCAACGAAGAAATTTTCTTTGTCAGGATCGACGCATCCACCCGTGCTATCACCGGAAAAAATCTGACCCGCTATACGCTCACGCGGTTCTCAGGCCCATGATCCAAGTTTCGTTGAAGTGAAAAAAAGCCCAAGGAATAAAATGAGCCACTTCATGAAAACATGTGGATAAAAAAGATCATAACAATACCCGATGAACAAAGGTAACTTTAATCGTCGATGAGGCGACCCGTCCGGGATTGGGGCGATCATCTGTCGAAAGAAAAAAAGGGATCTGATGTATTAGTAGGGGGAAAACTCCCGTATGCGTTATGGTACAGACACTAAATTTCCTACTTTGTATCCTTTAACATAACCGCGTTGTCCCCATCCCAGACCAGGACCACATTTGAGCTTCCCATCATCCGGCCAGTGGCAGCATCGGTTGCAGTGACCGTAATTACTACCGGCTCAAGGGTTGATGCGGGTTTTTTTGTAAACGACCAGTAGAGTTTCTCGCCATGATTGGTGACCGGGTTTCCAACCTCATTGACCGTGTAATTCACCGGGGCCCAGAATAAGAAATTGCCGTGCGTAGCTTTCCATTCGAACAGGGATCTGGCTGCATCAAAACCATTGGCATCAACACTAATCCCAACCCCGGGTGTTGATGACATCATGGGTGAGTACCGCTGGGGGCTTGCAGTCAGCGTTACTGAAGTTTTTGTTACAAGCGATAATGTGGTGGGCTGTGCCTGGATTACCGAGCATCGCCCATTCGTGCACCCGCAGCTGCCGGCACCGCATTCAAGTGAACCCTCACAGCTCATGGTGCACATGATATCGGTGCAAACGGGTTTTGAAGCCTTATTGACACAGCTGGCAGGGTGACAGCACTGGGCCGGCACACAGTCCGCAATGGTTGTGCAAGACTGTGCATCGATGGGAACAGCTATTACGGTTGCGAGAGGAGCAGCAGTTGTCACTGGCGCAACAGGCGGAGCGGTTTGTGACATGCAGCCTGCAAGAAAGACTGCAGCAATGCAAAGGAAAATGAGCATTATTGTTTTTTTGTCCATACTAAAAATCGGCTGTAATTATAATAAACCAGATGGAGACTGAAAAGTGAATGTCACTGATCAGAAAGGTTTGCAACAGAAATCATACAAAACCTCAGGGAGCTACACCATAAAAAGGTAGGGAGAAGAGTTCTTCAATGATCCATGTGAGTAAGAAAGTTTCAACAGTTTAGTCATTAAAACCGCCGCGGGGGCGTCCCTTCGGGGGCGGCGGCGTTCATCCTATTCGGTTGTATGGGGCATCAGCCACCCTTTTTATAATCCACTCAATTCCAGCAGGACCCATTAAAAAGGCGATTAGCTGAGAGAGAAAAGATCTCACTCCACTTTCGCCCAGACGTACGCGAATCGCTGGAACGCTGTAATGTGCCCGAAGATACCAAAGAGCAACAGCAGCCAGCCAAACCAGCCGAGCCAGTAGAACGTCATGGGGGCGATGAGATCAATGATACCGACAAGCATGATCAGCACAAGCCGGTCTGCTCTCCCTAAAAGCCCGCCATAATAGCGCCCAACACCCACTGCCTGTGCCTGCGTGCCGAGATAAGACGACATCAGCACACCGGTGAGTGCCAGTACTCCGATCTGCCACGGCACCATACCGCTTGCAAATATACCTGTGATGATGAAGATATCGGCGTACCGGTCCACTGCATGGTCCAGAAAATCGCCGCGTTTGCTCTGGCACTTCATCTCGCGGGCAACAGCACCATCCATTGAGTCGCAAAACGCGTTGAGGGCAACTGCAAGAATCGCTAAGAGTTCGAGCCGCAGGTAAAATAAGATCCCGGCTGCTGCTGATGCTACGAGGGCAGCGATCGTAAAGAAGTTCGGGGTCAGGTGGCACCGGATAGCAATTGCCACAAGCGGATCGAAATACACTTTCACATGCGAGCGGTACTGGTCGAGCGTCATTTAGTGCACCTCTAAAAAGCCGGACCAGTCAAGTGTTCCGAACTGCGCCGGGATCTTCCCTGCAACAAACCCTTCGATCTGGTCAGCACAATACACCGGGTCATGACCTGTTGTGTCGAGTTCGAAAATGTTGCCGGCATCGTGCAGGTCAACAGTCCCGATCAGGCAATCGTCAAGCGCTTCTGCATCCACATTCTCTAAGATCTTGCCGGGAGAATATTTGCGCTGTTCCAGTCGTTTTTTCAGTTCATCCGGACGACAGCGAAGCACCACCATCCGATCGCAGGGTAACAGATGGGCAAAGTGTCCTTCCACAAACCCGTCAACCGGCACAAATTCGGCAGCCCAGCGCTCATCGTCGAAGATCTCGGTGTCACGCTGCTCATCGTCCCCCGTAATATAGGGGCGTATGGTATCGGTAAGGTGGACAACCGTATGCCCCCGGCGACTAAGCTCATCACTTATGAGCGATTTGCCGGTGCCGGGTGTACCCGTGATACCGCACATCATAGTTTGTTTATCTCCTCAACAAACAACTCATTCTCCCAGTCCTCGCCAACGCTCACCCGGATATAATGGTCGGAGAGTCCGGCAAAACTCCTGCACGAGCGGACTACAACACCATTCCGGGCAAGACTTTCAACAACGGCATCGCCTTTGTGCGGGGCGACATCGATCATGACAAAGTTCGCATCCGAAGGAAGTACAGGAAACTTCACTTCATCGGCATACCGTGTGCGCCATCGCTTCACCTGTGCAATATACCGCACTGCACGCTCCTTGTCCGGTAATGCAGCGGCAGCTGCTGCTGCTGATACTGAATTCACCGTAAACGGCGTACCGGCCCTGTTGTACCACGGTGGAAGCCATCGCGGGGTAAAGGCATACCCGATCCGCAAACCGGCAAGGGAATAAACTTTGGAAAAAGTCCGTCCCAGAACAAGGTTCTCATGTTTCTTCATGAGGGAAAGATAGTCGCAGTCCGAGAACTCGACATAAGCATTGTCTAAGAAGAGGAGCCCTTCAATTCCCTCAAGGATCTCTGAAACATCATCAGCCGTTGTGGCATTCCCGGTAGGGTTATTTGGAGAGCATACTACCGTAATCTTTGCCTCTTTGGCCTTCTCAATCAGTTTTTTGCAATCAACTGAAAAATCCGCTTCCCGCGGTACAGTAATTACTTCAGCACCCTGGCCCATTGCCGCGAGTGCATAGAAAGAGAACGTGGGAGTGGAGATGGCCACCGTCTCACCGGGCTCTACAAGCGTGCGGATGATAGTCTCAATAACGCCATCCATCCCAACGCCCGTGACAAAGTGATAATCGCCATAATATGCCCGCAACGCATTCATCAGGATATTGACCCGTTCATCCGGATACCGGTTCACAGTCCGCAGTACCTCTTCAGCTGCGGCTAATGCAGCGGGAGAGAGGGGCTCTGGGTTTTCATTGCTGGCAAGCCGGGCTATCTTACTGATACCGTACTCGCGGGCGATATCCTCCGCTTTTTTGGCAAAGACATAGCCGCTCTTTTTTTTATAGCAGGACCTAACCAAGCGCTCCATTGATCACTCCGACCACACGGTCGATCTCTGCATCCGTAATAACAAGTGGCGGGACCAGACGGAGGTTGCCGTCCGCTGCGCAATTCACGAGCACTCCCTTTTCTGCGCATCTCTTCTGGACATCCGGGCATTTGTCCCCAATGGTCATACCGATCATCAACCCACGGACACGAGGATTCAACGGGTTAAGACCCTTTTTAAACCGCTCGCCTTTCCGGGCAACATCCGGAAGGTGCTTCTCGATCACACCGATAGTGGCAAGGGCAGCTGCACAGGCAAGCGGACCACCGGCAAATGTGCTCCCGTGCTCACTCTTTTTGAATTCGAGATCTTCCCGGGCAACGAGTGCACCCATGGGAAACCCGCTGGCAATGCCTTTTGCAAGGGTGACGATATCGGGCATCACTTTTGTGTGCTGCATGGCAAGCCATTTGCCGGTACGTCCCATACCGGTCTGGACTTCGTCAGCGATCATGAGAGCACCGGTATCATCGCAGATTTCTCTGATACCTTCAATGAAACTGTCGGGGGGGATGATGACCCCTGCTTCTCCCTGGATAGGTTCAAAGATGACACCAGCAGTATCATTGTCCACGACTTTTTTCAGCCCGTCGAGATCGCCATATTCGACAAAACTCTTGACCATGCCGAGAGGTTCAAACGGTTCACGGATTGCAGGTTTGTGGGTGACTGCGAGTGAACCTACGGTACGGCTGTGGAACCCGTGGGTAAATGCGACAAATTTTTTCTTACCGGTCCGGACCCGGGCCAGTTTGAGTGCTCCGTCTGTTGCCTCTGCTCCCGAGTTTGAGAAGAAGGCTTTGTGCATACCGGTAATCTCTACGAGTTTCTTTGCGAGATCCCCCTGGTGAGGTACGTAATAGAGATTGGAACAGTGGATCAGCTGGTGCGCCTGGTCGCAGATCGCTTTTACTACAGCCGGGTGACAGTGTCCGGTACTGCATACAGCAATACCTGCAACACAATCGAGATACTGCTTTCCATCCGCATCCCATACAGTTGATCCTTCACCTTTTACTATTGCCATATCCCGCGAGAATGCAGGCATCACGTAGCGTTCATCGAGAGCTTTGAACTGGCTTGTTGTTTCCATTTTTATCACAGATCTTTTTTTGTTATATTCGTTTAGTGTGTTCAGACGTTATTCATATTCAATGGTTGCCGGAGGTTTTGCCGTGATATCATATACCACTCTGGCCACGCGGGGAATGTCGGCAGTAATTCTCGAGCCGATTCTTACGAGATGCTCAAACGGGATATCGAGAGGGTCAGCAGTCATGCCATCACGGGAGTTCACTGCCCGTATTGCAACAATCCACCCGTGGATCCGGTTGTCGCCTTTGACCCCGGTGCCAAGACCGAGCAGCGCGGCAAAACACTGCCATGGCCGGTACTTCTCCACAAGTTCGTCTTCAACGATCCAGTTCGCCTCGCGGATAATGTCAACTTTTTCTCTGGTGATCTCTCCCAGTACACGGACTGCAAGCCCGGGACCGGGAAAAGGCATCCGGTGCTGGATCTCCTTTGGCATACCAAGGGCTCCGGCAACCTCCCGCACTTCATCCTTATAGAGGTCGCGAAGTGGCTCGATTACTTTTGTAAACTCCATGTGCAGCGGCATCCCGCCTACATTATGGTGGCTCTTGATCCCGCCCTCGCTTTCGATGCGGTCCGGATAGATGGTACCCTGCAACAGGCATTTTGCACCCACTTTCTTTGCTTCGCGCTCGAAGACCCGGATGAAACGCTCGCCTATCGCCTTGCGCTTTTCCTCGGGATCGGTGATCCCCTTGAGCGAAGCGAGGAACTCATCACCGGCATCGATTATCTGGAGGTGGATATCGCTAAAGAGCGTCCGGATCCGTTCGGTCTCCCCTTTGCGCATCAGGCCGGTATCGATATAGATCGGGATGAGATTGTCCCCAATCGCTCGGGCAGCGAGGACGGCACAGACCGAACTGTCGACGCCTCCCGATAGTGCCATAACCACCTTGTCATTGCCCGCAGCGGTTTTGATCTCTGCAATGGATTTTGCGATAAATTTCTCTGTATTGACCATTTCTTCTCCTAGATTGTCCTCTTGTTCGCCCTGCACGCTTCAACAAACCCGAGATACGGCGGAGACGGGTGAGTGGGACGGGACCGGAACTCCGGGTGGAACTGCGTGGCAAAGTAGAACGGGTGACCGGGGAGTTCAAGGCATTCCATCCGGTTCTTGTTGGTTGCCGAAAAGACGAGTCCCGCCTTCTCCAGATCCCCGATATAATTAGGGTTCACTTCATACCGGTGCCGGTGGCGTTCGGTAATCTGTTTTTCCTTATAGAGTTTCGATGCCAGTGTGCCATCCCTTATATCTGCAGTATAGTTCCCAAGCCGCATCGTTCCGCCGAGTTCATTGACCCCTTCCTGTTCGGGAAGCAGTCCGATCACATGGGTGCCCTCACCGAACTCTTCGCTTGTGGCATCCGGAAAACCTGCCATGTGGCGGGCAAACTCAACAGTTGCCAGCTGGAATCCTAAGCAGAGCCCGAGGAACGGCACATTGTTTTCGCGGGCAAATTTGATCGCCTCGATCTTGCCTTCAATACCCCGTTTCCCAAATCCACCAGGAATAAGGATACCGTCGTAGTCCTTAAGCTGGCACCGCTCGTAGCGTTCTGCATCCAGCCATGCAATCTTCACTTCAGTAGAAAGCGCACGCCCGGCATGCTTGAGCGATTCCTTGATGCTGATATAGACATCTTCAATGCCATACTTGCTCACGATTGCCACAGTCACCCGGTTGGTGTATTCCTTGTTCACCAGCCGGTACCATGCGGTATCGGGCTCTTTTTTATCCAGACCGAGATGGGCAGAGAGCACATCGGCAATGCCTTCTTTTTCCATTTCCATCGGGACTGCATACGTATCAGGCGCAGTGGCAGCAGAGATGACAGCACTCTGGGGGAGATCACAGAATGCAGAGATCTTGCGTTTTGTGCCGGCCCCAATCGGGTTCTCGCTCCTGCCGACGATAATATCCGCATGGAGTCCGAGCTCCCGCAGGGCTTTTACCGAATGCTGGGT
The DNA here is from genome assembly GCA_025360805.1 of Methanomicrobiales archaeon. Taxonomy (GTDB): domain Archaea; phylum Halobacteriota; class Methanomicrobia; order Methanomicrobiales; family Methanospirillaceae; genus Methanoregula. The sequence goes on from JANYBK010000170.1 coordinate 17,835, forward strand.
GGGCTTGGTCTTCATGTCCCCCATTGTGTCTTCCGGGATCAGGGTGACATGGACAAGGACAATATCGTGCTCAGGAAGTTCGCCATGCATCTGGCGCACCGCTTCTAAGAACGGCATGCTCTCGATATCGCCAACCGTACCGCCGACTTCCACAAGGCAGATGTCTGCTTTTGTCCCGTTGGGGAATTCCTCTTCAGCCGCGTTACGTATACAAGTCTTGATCTGGTCGGTGATGTGAGGAATGATCTGCACGGTCTCTCCGAGGAAATCCCCACGACGCTCCTTGTCGATGACCGTCCGGTACACCTTGCCGGTGGTGATGTTGTGGGAAGCGGTCAGCTCGATATCTAAAAACCGCTCGTAGTTGCCGAGGTCGAGATCAACTTCGCTGCCGTCCTTGAGCACGAACACTTCCCCGTGCTGGGCCGGGTTCATCGTCCCTGCATCGATATTTAAGTAAGGATCAATTTTGACTGCCGTGACCCGGTAGCCACGGTTCTGCAAAATCCGTCCCACTGATGCAGCGGTGATACCCTTCCCTAGCCCGCTCATCACACCGCCGGTAATTATGATGTACTTCAAAAGAATCTCCCCGATTGCATTATATTTGGCTCACAATCCTAAATAGTGTTATCTTCCTTAAGATAACGGGATAAAATACCGGTTTTTTACAGAAGGCATAAACTGAACCGGAATCCGGCAAAGACGAGGGTTCAAAACTATCGGGTGTGACAACCCTTAGTAAAAATTAATTTATGAAAACATCTCAGTTAATGGATATGAAATACAGGCAATTTATTCACATACTGGTAATTATCGCATTAATTGCCTGCTTTGTCTCGCCGGTGCTTGCAGAAACACAAAGTGATAATGCTACAATTTATTACAATACCGGAACGGTACTTCTCGATAGGGGTGACTATGAGAGGGCGATTGAATCCTTTGATTCGGCGCTTGCCTCCAACACAACCCTGATAAAAATGTCCGATGCCCTGCTGTACACGTATCGTAACAAGGGCTATGCGCAGATCCAGCTCAAGAGATACGATGATGCCATCCAGACCATCGATCAGGGACTGACACTCTTTCCAAAGGACCAGATGCTCTGGAACAATAAGGGCTATGCAAACTATAATCTTGGAAAGTACAAAGAAGCACTCGCTGCATATAACAATGCCATAAATTTTGAGAAAAATTATACAATTGCCCTAATCAACAAAGGTGACACTCTCTCAAAGATGGGAGAATACCAGGGTGCAGTTGATGCGTATACCAAAGCTCTTGAATCCGATCCCGAAAACCGGGATGCAACAGCCGGCCTTGCAACTGCACAGCAGGCAGCTGCAGCTGCCTCACAGACAACCATGATTGTGATTGTCATCCTTGTAATCATCGTTGCCGGCGGAGCGATCTGGTATATCAAATTCAGAAAACCTGAAATGAAACCCGAAGTGAAAAAATCCAAAGGAAAGAAAAAATAATTTTTATTCTTTTACCGTCACCGCAAATGCGGCAGACGTGCGGGAGAGCATCATCTTTTCGCCATTATCGATAAAGACTTCAGCTTCAGCAAATGCAACGCGCCGTCCTTTTTTGATAATTTTTGCTTCGGCAACAATCACACCCTCCCGTACACCTTTAACAAAACTGGTGGATTCAGAGATGGTTGCAATCCCTTCATTTTCCTTTAACAGGGAGTAGAGGGCAAGCGCAATCGCCTCATCAGCAAGCGCAACGAGCATTCCTCCCTGAAGCCAGCCGACACCGTTGTGCATATCCGGCCGTACCTGCATTTTTAACACTGCCGTTCCCGCTTCGTATCTTACGATATCGATTCCCATCATACAAAAGAACGGGTTTGCATTCCTGCCATGCTTCCGGATATTTTCTAGATAAGACATTCTATTGAGGTTTTATCCGGAAACAGATTAAGAATATGCTTAAGCCCCGATGCCGGTTGCTTAATAATGATAACCGGACGAACTATTTCAACATGCAGAACACTGAAACAAAAGAGATGCTTGCTGATCTCATCTGGCTCAATGCCGTGATCGCAACCGAACTTATCCAGATAACCGAGAACACATCAGCAATCCTTCGAAAAACCCCGCCACCTGAAGGTTGCCTTGCCGAACATAATGAACTTAAAAAAACCGCGCTCCATATGGCAGAGAAGTACCGTCCGGCAACGGTGCTCGGCCAGCACCTGCTCAAACACCAGTAACGTTATTGGGACTCTCTGCCCACGAGTATAGTACATAAAACCTGACAATATGAAAGAGTTCGCGGTAAGCATTCTTAACGCCGCGGTGACTCTCAATCATCAATACATCTTTGTCAAATGGAGCCAGCCTTAAATGACCAATCCCGGCATACCCTGCAGTCTCATCATCCCTGCATACAATGAGGAGAACCGGATCCAGTTGCTCTTTGATGAGATAACGGCGTTTGACGGGGAACTTATCGTAGTCTGTGACGGTACAGACCATACAGCTGACTGTGTCAGACAGATTGCAGCCCGCCGGCAGGATCTCTTAATCAGCTGCCTTGAGTATGATCACCGGCTGGGTAAAGGCGGCGGCGTGATTGAAGGACTCAAAGCCGCCCGGGCACCGCTCGTGGGATACTTCGATGCGGACGGTTCTACCGGCATCAGCGAGATGAAACGGCTCTTTTCTCACCTTTCATCATCGGATGGTGCGATTGGATCGCGCTGGGTGCCGGGCTCGACCCTTCGCGTGCGGCAGGGAATCCTGCGCAGACTGGAAAGCCGGGCATTCAATCTCCTTATCAGGCTTCTTTTTGGCCTCACATACAACGATACGCAATGTGGGGCAAAGGTGTTTAAAAAACCGGCAATCGATACCGTGCTGCCGCTGATGACGTCCCGGGGCTTTGAGTTCGATGTCGAACTGCTCTGGAGGTTGCAGCGGGCAGGTTACACTTTAGCTGAAGTCCCCATTGTCTGGCAGAACAAGGGAGATTCGCGGGTGCAGAAACGGGACATGATCCGGATGCTTATGGGTCTTTTTGCCATCCGGTTTGGTCCAGGAAAAATATGATCCCATCTTCGCGTGATGAGCAGAAGAAAGAGGCGTTCCGGCTCTTTGAAGACGGACGGTATATCGAATCCGGCCAGTTCTGCACCCTCCTGTTGGAGTCCGAAAAGGATTCCGCGATCGAAGTACTAGCCGCAACAAACCTCTACTACATGGGAAAACTCGATGACGCAGAGGTATTCTTCCGGGATCTCGAAAAGAAGATGCCGGACTCTTCTTATGTACATAGTTATCTTGCAAAAGTCCTTGAAGCACGGGGTGATGAAGGGGCGATTGCAGAGTACGCAACTGCCGTCTCCCTTGATCCATCCAACCAGGACGCACTGCGGAGTTATGCAGAATATCTCCTGGCTCACAAGGATTACCGGGCCGCACTGCCCGTCTTCAAACGGCTTGTGCAGATGGGAAAGAAACCCGCAGATGTCAGGCACATGATGCAGGCACTATCAGGGATTGGCGAGGCACACGATGCACTTTCAGCGCATACCGAACTGGGAGGCGGTATGGCGCCGGGCCATGAATATGTAGATGCACTCTTAAAGACCGGAAATTTCCCTGCCGCTGCTGAATCTGCAAACCGGATCTACAAAGAGACCCGCGATCCCGCAGTGCTGAGGAAATACCTTTCAGCCCTATCCTGCTACGATGTGCCGGCTTCACTTGAGGCTTACATTGATCATATCCAGTCCGATACCGATTGCGATATCCTTTTTGACTATGTGCTGCTCTTAAAGGCACACGGGAATACCAAAGAAGCACTTAGTACCGCACGGGCACTGGTTAAACGCTCAGGCCAGCCGGTATATCGTCTTATGTTATGCGATCTTCTCGCGTCTCAGGATAAAACAGGGGATACGGGAGAAGAAACCCTTCATGCATACGAGCAGTTGATCCGGGACGAACTGGCAACAAAGAACGATCTGGACATGCTCCGGACAATCATCAGCAGGTACCGCAGGCACCTTAAAACCTGCATGCCCGCAGCAGACGCCACACGCAGGTTCCTTGGCATTGTTTCACAGGATTTGAACGTAGCAAGCCTGCTTGAAACTGCCGTTTGGTACGAGGAAGCAGAAAATGCCGCAGAAGCACGGTCATGGTATTACCGTGCATACCGGGCAGATTTTCTAACAGGCGGACTTGCCTATGCACAGTTTCTCGATGCGCACGGTGAAGGGCGCGAGTGCGAAAAGGTGATGCTCTACATACTCTCGAATGTAAAAAAGAGCGCAGACTTAAGCCGGGTGGCGGCAGTGATCGTAAGCAGACACGGCACCATGCGCCAGCTGAAACGACTGATGGAGCAACTGCTCTCAAAACTCGAAAGCCGCAGGGCGACTTTGAATTCTGAAGGACTTGAACTGCTCGCGATGGCTTTTTTCATTGCCGGAACCAATGCACAGGAAGAGCAAGACTTTGCGGGCTGCAAGTATTACTGCCTCAGCGGGATGGACGTATTGCCGGCCCATTCCCGGGCCATTCACCTTGAAGATTTCCTCACCCTGATCCGGGCCTGCAAGGAGAAGTCAGTTGCCGATCGCCCGATAATGAACGTGCCGCAAACGAAAAAACGGGCAGCGGCAAGCACCCCGGCTCAGGTGATCACCGACCAGCTGGGGCTTACCGAACAGGAGGCAAAGATCCTTGAGTTCATCCGACTGCACAGGACAGCAAACGAGATGGAGCTGCGAAAGGTGTTAAACACCCGCAGGGTGGTAGGGATTGTCAACCGCTTAATCCAGAAAGCGGCTGCACAGGGATTGTTACTGATCGCAAAGAAAGGAGTTGGGGAGGATGGAGAAGCCTATGAATATACCGGAACCTGAACGGATGGACCAGCGCCGGCTTGAGAGCATCAACATCATCAATGCGCTACGCAGGGGAACTGTTCCTGCAAGCGGGCTTGAACGGATCGCAGTCGGGCTCGATGTCGAAGAGGGCGTGATCAGCAGGCAACTGGATTATGTAGCCCAGAGCGGCGGGGACCTTAAGTTTATCCGGGGCGAGTACGGGAGCGGTAAAACATTTTTAGTTGCCCGGGCACTCGAAATCGCTCGGAATAAGGATTTTGTCACCTCGCATGTGATCATCTCATCTTCCACCCCGCTTTACAAGATCAAAGGGATCTACCAGCAGATTTGTGCAAACCTCCGTACCAGCGGAGAAGAGCACGCAATCAAAACAATTCTCGATAACTGGCTCTTTGCAATAGAAGAGCGGCTGCTTTCGGTGAGCGGGACAGGCCTTGCAGATGCTCTTCTCGAAGAGGCAACAGTACGGGAGATTGAAACTGCACTCAGTGGTATCAGTGAGGTGAACACCGCACTTGCAGCAGCGCTTCGCACCTACTACCGGGCGAACAATACCGGTGATTTCCAGCTGGCTCAGGCAGCATTGGGCTGGATTGCCGGTGAACCGAATATCGGGCGGGACTTCAAGCAGAAGGCGGGGATCAAGGGCGAGATCGACGACACCATTGCGTTTGTCTTCCTGAGGGGCCTTGTCTCCATCATTCACGGGGCGGGTTACCGTGGTATTGCAATCGCAGTCGATGAGATGGAGACCACGCAGGGACTCCAGCGCAACCAGCGGGAGAAGGGCTACCACACGCTCGTCCGGATCATCGATGCGCTCGACAGGGGTGATATGCCACGCTGCTTCTTCCTTTTCACAGGCACTCCTGCCATGTATGATGGTTCACGTGGAATCCGTTCTGTCCCGCCGCTCTATGATCGCATCAGCGTAGTGCAGAACGATGCCTTCCGCAACCCCCGCCAGCCGCAGATCATGCTGGGGAAGTTTGATACTTCAAAACTCGAACTGGTGGCACTTAAGGTTGTAGATGTTTATGCGCAGGCGTACACCGAACCGGACCGGGATCGGGTCTCGCACCGTTTCATCCGGGCGATGATCAAGAAGATCACAACGCGTTTCGGGGGAAGGGTGGATGTGATCCCCCGCATATTCTTAAAAGAATTTGTCGATGTGTTAGACAAGTGCGAGCTCTATGAGGAATATACTCCCGGCGAGGGTTACGATTTTGATGCCGAGCACCTCAAAGGAGAACTCAAAAAAGAGGAAGAGGCAGTGATGGTGGTCCGGTTTTAAAACCCGCCACTCTTTAAAAAAGACAAGGTTTTACATTCCAACAGCTCACCCTTCCTGCATGCGCCGGGCAAAGCTCCTGTTCATATTTACCGCAGTCCTGCTGTGCTTTTTTATTCCGGTAGCAGGAGCCGTAACACTCACACTCAATGCCTCAGAAAATGAGGCTCATGTTGGTGACACGATAACGCTCAGCGGAAAAGTGACCGGGATCAAAACAATTGCTGTTTATCTCTTTGTGATCGGACCTGACCTTGATAACCGCGGGGTCACACTCGAAAACCTCAACATCCCGGCCGGGCGCGGATTGTTTACTACTGCTCCGGTGCACCTGGAAAACGGCACATGGTCCTATACCTGGGATACCGCCGTCATTCTTGGGAATCTCAAACCCGGCACTTATAAAATATATGTTGTCAGTTCCCCCATCGACCGGCTGCGTTTTGTCAAGGACGATTACACCACTACAGAGATTGTATTTCTTCCGTCTGAACAGCCCGCCAGTGAAGTCCCGCTTGGACCTGCTCTGCCAGTAGTTGCACTGGTTATTACGGGGGTTGTTTTGCTCGGATATGGCCGGATGAGACGGGAATAGGGATTTTTTTTAAACCGGGCACGCGAAAAAAATAAAAAATTCACGGGCCGGTCCCGCATACCATCCATCAATGCCTACCCCTGTCGTAACAATTCCTGCCGTTCCACCCTTGGATAATCCCCAAAACCCCCCTTTCACCAGATGGTCCGGGGGTCATAAAAAAGGGGGTCATAAACCCCGAAAACCCCGTAAAATGCCCGGTTTGTCAAACAGGGCATTTCTGAAAAACCCTCTAAAACGTCTGGATTTTATCTGGACTGTTATAATGGCGAAAACCTCAAAAGGAGTTCATTTTGGCGATTTCAGGATCAGGGTGAGTTTTCGTTTTAAATCTTCAAGGGGTCAGTAAGTAGCGGATCGGAACTAAAGTGCCACCAAAGCGCAATAAGGCGCATCAGAACGCATTATATGCGCCTCAATTTGGGGTTATTTTGGGTATTGGGGCATTATACGTCGATATAAATGGTGATTAACTGGGGGTTGCCGGGATATCCATGGGGAAGGGTATGGGGATAGGGTGAGAGAGCTGTATGAAACTTTTTGACCTGACATTGATTGAAATTATTTCATAACGTTCTGCTTTATTTTATTACCGGTTACTGTTTTGGAATACACGGCTGAAGTACCGGAGTTCTTCCGCTTGTGATCCAAAATGGCCAGAGTAATCATATTTTTCATGTTGGCAATGCTTACACTATGATCATGTCCGCAGTGAAGCGAATCCCGGTGGCAGAACCCGTCTGGAAGGATCTTTCAGAGATGCGCCTTGCCGGTCAGACCTATACCGATCTCCTCTCCGATATGATTGAGGAGCGCAAAAAAGCACGGCTTGCACTGGATATGCAGCGTATTGAGGAAGAAGGTACGTTTGTCACCCTATCGGAGATCCGCACTTGACCTTTGCGCTGTTCATCGAACAGGAGCAGGTCGCAAAGATCAATGGTTTTGATGAGAAGAGCCGTAGAATTATCCGGGCAAAACTGGAAGCACTGGGTGAAAATCCGTATCCTGGGAAACGTGGCGATAAGGAGAAGTTTTGCCTCAAGGACGGATATGTCCTGTACCGGCTGCATATCGGTAGAACATGGACTGCTTTTTACCGGGTTTCCGAGTCGGACAAAGTCGTGAAAATTTGGTCGTGTCACAAGATCGGCTAAGATCTCATTGATAGCAAAGATACCTAAGCGTTCCATGATATCAATCTTATCGAAAACGGATTACCGCAAACCCAATAACGAAACCGGGTAAGTAGCCGCCGTGGGGGCGTCCCTTCGGGGGCGGCGGAAGCATCCTAATACTGGGTGAATGGCAAAGTTCCCACTACGCGTGTCATAA
>JANYBK010000189.1 GCA_025360805.1 Methanomicrobiales archaeon
GCGTGAAACCGGATCCGCTCCGAGAACGGAATGATCACCCACATCATCTGCTCGTGCATGATCTGCCAGATGGCCCGGCAGGTCACGAGTTCGGGCGATTCATCGACGATCGTGTCCGGGTCCTGCTGCTCCTTCTTCTGCTTGGCCGCAAGTACCTTTGCGTCCTGCTCCGGGGTCTCATCAATCCAGCAGGTCAGCATCCGGTTCATCACCTGATCATCACCGGTCCCTTCCTTCTTTGCAATCCACCAGACGCATCGCTCGGGAATCGAGCAGACCCGGGGGGTGAGATCTTTTGTTACCGTAGTGTGCGTAATCGGTTCATCAAAGTTCGAGGTCGCAGACTTCAGGATCTCCTGGATGGCATCCGACAGATCGGTGTCGTCGCTCATCAGCACGGTCCGGGGGGAGAGGTCAGTCATGTAATAAAGCGCCTTGTTGCTCATCGTGCCCCGGACTTTGTACCGGTCCGGGACCTGCCGCATCATCTTCTTGAAAGCGTGAGTCTTGCCCTTGCCGGATTCTCCGGTGACCGAGACATGCAGCCCGTCCGAGTTCTTCACTGCCTGCGATGCCATTGTGAGGATCAGGCATCGTGCAAGAATCTCATCCCCGATATGTTCCTGCGCAAAGGCAGTGAGCATGAGTATGAGCGGATCTCCGCGAGCGAGCACTTCGGCAGCCTCTGCCCGGAGTTCCGGGTTCTCCGGAATTGCCGGACCTGCATTACCGCTCGCCTCAGCCTTCATTCTCACCTTTACTTTTCTCTGTGCTGTTTGTGCCTGGTCCCATTGTTTCCGCTTGTCCACCCGGCCCGGCTCGAACTGCCCCCGAAACTCCAGCCACCGCTGAGTACCGCCTCCACAGGAGGCATGCTTGCATCCCGCAAAGATTGCACCGCTCCCGAACTGGATTGCAAAAGCCCCGTCCTTGTGCGCTGATGAGAACGGGCATTGGTCGAGAATGAAGAGCGTGCCACCGCTGTACGGTTTCTCGGACCGCACTCCAATCCTATGATCGGATAACCATCGGCGCAGGTCGAAGCTTTTGTCCTTTGCTGCGGTCGGCTGCTGCTGTGCGTGCTGCTCGGTCGGGAGCCGGACCGTAAGTTCGCGGAGCTGCTCCGGACTCACGATCTTCAGTTCATCCGGGGCCGAGAGGATCCTGCTCCGCCGGTACGGGCGCTCGGGTGTGTTGTCACCCTTCCGGGATACGGTCCCGTAGAGTTTCCAGATGCGGGCCGCGTTGAAGTTCGCTGTATCCACATTAACCCGCTCATCCGAGAAGAGCGTGTCCAGCGTCGTGAGGCACGCCTTCACGAGCGCCGTTGCCGCCTCATCGTTCGGCAGGTCGATGCGGTAGAGCAGGTGGGCTCCGTTACCGGAGTCCGCCCGGATAGGGTCCGGAAAGCCGAGCCCGGTGATCCACCGGGCAACTTCCTCTGCTTTCGCAAGCGCAAGCTCGTGCTCTTCATCAGTGCTCGATACCCCGCTCGGACGCAGCGGATCGATATCGATGGGCAGCCAGCGGCGGCGCAGGATATCCGCGTCGCTTGTTGTGCTATCCTTTTTGCCGAGCCGCATCTTGATCCGGTTTGCTCTCCGCGAGAGCAGGGCCGGGTTCACTTCATTGAGGGTGACATAGATGCCGTGGACCGAGTTGTCTGAATCGAGCGGTTCTGTTAACCGGACGAGTGCGTCGAAGTCATTGAAGTACCCGCTGTGCGTGAACTGGTCGGTGAGCGCCCGGACCTCGATGACGTTTCCGGGTTTGGCTATCCGGGCAACTGCCTCACGGAGCGGCCCATCCACAGGTCACCCCTTTGTTCTGGCTTTTGTTTATCCGGAAGTAGGAGCGGTTATTCATCTTTTTGTTCTCCTTTCTCCTCTGCATCTTTGTTCCATGTCACGCGATGCTCGGAGGTCTTTATCGTGATCGTGAAGAAATGTCCTTTCTCCGGTCGCGCTTCAATGTAAACAATCGCCTCACGCTTCTTTTTGATCTGCTCTGCGATCGCTCTTGGGATGAGGTAGAGCGGGATACCCGCCATCAGTTCGGAATTTATTCCTGGCAAATCAACGCCATCAGTCATTGCGCACCTCTTCGAAACGTTCAGCCATTCGCCACCGGCCGTCTTTGAGACAGGCAATTGCAACGAGGTAATGCATCGGGCTTGTGGCCTTTAAGTGGTCCAGGGTTTCCTGATCGATTTTGAAATTCTGGATGATCCTAGGTTTGGGTAATGTTGATGTGCCAGAAGAAAGAGAGATCATTTGTCCACCTCTTTACGAGCTCTGGACAGGTATGCCGGGACCACGGTGTTGGTAGCTAAGGGGTCCCGTGCATTGCCTTTACTTTTCCGTTCTACGATTTTCATATGTTCGCTCCACCGGTTGCAACAAATACCCGGTTTCTTCCGCAGGGATATTCCTTGATCGTGCCTTTTTTGGCGAGACGGGAGAGATGTTTGGTGGCGGTAATCGCTGTGGTTTTTGCAGATTTTGCTACTTGTTCGATGTTCATTACCGGTGTGTTCTGGAATGCTCCAAGAATCCGGTTCGTAATTTCCGGGTCGGGTGTCGGCTTCATACAGTTTACATTATTATCGGTATTGCTAATAAGCGAAAATGTTCTAAAATGACCCGTTTTTAGTATATATACTCAATTTGTCCTCTTTTTGGTATATAGACTCCATTTGCCACTTTTTTGGTATATATACTAAATATCGCAGATTTTAGTATATGTCCCTCAAAGAGTATATGTCCTAAAACCAATGATTTTCGGATGATTTCAAAAACCTGGACCGAGACATTTGATTCTGAAGCAAAGACGGTCCTGTTCCTCTATCTTATGATCAAGGGGAGAGATTACGCGTACAATATTTCAAACATTTTAAAAACCGGGGGAGTTGCCAGCAGGGAAGGTCTGAAACTTTTAGCGAGACCGAATAAAGTAAGTGGGCTCTTAAACGAGATGGAAAGCGATAACCTCTTAATAAAATGGTCCGATTTACCGGACTATGAGAAGAAGTTCAAATTACTGTGTCACCCGGGAAATACGCCATCAGATCAACAGAAAAAGTCAGAACCCGTTTATTTCGTGATTAACAAGAATATTTTATTTCTTCGTCTGAACTATATCCCGGATGAAGAAGAAGTTCAAAAACTCTCACTCCGTGAAAAGGCGGAGTCAGGATCATTTTACCATAACGGCGATGAAGACGAGTGGGCCCCGCTCTCAAAAAACGATCTGATATACCGCTATTGCGGAGAGGAGAAATTCACGCCGATATCTGACGATACCCCCTATGGCGGGGGTTGGCCCCGGGTTATTTTTGATGAGTTTTTGTTTACGGATACGGAAGTAGTAAAAATTCTCATCCGGTTAAAAAAGTTTGATTATTTCACGGTTTTATTGTTGAACAAGCAGTTTCTCATTCACATCATCGCCGTTTTGAATAATAAGATTGCACACATTGAACCGGGATTCTCCGGTGTGGGGATCCAGATTGATCAACTCCCACAATCCGAATCCGGGAAACGGCAGTTTGTCCAAAATTCCCTTGACCAGGTGCGACTGATGCGGAACGGGTTTACCGGGGATACGGATGTCACTGTTGATACGATCATCCATGAAATTTATGCGAAATCACAACGAGACATCCGGCACTATTCTACATTATTCTCTTTCATGGATTCAAAACGCACGTTTGCGTCAACGGTGATAAACTGTAATTATCCTATGGATGGTATCGAGGGATCTCCCCAACCGGGTTTTGTGATCAATGATCAGCGGGTTTACGAGGAGTTGCTGATTTTTAACGATTCGTTGATCTCGACGAGTCTGGAGGGGGACCGGGTGAGGGAGGAGTGATATATTTTGGTTTTTCCCACAATTATCTCTCCTCGGAGACCTCTGGAATTTGGGGGTATGTACCATGAGGGAAAATACGCCCAAATTGGGCTCCGATTGACGGGTTTTGGTCCGGAAACCTCCTCTAAAACGGTCCGATTCAGTGATATGAAAATAAGTGCCATAATCGCGCCCTGTTTGCAAAAATACGGCCGTAAAGGGCTTGAAAAACGAGGGTCGCCGAGGCCCTTTAAAGCGCGGTTTGTTTTTCACAGTGGTTTCCCTGTTTGAGGAGAGATCTGCCCTGCGAAGG
>JANYBK010000215.1 GCA_025360805.1 Methanomicrobiales archaeon
AGTGAAATTTTCGGTCTGATTGTAAAGTCTGATCAGATGTTGAAACCAACGGACTTGGGGATCTTGATTCTCTTCCCTACGAATGCCGCACAAAGGAAACAGTTGCTTATCAATTCATTTGAGTTTCCAGAAATATATACAAATATAATACAGAAATACAACGAAAATATATTGCCAAATCGGGAATTATTACGGTCAGAATTCTATCATTTAGGCATTGCACAAAATGTTCTTGATGATGCGGTTGATTCTTTTTTAAATAGTGCAAAGTATGTGGGTGCATTAGATAATAATAATCGATTAGTTATCCCTTCTGAAGGTGAAGAATCGGTAGATAATTCTCCCCCGGTTAAAGAAAAAGTTGCAGATGATAAACTTCCTCTTGTAACGGATAACCGAAAAAATCCCCAAATCCCGAAGCAATATGAAGAAAAAAATGAGTTGGGAGTACAAGCTGATGGGATTGTAAGATTTGAAGTTTTAACTTCGACGGGATTGAAAGCAATAGTATGTTTGCCAAGTAAATGCACACATGAGGATATTGAAAAAATTAAAAGGATAGTTAGTGCGTATGGCCCGGGTTAAATATCGAATAACCGAATTTTGAGGTTGACATGGAAACGTACATAATTAAAATGAAACCTGAGGCGGAAAAACAATTCGCAAAATATGATCGGGAAATACAGGTACGTTTCGCGAAAAAAATTCGGAAACTTAAAGAGAGTCCGGATTGTTTCGGAAAACCATTAAAATGGCCACTTCATGGTTATTGGGAACTTTATTTCGAAAGAAAATTTCGAATAGTCTATACAATAGACATGAAAAACAAAACCGTTTACGTTGAAGCAATCAAACACAAGGATGAATTCTAGATCCCAAGTTCTTTTGTAATATCTTCAAAATTTCGGGATTTGATACCCTTCTGTTTTCCTTTATTTATTTGCATCATTAAATCATTATCAGAAAGGACTGCTATGGTTTCGTTCAATGATTCATATTCATCTTTTGATATGGTAACCCATTCGGTTCTATGCTTACCATGAACAATGACTTGAGTCATAATCTGGTTTAGATATTGAGCTTCCCGTTATTAAAAATAATGCAATACGGAATTTCATTTTAAACCGTAAAGAGATTATTTCTTATCCAGAATAAATCCAACAGCGGATTTGGGTTTAAAGTTACGAATTGATTTTAGCTTTATTTTTAAAAAAAATACATTATGATAAATTAAAATCCGTCATAATACGGAATGGGTCAATCTCTCCAAAGTCAAGTGGCTCTAAGAACTTGTCCACTGCTAATCCCCATTTTTCGAAAAAATAAAAAAAACTACCTTACTTCCTCCCCACCACCATCCCCTTCACCCGTCCCCCCATGCCCATCAGCCACATCGCCCCGCCCATCACACCCTTCATCAAAAACCGCTTGGCCCCCATGCCCCGGCCCTCCATAACAGCGGAAACTTCCGCAAGGCGCTGCTGGATGGGAATGTGCTGCGGGCAGATCCGCTCGCATTTCCCGCAGTGTTTACACAGCCCGGCATACGAAGGCACATCACCCGTAATCCCGCCGAGCCGGATCAGGTAGAGCACCTTGTTCTCCCGGCTGTGGGGGAAGAACGCGGTGTTGTTATAGAGCGAGAAACACTCCGGGATGTTGACGCCCGCCGGGCAGGGCATGCAGTAGCGGCAGCCGGTGCAGTCCACCTTCATCAGGCGCCGGTAGGTCTGGCGGGCCTGTTCGAGCACCGCGAGATCGGCTTTAGTCAGTGAATCCGGCAACGCGGTCTCCGCGACCCGCAGGTTCTCATCGATATGCGCCTCCTCGTTCATACCCGAGAGCACGACCGTGACCTCGGGATGGTTCCATACCCAGCGCAGCCCCCACTCGGCAGCGCTCCTCTTCACCGGCGCCGCATCAAAGCATTTCTGCACATCGTCCGGCACATGGCCGGCAAGGTTCCCGCCCCGCAGCGGTTCCATCACGATGACGGCGATCCGCTTCGAGGCCGCGTACCGGAGCCCCTCGATCCCCGCCTGGTTGTGCTCGTCGAGGTAGTTGAACTGGATCTGGCAGAAGTCCCAGTCGTACGCATCGACAATCTCCTTAAACGTATCCGTGTGGCTGTGGAACGAGAAGCCGGCGTTAATTATCCGGCCGTCTTTCTTTGCGGTATTGAGGAATTCGAGCACGCCGAGTCGCAGGAGTTTTTCCCACGAGTCTTTGCCGAGACTGTGGAGCAGGTAGTAATCGATGTGATCGGTGTTGAGCTTCTCCAGCTGCTCCGCGAGAATCCGGTCCATGTCAGAACGGGAGAAGACCGACCAGGGCGGGAGTTTGGTGGCGAGCCGCACTTTCTCCCGGTACCCGTCGGCGAGCGCCCGGCCGAGAATCAGTTCGCTCCTGCCGAAATGGTAGATGGGCGCGGTATCGACATAGTTG
>JANYBK010000217.1 GCA_025360805.1 Methanomicrobiales archaeon
GGCTGGCAAGATGCGATTGAGGGAGCTGACCGCCTTTTTCATCTTGCGGCAGATCCAGATGTCCGCCAGAGCGCGGTAAATCCTGACCCGACGATCCAGAACAATATCATCGCCACGTATCGGGTGCTCGAAGCCATGCGGCTGCACCAGGTTCCCGAACTGGTGTTCACTTCGACTTCAACTATATATGGCGATGCTACCATAATTCCCACTCCGGAAAATTATACCCCCCTCGAACCGATCTCTGTGTACGGTGCGAGTAAACTTGCCTGCGAGTCTCTCATCTCTGCATACTGCTACTCATTTGGTATGAAGGCATGGACATTCCGGTTTGCCAACATCATCGGCTCACGGAGTGGTCATGGGGTCATCACCGATTTCATAAAAAAACTGGAGCAAAATCCCAAAGAACTTGAGATTCTTGGCGATGGGAAACAGACGAAATCCTATCTCGAAGTGCACGAGTGCGTTGCGGCAATGCTTTTTGCCGTCGGGCATGCACGGGGTACGGTGAATACTTTCAACATCGGGTCTGAGGACTGGATCGATGTGAAGAGCATCGCAGAGATTGTGACTGAAGAGATGCACCTACACGGCACGAAGTTCCGTTTCACTGGCGGTGAACGCGGGTGGATCGGCGATGTACCGAGAATGCAACTATCCGTTGAAAAGATAAAGGCGTTGCGCTGGAAACCTCAGCTGGGTTCCCGCGAGAGCGTAAGGATAGCCGTTCAGGCAATGCTTGCAGAGCGATAACGAGGCAGTGAAATGAAATATATCGTCATTTGCGGGGACGGCATGGCAGATGAGCCGATTGCCGAACTGGGCGGAAAAACTCCTCTTGAATATGCAAAAACCCCGAACATGGACCGGATGGCACGCGAAGGTGCAAGCGGATTGCTCCGCACGATTCCGGATAGTTTTGAAGCGGGCAGCGACATTGCAAATATGTCCATTCTCGGGTATGCCCCGGAGAAATACTATACCGGCAGGGGACCCCTTGAAGCGTTGAGCATGGAAGTTGACCTTGCACCTGGCGATGTGGCTTACCGTTGCAATCTTGTGACTGTGGAGGATAATACCATGGTGGATTTCTCTGCCGGACATATCTCCAGTGCAGAGGGGGCAGAACTCTTCTCATCTCTCCAGCAGGAAGTTCCTGATGTGATGGTCAAAGCAGGGGTCAGCTACCGCAACCTGCTCGTTGTCCCCGATGGAAAAGGGGCAGCAACAACTCCCCCGCATGATATTGTGGGGCAGGGGATCTCTCCTTACTTACCCAAGGGAGGCGATGCTGAACTTCTCCTGCAGTGCATGGAAAAAAGCCGCCATGTGTTCGATCGCCATCAGGTAAATGCAGGCCGGAAAAATGCAGGCAAACGCATGGCCACCCGGATCTGGCCGTGGAGCGGAGGGCACAAGCCGTCTTTTCCCCTGTTCTTTAAGAAGTACGGGAAAAATGGCGGCATCATATCCGCAGTCGATCTCTTACAGGGCATCGGACGCTGTGCAGGAATGGAAGTGATCCGGGTTCCGGGAGCAACCGGCTACCTTGATACGGATTACGATGCAAAAGCGCGGTACGCGCTCGCTGCGATGGGGCACTTAGATTTCCTATACCTGCACATTGAAGCACCAGATGAAGCCGGGCACATGGGGAGTGTTGAGGAGAAAGTAAAGGCGATTGAGCGGGTAGACGATGTTGTCGGGATTATACTTGAAAATTTTGACGGTGTTGTGGCCGTACTTCCGGATCATCCGACACCGATCCGGGCAAAGACGCATACCCGTGATCCGGTACCTTTTGTGGTGCTCGGGAAAGGGAAAGACGATACTTTGGAATTCTCAGAGATGGCAGCCCGTTCAGGTGGACTTGGAACGAAAAGCGCTGTGGATTTCCTGAGTTATTTATTCAGCTGAAAAATAAGTGTGGCATCAGTACCCTGCTTCATCACCTTTCAGTGGGGGTAACTTTCATCATTTGCGCACACTTATCGGGGGTAACTATGTATTTTTTTACCCCCAAGTATCAACCATGCCATACCAGATCATCAATGCCGGTTTGTATCTGGACGGGCAGGTAAAGGCAGGGGTCATAACTCAGGAAGATGCTGATCTCATCTGCGAATTTTGCGAAGAGCGGAAAGCGATTAAGCACATCGCTGAGTCAACCGCTCTTGTCACATCGAAGGGGCTGTCAAAGTTTGCACCATCGATCGCACCCTTCAAACAGTGTACGACTCAGGACATAATTAAGGGGATCAATGAAGTCGAAACAAAATGGAAACAAAATACCCGACGATTAAGAATTTATTACCTCAAAGAATTCGCTCTCTGGCTGGTTGAAGAGGGCTATAATACCACCATCAATGTCAAGAAGCTGGGAAGCATCAAACCGCCCACAGCAGACAAGGCCACAAAGACCGCATCGCAGATGATCTCTGAAGCAAAGATCGATGAGATGATACGGTCCTGCAAGAGTTCCAGGGACCGGGCCATGATCGCGTTCATGTACGAAGGGGCACTCAGGCCAATCGAAGTAAGAGAAGCCACATGGGACCAGATCATCTTTGATCAGTATGGCGCAATATTCAACACTTCCAAAAAGACCGGCAAACCCCGGTATATCCGGATCCTCCGCTATTATGGATATCTTGCCGCATGGAAAGCAGACTATCAACCGGGAACACCAGAGGGATCTGCCCGGGTATTCGTCACGAATACGGGCAAAGTACTATCCCGGCAGTATTTCCACATTATCATCGCAAAGGCCGCACAGGCTGCGGGTCTCAAAAATGTATTCCCTTACATCATCAGACATTCCCGGATAACTGCAATGGTCACGCAGAAGATTCCGGAATCCGTAATTAAATTACAGGCATGGGGAAACATCGCCACTCCGATGATGGCCACGTATACCCATCTCAGCAATGACCAGATGGATGATATTTTATTAGAGACTGCCGGTATTAAGCGGGTAGGGCGGCCGAAAGGTCCGAGCATGAAGCCCGTTCAATGCGAGGATTGTTCCACAGTTAATGTTCCGGGAGCTCAGTTTTGTTACAAGTGCGGGCGTTCCTTGACCGGCGATAGTTAGACCAAGATGGAACGGATGAAACGGGATGTCTATGAAAATCCCGATGAACTTATTGCATTCCTCCAGGACCTCAAGAAAGAGCGGGATGGCAAGGCATCATAATTTTTTCCATCAGACTGATGCTATCATCAGAACATTCATCGGGTCCAACCGGGATATTATCTTATCATGCCCGATGCCCGCGACCTCTCCAACAGGGCTGTTGAACTCGCCGAGTCCGGTCAGTACGACGAGGCACTCGCACTCGTGAACAAGGGAATCAAAC
>JANYBK010000074.1 GCA_025360805.1 Methanomicrobiales archaeon
CTTTTTGTTCCCAACCTTGCGGTAGAAATTGTAAAAGGAATTCCCAGTTCTCATCAATTTTCATCCGTCATTCCCTCTTCCCATCCTCCTATTTATTCCTCCGGATATAAATATCCACTACTTAAGTTAGCGCATATGCCCTCTACCCCCCTTCACTTACATTTGTATCCTCACGGCAGTCGAGCTCCGACCGGTAGTTCACCCATTATTTAATACTTCGTCCATTCAATATCTCGTGAATGGCATTGCCCGATGTCTGCGAACAGGAAGTCGTACACAAAATCTGGTGGAAGATTCTCCCGTTTATCTTTGTCCTGTTCATCATCAATATTCTTGACCGGGTCAATATCGGGTATGCAGCGCTCGCGATGAATGCAGATCTCGGAATTGATCCCTGGGTTTTTGGCCTTATTTATGGTATCTTTTTTATCGGCTATTTTCTGTTTGAGATCCCCCGCAACCATATTCTCGCCCGTATCGGTGCCCGCATCTGGCTTTCCCGGATAATGATCACGTGGGGGATTATCGTTGTCCTTATGGCATTTGTGCAAACGCCGTTCGAGCTGGGTATTATGAGATTTCTTCTGGGTGTTGCCGAGGCAGGCTTTTTCCCAGGAATTATTCTTTACCTCTCGTTCTGGTTCCGGGAGCGGGATGTTGCAAAGAGCTATGCGTTTTTTATTGCTGCTATGCCACTTGCCCTTGTTATCGGGTCGCCGCTCTCAACGTGGATTATCCAGTCCATTGACTGGTATGGGGTGGCCGGCTGGCGGTGGGTTTTTGTCCTCCAGGGAATTCCGGCAGTTCTTGCCGGAATCTGCACCCTGCTCTATCTTCCCAGCATACCGGGAGATGCGAAGTGGTTGAATACTCATGAAAAAAAATGGCTGGAGCAGGAACTCCAGGCAGAGCAGGAAAAGGGTACATTACCCCGGCATATCCCTTTTTTTGAAATAGCCCGTATGCCGATAGTCCTTGTGCTTACCGTATGCCTGTTTATGCTGTACTTCGCTCTCTTTGGGATCGTCTTCTGGTTGCCACAGATTGTCAAATCGTTCGCGATAACGGAATCGGTCTTTTCTATCGGAATATTCCTCATGATTCCCTATGCAGCCGCAACTCTTGGCCTGCTCGTATGGGGATGGCATTCTGACAGGACGGGAGAACGGCTGTTTCATGTAATTCTGCCACTGCTCATCGCGGCAGGTGCGTTTGTTGCCGATGCATTGATTTTAAATTCCACGATCTCTTTAATTTGTTTGGGAATAGCGCTTATTGCCCTGTTTTCTGCCACACCACCATTCTGGGCAATCGCAGTAACCGGCATCTCCCCCGGGCCCCGTACGGCAGGAACCGCATTTATCAATGCATTTGCCTCGCTGGGAAGTTTTTTGGGGCCGGTTATTTTTGGCCTGCTTGTCCAACGCTCAAACGAGTATGATACAGTATCCGGCCTTTTTGTCCTGAGCGGAGCACTCGTATTCTGCTGTATCATACTGTGGATCAACGGAAAGTCATGGTACAACAGGAAAAATTTCCCAAACGATGTGTGATCGCGATTGAAAATTGATTCCGGATCAGCCGGACCCTGCCGGGAAAATTTTTAAGTGGGCTCTGCAATAACATTTTTACTCTATTCCCTCCGAACGAACCCCCCCTTCATCTCCCTCACTCCCCTCCACCAATCCTCTTTCGCTCAGCACTTCCCAACCCCCTCAAACCCGGCCACGTCACGCCCCCGTTCCCTTAGAGGCCATCCAATCATGATTTGTACATAAATACCCATCGCTTTTTTTTGTGATTCCGTGACAAATTAAATCTAAAATCAGAAAAGAAGGCCCCGCATCGGCATTTCGGTACCTTTATATAGTGAGCCAGCATGCCTTCATGGTTTTCTTCGCTGATGAAACCCAAGACCTCACATTAAGTGAGTTATTACCGAATCGGATATCGATTTACCAGTATTTGCAGCATGTCGACATGTATCAACTAGTAAGATATCTAGAAGATAATTGCTACAAGGCAGGAGGGAATCATTATCGCCATGATCCCCTCACCATGCTAAAACTGGTAGTTGTGAAGTTTTTTCGCCAATCATCGTACAAAGACACGCTTTTAGCTCTCACTGACGAAGACTGCCGCTGCCTGGGTCTGCCATGGAACAAAAACCGGTATGTAATTCCAGCTCATTCCACACTTCACCATTTTGTCAAATACAGAATTAAAGAGAAAGGTTTTGAGAAGCTCATGGAGATTATCGGAAAAATTGTCTGCCGGGAATCTCATGAAAAATCCGGAATCATGGATTCAACGCCATTGGAAGCCTCACGATATGATCAACACGCTGAGTTCAATCCACACTACCAATGTAAGATGTATAAAGCACATCTCTTTCATCTGGGTGATATTCCCATTTTTTGCAGTTTCTCCGATGGAACGAAATCGGATTTTACTTATGCTACTGATTTGATTAAAGGCGTGGAACCGATGAAACCAAAAATTACTGCTGTGTTTGCTGATGGGGGATATGATAGCTTTGAGATTCATGCTGATATTCATCATTTCCTTCATGCGAGACCGGTCATTGATTGCCGTGAAAATGCTGTTACTCATGAGGAAGGAGA
>JANYBK010000009.1 GCA_025360805.1 Methanomicrobiales archaeon
ATCTTGCGTATGTCTGTCATTGTTTTCACCTCACGTCCCACCTCGCTTGATATCGCTATTGGGTGGAACTTGTCTTGAGGTGGATCAAAATTGGATTGGCGTTTTGGCGTTTAGTGGATCAAAAAGCAATTGGCGAAAACACCAAATTATGCCTGGTTAGGCAATAATATGCATAAATCTGACTCTAAAAAGTGCCTAAATGGGCTCAATTGGATGGTCGATCGTAATCCGGATAGACTGAAGTATGTGAAAAATGAAAGAAAGGCCTCTTTTGGGGGTCAAATTGAATAATTCTTTCTTCGAAAATCAATGTGGATTTTTAGGGATTAATCTGAAGTGATATGAGATGGCTTTGAGGGTAAATGCCTGAAATCCACTTCACCGATGGATACCATCTTCCTCCATTGGGATTCTGGCTCTTCATTAGTGCCGAATCTATAAAGATAGAGTTTATGATTTTAGGGGGACTAAAAAAATTTGAAAATAAATCAGAAACCTGAACTATCGTAAGGATTTTTTTATCGTTGCGATTTATGTGACAACCTGCTTTGTCCGGAACTGAGTCCGGACTTTGTCTGAAAAGTATTTTCCAATCTCACCAGAGTGCATAAGATCCTTGTAGATTTTTAAAGGAACTCCAGAATACTGGTAAACAAGTCCTGAGTGAAATTCTATCTCAAGAATTTTTGTGCGCTCATCATATCCCACAGAGCGCAGAATAACGGACTTAACAGACTGTCTTTCCAAGAGTATCACCACACTCTAACAAGTGCGCTGGATGGATAATGGTATTTATTAAAGTTTAGATGGAGGGCACTACATTTTTTTATTCACGTTTTGCCTGAACACACCAGATGATTTTTGTATGTGTGATGGAATCCGTGGAGGGCTTTCCATGTATGAAATACGTTATCAGACACAAGCAAATACAAAGCGTTAATGGCTTGCAGACATATATTCACAAAAGTTATCTGGTTTATATTGGGATATCAAGGAGATGATGGGTTCTTTTAAGAAGTGTTGCTGATCATTTCAAGGACCTATCTCTTTTTTTCCGAAACCAAAGGAGGATTCAATCGTATGCAAAAATATAAGATAACAAGTTTTGTCCTGATATGCTGTCTGTTCCTCATCGGTTTTTCAGTTATTTCTGGATGTACCCAGAAGAAACCGGATTCCGGTATTGTAAAGACTGACGCCGGGTATGTTTCAGGAATAAACGAGAACGGACTCTGGATGTATCGCGGCATTCCCTATGCGGCCCCTCCGACTGGAGACCTGCGGTGGAGACCCACTGCTCCGGTACAGCCTTGGGAAGGCACAAGAGAGGCAACCGTGTTTTCTGCGATGTGCCCCCAGCCCTCAACTTCAAATCCCACATCCGGAGGTATGAGTGAAGACTGCCTTTACCTCAATGTCTGGACACCGGCAAAAAGTCCTGACGATAAACTCCCGGTCATGGTTTTCATCCATGGCGGGGCATTTGCTGAGGGAACTGGTTCTGACCCGTTGTATAACGGCACCACACTTGCCAAAAAAGGTGTAGTTGTCGTTACGCTGAATTACCGTATGGGAGCTCTCGGTTTTCTTACCCATCCCCAGCTGGATAAAGAATCCATAACCAACAGCTCGGGTAATTATGGGCTTCTCGACCAGCAGGCAGCTCTTCGGTGGGTTGGGAAGAATATCGGGGCATTTGGGGGAGACCCGTCACGGGTAACCATATTCGGGCAATCGGCAGGAGGGTCGAGCATTCTTGTGCATCTTGTCAGCCCGCAGAGTAAAGGCCTCTACCAGCAGGCAATTGTCGAAAGCGGTCCGCTCTGGACGGACGGGGTTATATTAGATATATTCAGTCCAAAAACTGAAGCCGAATGGTACGGTGAGGAGTACGCAAAAAGCCTTGGATATACGGGGCCGGATGCAATTGCGCAGATGCGAAAGTTAAGTTCAGCGGACCTGGTTAATGCAACACCCTGGCCGGCATCCACGTTCTGGCGCATACACACCCTCGGGTTCAAGCCCGGAGTTGACGGGTGGATAATACCTGACTCTCCAGATGCCCTGTTCCTTCTCCACCGTCAGAACCCGGTTCCCTTAATCATCGGGAACAACGCCAATGACGGGATCACGCTTACTACAAATGCAAACATGTCCGTTCCGGAATACGAAAGATTCATCCGGAACGGGTTTGGGAAGTTTGGAGATACAATGCTTTTACACTATCCTGCTAATTCCACTGATGAGGTCCAGCACCAGCTGAGTCGTATCATGACAGACTACGACTTTACGGATGCAGCGAAGTTTTCAGCGGGATCAATGGCAGACTTAAACCAGAGCACGTATCTTTACCGGTTCTCCTATGATCTACCTGGGCAACCATTAGGGGCATTCCATAGCAGCGAGCTCTTCATGGTGTTTAACCCTCCCAGTCCATTTACAGATCCTACAAGCCACGGAGTATCGGAGAACATGATGGATCTCTGGACACGTTTTGCAAAGACGGGCAATCCGAACGGTGGGATGAATGTTACCTGGCCGAAATATACCCGGGATAATGGCCAGTATCTCGATATCGATTCGATTCCGTCTGTTAAGAGTGGGAATTAAATCTTCTTTTTTTGCAAAAAAAATGATTGTGTCCAAAAATCGTCTAAGATAATATCCTGAATGTGACGATTCTGTGTCGTTTGCGACCCGATGATTTATCCGGTAAGCCATACAGTTAAACAGTTACAGTATAATATTCTCAATAAAATTTCCGGTATAGTTGGGAATAACAGGACGTCGGTGGGATTTTAGGGTTCTTCATCTCCTGCGAAAACCTTGCTCTTTTTACTGGACGAAAAGGGACGAAAGCATATGAACACAGGTAAAGTATCAATAATTATTCTGGTAATTTGCTTAATCCTCACAGGTTTTTCTTTTCTGGCTGGATGTACCCAGAAGGGACCGGATGCCAGTGTTGTGAAAAGCGACGCCTTGGTTGTGAAGACAGACACCGGTTTTATTTCAGGAATACAACAGGACGGGCTCCGGGTCTACCGTGGGATCCCGTTCGCGGCTCCCCCAACCGGTGACCTGCGCTGGAGACCACCCGCGCCGGTCAAGCCCTGGGATGGTGTTAAAGAAGCAAAAGTGTTTTCAGCCGAACCTCCACAGCCGGTCACAAGATCCTATGTTCCTAACATGAGCGAGGACTGCCTGTACCTCAATGTATGGACCCCGGCCCAAAGTGCTAATGAAAAACTACCGGTCATGGTCTTTTTCTATGGTGGGGCATTTGGAACAGTAGCGCCGCTTGACACGATTGCACTCTATAACGGGACTACCCTTTCAAAGAAAGGTGTTGTCGTTGTTACAACCAATTATCGGCTTGGCGCTCTCGGGTTCCTGGCCCATCCGGAGCTGGACGCCGAGTCTCCGAATAACAGCTCGGGCAATTATGGGCTTATGGACCAGCAGGCAGCCCTGAAGTGGGTCCAGCGAAATATCGGAGCATTCGGTGGCGACCCGTCCCGGGTGACCATATTCGGGCAGTCGGCTGGAGGAGAGAGTGTCCTTATTCACCTGGTCAGCCCCCAGAGCAAAGGACTTTATCAGCAGGCGATTGTCGAAAGCGGTCCGTTCTGGGCGAACGGTCCTACTATCGATAATGTTCATTCAAAATCTGATGCGGAGCAGTTTGGCGTTGAATACGCAAAAAGCCTCGGATATTCAGGGCCAGGTGCGATTGCCCGGATGAGAACGTTAAGTACCGAACAGTTGATCAATGCAACTCCCTGGCCATCAACCTCATGGGAGCTTACACACACCCTTCATTTCGAGCCAACTATTGACGGTTGGTTGCTCCCCGATTCCGTTGATTCTCTTTTCGGTAGTCACAAGGAGAACCCGGTTCCCCTCATGATCGGGAGCAACGCAAATGACGGGACAACACTCTCTGCGAATGCCAACATGACCGTTCCGGATTACATAACATTCATACGGGGCTATTATGGCAAGGATGCGGATGCGGTCTTTTTAAAATATCCTGCCAACTCAACTGCGGAGGTCCAGCTTCGGTTGGCGCAGATCATGACGGACTATGATTTTAGCGACTCGGTAAAATTTGCCGCTGGTTCGATGGGAGACATCAGCCCGGACACATACAGGTACCGGTACAGCTATATTCTACCCAATCAGTCTGACGGAGCGTTCCATGGAAGTGAGACTCTCCTTTTATTCGGCGTGCCGGTTCCATCAGATCCAGCAGTTGCTGACAACGTCGTGGATCTCTGGACCCGGTTTGCAAAGACCGGAAACCCGAATGGTGGGATGAATGTGACCTGGCCGAAATACACGCGAGAGAAGGGGCAGTATCTCGATATCAATATCACTCCGACCGTGAAAAGCGGTTAATATACCGCACTTTTTCAGATAAAAAAATCCGGAATCTTAACAAATCAATCAATTTATTATCATAAAATTGACATTCCTGACCCCCCAATAAAATCATCGATAATTTAAGGCGTTTTCCCTGTCACACCAGGAGCAGATCAAAT
>JANYBK010000024.1 GCA_025360805.1 Methanomicrobiales archaeon
CTTCATCTACCCACTAGAGATGATGTAATTTTACATGTATATTTCGTGTTTTTGACAACACATAATCAGACAATTGAAATTTCCTCTTGTGTTTTCAGAAAAGATCAACCAGAATCAAAAAATCCAAGCAATTTAAATGGCGGACTCTTACAAAGCACTGTAAATCGTGCTCGAAATTTGGAATTGCGAGTCACGTGATTTAATAAATTTTTGAATTTGAATTGGATAATATCTCTTATTGATAATTTTGTTCTTTTGCACCCAATTTTGAACTTTTCTCCTAACCGTCTTTAATGTGTATTATAATATCGGGATTCTCTCGGTAGATCTACTTTCGGATCTACTGCGGAAGGGGCTGACGCCGCAGGCCAGCCGGGGTCCACCCTTTCTCCGGGCGGAAACGATACCGATCCGGCCCGGCAGGATGCAGAACCGGTGGCCCCGCAGGAATATGCCCTGACCGATGCCGGGAATGCCGAGCGGCTGATCGCACTGCACGGGGATTGTATCCGGTACTGTGCGGCCTTCAACTGCTGGTACCGCTGGAACGGCAGCGTCTGGCAGCGGGACGCGGCCGGCAGGATGCTCATCATCGCTACCGGCGTAGCCCGCTCGATCCACCGGGAGGCTGCCATTGCCCCGACTGCCGAACGGTCCCGGGCACTCTCGCGTTGGGCGATCCTGTCCGAGAGCCTCCACGCAAGGAAGGCGATGATCGATTCCGCTGCCCCGCTCTGCCCGGTCCTGCCGGGTGAGTTCGATGCCCGGCCCGAATTCTTCAACTGCCGTAACGGCACAGTGGAACTCCCGGCCATGAACTTCCGCGAACACCGGCGCGAGGATATGCTCACGCGGATGGCGGCAGTCGATTACGATTGTGAGGCCATGTGTCCCCGATGGCTCAGTCACCTGGACCTGATCTTCGGCAGCGATGCGGATTATCTCGCGGGGTTCCAGTCAATGTGCGGGTACACGCTGCTCGGCACCAATCCCCAGCAGATCATGTTCATCCTGTACGGCCGGGGCCGGAACGGGAAATCAAAAACGATCGAGGTCCTGGCCCGGATCTTCGCTGACTACGCGGTCAACATCGCATCCGATTCCCTGATGGCCAAGCGCTTCGAGACCACCCGGTCGGACCTGGCCCGGCTCGCGGGGGCACGGTTCGCAACAGCGGCCGAAGGTGCGGAAGGCGCAAGGATGGATGAGTCCATCATCAAACAGATCACGGGCGAGTACGCGATTACGGTCCGGAAACTCTATGAAAACGAGTTTGAATTCACGCCCGTAGCCAAGATCTGGATGACGACGAATCACGAGCCGGTCATCCCGGGGACCGATGACGGTATCTGGCGCCGGCTCTGGATGGTGCCGTTCTCGGTCCAGATCCCGGAGGAGAAGTGTGACCCCGATATTGCGGCAAAACTGCTGGCAGAGTCGGCCGGGATTTTGAACTGGTGCCTTGCCGGGTTGCAGCGGTATTACGAAAACGGGCACCGGCTCGTGCAGCCCCGGAAGGTTTCGCAGGCAACGGCGAATCTCCGGACGGTGAGCGATACGGTGGGGTTGTTTCTGGCTACTGAATGTGAGATCGACTCCCAGGGACGGATGACCCGTTCGGCACTCAAAGAGATGTTTGAGAAATGGAGCGCTGAAGAAGGAATCCGCAACCGGGTCACATCCAACAAATTTGCAACTGCTCTCAAAGAGCGTGGGGTTACCGATGGCGGGAAAGTGGGGTATGACCGGTTCTGGTCCGGCATCAGGCCGAAGAATGAAAATGAAAGGATTGCTGCTGAAAAGGCAGGGGGATTCCAGGATGTTCTACGGGGGGCATTATGAGCCAGGGAAATTATGAAAAAATCCGGGCAACCCGGGCAACTTGTACCCTTTTTCCGGAAAGTCTTACGAGAAAATTGTACAGAAAAAAGATCCCGGAAAAGACCTTCAGGTTGCCCGGGTTGCCCGGCTCGCATCCAGGATCCCCCATCAGGAATTAGCAGAGCAGGAGAACAGAGGAAAGAAAGGAGTGGAAATCTGATGACGACAATCATTGAAACGCTGAACGAAGATGCAAGAATCGACCTGATCCGGGATGACCTGATCGAGCTCGTGAGCATTGTAGCCGGGTTCGTGCCGGCGAGCCAGGGATTAACCGGCCCGGTTACGCTGGTACCGCGGTGCACCGTATACACGGAATGCGAGATCCAGCCCCCGTGGCTCACCGGAGAACTCGCCCACATCCGGGAGATCAGCGAAGGGTTTGAACACGACCTGAGCCGCTCCGTTAAGGAGGCAGTCCGGGGGGACCTCCGGCGCCAGCAGGAGAATTTTGTCGAAGCGTTGACCCATGAGTCATTCAAACCCTTTATCGGCTGCGTTGAACTGAACACTACCATCTGGGCGGTTGCATGGTGTGCGGGCATGGCGGGTGATGGTAAGGTGACGGTGGACCGCGAGGAGTTTTACACTCCCCACCAGGTACGGGACAATCACTTCGCGTATGAAGTGTTCATGAACGACAGGATCACCGACCGGGAAACCCGGGCGAAGATTGGGGTGAGGCTGGGAAAGCTGAGCCGTATCATGGACAAAGTCATCCACCGGCTGCAAAGGGGGATGAAGCAATGACAACCGTGTACGAGGCAGCAAACGATTCAGCGAAGAGCGAGCTCGCGTCGGGCAACGTAGTCTCGCTGCTGGACGTGACGGTTATGATTGTGCCGATTAACGAGAGCCCGGGTGTTGGGGTGACGTTCGGGATCGCAAGCCCGTTCGGGCCTGGGCCGGCCTGGCTTACGGAATCCCTGGGAAAAATCAGGCATATCTGCGAAGACGCTGCTGCCGATTTCTCGGAAGATTCGGTGGATGTGATGCGGACGACGCTCCGGCGGAGGGGCGGGAATTTCTGTGTCTGGTCGCTCTCGTATCCTTCGAGCATGATGCCGGACGGGTTCATGTGCGTTGACGGGGAGCACTGCGTTGATCCGTCGGTTCTGGATGCGGAGAGTGCTGGGAGGGTGCGGGGGAGGATAGCGGCGGTGGATGAGGAGATGGGAAGGATAGTGAGGAGGTTGCTGAGCCGGGAGAGGTAGGGGTTTTCTCTTTCACCCTCCGCACCTCCGCCTTTATCTTTACAAAAAAGAATCTTTGAATCAGGAATCTTACATGCATTTACTTATTGATACCAATATTTTCATTTATCGTGAAGATGATCGAGTCGTCTCTCAAAATGTTGGTGATCTTTTCGGACTTCTGCAGAAAATACCGGTGGAGGTGTTTGTCCATCCGGCATCATTGACAGATATCGAACGGGATACTGATGAGCGTAGACGAAATGTAATGCTCTCAAAAATCGGAATATACCGGCAATTACAAAGTCCACCCTCTGCGGCAGGAGATGCAGATTTTATCAGGAATATCGGAATTTCGCATTCACCGCAAGACTGTGTTGACAATGAAATCCTTTACTCAGTCTTCCGTGGGGCAATCGATTTTCTTCTAACGGAGGATGTAGGGATTCATAGAAAAGCCTTTACAGCGGGCATCGACGATCGTGTTCTCCATATTGATGACGCAATCCAATTTTTTCGGCAGTTCATCCCCAAAAAAGAAAGAATATCCTCTCCCCCGGGACTCAAAGAAGATTACATGTACAATCTCAAACTCAACGATCCAATCTTTGACACACTTAAACCCGATTACCCCGAATTTGCCGATTGGTTCAGAAAAAAATCTCTTGAGCACCGGAAATGTTACGTCAGTTATCGTGGTGATGGGAGCATCGGAGCCCTGCTTATCTATAAATTTGAGGATAATGTAATCGAGATCATCCCTCCATTGCCGCAGAAGAAGCGGATGAAGATTGCAACCCTCAAAGTTACGCATGTAGGGAATAAAATCGGAGAACTGCTCTTAAAAATCTCCATCGATCTTACTATACAGAACGATTGCGATGAGATATTTCTTACCCATTATACCGAAGAGAACGATCGACTGGTTGAGCTCATCAGTGAATATGGCTTTGTTAAGGCCGGAGTTAATTCAAGGGGAGAAGAGATCTTCTTAAAGAAATTGGTACCAGAATCCCAGGATATCATTAGATTACACCCGACTGAGATCTTCAAAAAGATTTATCCTTCTTTCTATGATGGTACCTCAGTGAAGAAATGGATTGTTCCGATATATCCATAGTTCCACACTCGACTTTTTACCGATTATCGTGATCGACAGACAATGCTTTTAGAACATGCCAATGAGTTCATTGTGGAAGGGAATGCCATTAAGAAAGCCTATCTCAGTCATTCCCGGATTAAGCAGCTCAAGCCTGGTGATATCCTTCTCTTTTACCGGTCGAAGGATGACCAGTCCATCACCTCACTAGGGGTTATCGAAGAAGTCAAGGTTGGCATGATTGAGACCGATGAGATCATCCGGTTTGTCGGCAAGCGGACGGTTTATTCCCGGGACGAGATAGAAACAAGTCCAAAACCCCTCATCGTCATACTCTTCCGACACCATTTCCATTTGAAAAATTCGTTGAAGCTGACAACCTTGCTGGCATCTGGGATTTTTAACGGCCCCCCGCAATCCATAATGCAGATAAGCGATGAGAAATATAACGTGATTAAAGGCCTCGGGGGCATCGATGGACGTTTTACTGTCAATTAAACCGAAATATGTAAAGTCCATTATTGAAGGCGATAAGCGGTACGAGTTCCGTAAGACGATCTTCAAAAACCGTGAGATCAACCGCATCTACATTTATTCTTCGTCGCCCGTGAAAAAAATCGTGGGGACATTTGAGATCGGAGGAATCCTGGAAGATCATCCGAATGAACTCTGGGATACAGTGAAAGAATTTGCCGGAATCGATAACCGGGATTTCTTTGCATACTTTGACGGGAAGTCAAGGGCATTTGCCATCAAGATCCAGAACCTGCAGGAATTTAACAATCCGATTGATCCATATGAAACGATGCCGGGATTTGTCCCCCCGCAGTCGTATTGTTATTTTGATGATCTTGCTGTGATGGCAAAATGAGAATCTGTTCGCATGCGATGTATTTTTTGCAAAAATGATTCCTCAACGTCGAAAAGTGTTGAGCATATTATTCCAGAATCTCTCGGGAATAAAGAACATATTTTGCAACCAAAAATCGTTTGTGATAAATGCAATCAGTATTTCTCAATAAAAATTGAAAAACCTCTCTTGGAACAGCCATATTTCCGAAACTTACGTTATGAGCAAGCAATTAGAAATAAAAAAGGCAATTACATCCCTGAAAAAGGTTTTCTGGTACATCCCCAAGGAGGTCTTATCGAATTAAGTCGTGATAAGAACGGCGAACCTATAGTCCTTTTTAATAATGAAAAAGTGATAGAGACGTTCAAATCCTTAAAAAGGGGAGAAATTATCTACCCCTATTTCGACCTACCCGACAAAGATGATAAAATTATTTCGAGATTTTTGGGGAAAATTGGTTTAGAGGATATTGCCTCGATGTTACCAATTGACTCTAAAGAGTACGAAGAATTTATTGATCATCGTGATTTTGAAACAATCAGAAATTATGTCCGTTATGGAAAGCCAGATATTGTTTGGCCTTATAATCTACGACGTATTTATCCCGCCGAAAAAGATTTTTTTGAATCGGGCATTGGATATCAAACAATACATGAATATATGATCCTTCATACCGAACAAAATGAATTGTACCTAGTGCTTGCAATATTTGGAGTTGAGTACTGCCTGAATTTAGGCGGACCTGAGTTGGAAGGATATGAGGTCTGGCTTCAAAATCATAAATTTAAAAGTCCATTGGATCCAGAGATGTGTTCTGTTGAAAAAATGAGTACAATCAAATAAAGTTTGTAACTATTCAGCCGGTCCTGTGAGCGCAAGTAGGTGTGAATGGATTTCCCTGAAATGCCCCGACAAGCGATGCGAGAACCGGCCGGTCATTTTTCTTAACCGTTGAGAGATAT
>JANYBK010000035.1 GCA_025360805.1 Methanomicrobiales archaeon
GGATGTTAATTGTCCGTTTCACGGCACTTTACCGGTACGCGGCCAGGTGATTACCGGCAAAGTCGTGAGCGATCGAATGATGGGAACGGTTGTAGTAGAGCGTAATTTCATGCACTACATCCGGAAATACAAGCGGTACGAAAAACGCAGCTCGAAACTCCATGCGCACAACTCCCCCTGCATTCAGGTAAAGGTTGGCGATATGGTGAAAATTGCTGAGTGCAGACCGTTGTCAAAGAGCACCACCTTTGTTGTTGTAGAGGTGCAGCAGTCATGAAGGCAAAAGGTTCAAAGACCCCAAGATCTCTCGCCACAGGGACGAGGCTTGCATGCGCCGATAATACCGGTGCCAGAACAGTGCAGATCATCTCGGTCTTTGGCTTTCATGGTGTCAGGCGTCGTCAGCCCAAGTTGGGCCTCGGGGATCTCGCCACGGTGAGTGTCCAGAAAGGTACTCCTGACATGCGCCGTAAGCTGGTGCGTGCGGTTGTCATCCGGCAGAAGAAGGAGATTCGCAGGCCAAGCGGTATGCGGGTTTCATTTGATGACAACGCAGTTGTCGTTGTGGATGAGAAGAATGAGCCAAAAGGAACAGAGATCAAAGGACCGGTAGCCCGTGAAGTTGCAGAACGGTTCCCGAAACTCGGATCCATGGCCACGATCATCGTATGAGGTGTGAAGTATGGTAAGAATTCAAAGCGAACAGCCAAGAAAGCAGAGAAAGGCACGCTATCAGGCACCTTCACACGTGAAGTCAAAATACTTAAACGCCCCGCTTTCCGCTGCACTCAAAGACAAATACAAGATAAAGACGCTGCGGGTCGTCAAGGGTGATACGGTCAAAGTCACACGAGGGGATTTTGTTGGCGATGAAGGGATTGTTGAGGCCGTTGATACCAGGAAATCAAAGATTATTGTCCACGGTGTCACTTCAACTAAATCTGACGGGACTGAAGTACCCCGGCCTGTTGATGCGTCAAACGTTTATATCACCAAACTGAATCTTGCAGACAAGCGCCGTGAGGCAAAATTAGCGGAGGCTGAATAATGGGAGACCATTTAAAGCGGTTGAACGCCCCGGACTCGTGGCACATCGCAAAGAAGACAACAAAGTTCATTACAAAGACAGCGCCCGGTCCGCACAACGCAAATGCCATGCCAATTACTGTCTGGCTTCGCGATCACATGGGCTTAGCGCGAAACATGAAAGAGGTCAAGCAGATTCTCTTACAGCATGATGTTGTCATAAACGGAAGACCCTGCCGCGATCCACGGATGGGAATTGGTATCTTCGATATCATCGCACTTCCGAAGATCAACAAATACTACCGTATCCTTCGCGACAAGAACGGCCGTCATGTTTCAATTGTCATCGATGCAGAGGCTGCAAAGACCCGCCTGTGCAAAGTGAAAAATAAATCCATAGTTCATGGTGGCAAGGTTCAGCTGAACATGAGAGACGGTTCAAACCTTCTCGCTGACAACACCTACAAGTCAGGTGACTCGATTGTGCTCTCTCTTGAACCCGAGACACGGTTCAAGATCATTGATCATTTCCCGTTCGCAGTTGGCAACATGGCAATGATCATTGGCGGTAAGCACTCCGGCAAGGTTGCACGGATCACCGAGATCGTCAAAATGCCCGGCAGTGTGCCCAACAAGATCATCCTTGATGATGAATCCACCGGCACAAAATTTGAGACCATCTCACCCTACATCTATATTGTCGGTAAAAAGACACCCGCAATTGCACAATGGGGGATTGAACAGTGACGTCGATGCGTGATATCCACATCGACAAGGTGGTAGTCCACATGGGAGTAGGCGAGAGCGGCGAAAAGCTCGTTAAAGCTGAAAACATCATGAAGACGATCACCGGTCAGATGTCCATCAGGACCATTGCAAAGCAAACCCAGCCAGCGTTCTCCGTCCGAAAAGGAGCCCCGATCGGCTGCAAGGTCACCCTCCGCGGAAAAACCGCCCGGAATTTCTTTGAAACCGCTGTCGGCATCCTGAATAAAACCGTATTCGAGAGCCAGTTCGACAAGAGCGGCAATATCTCATTCGGTGTTGAAGAACACACGGATTTCCCCGGCATGTCCTATGATCCCCAGATCGGTATCTTCGGCATGGATGTCAGCGTTGTTCTCGAGCGCAAAGGAATTCGTATCACCCGAAGACGCGCTGAACAAAAGAAGCTCCCCGCAAAACAGCGCGTAACCAAGCAGGATGCAATTGCATTCCTCAAAGAAAAGTACCAGGTAGAGGTGCGCTAATGGCTGGAGAAAGAAAGAAGATCTACGGTCGCGGTGCGAACGAATGCAAGATGTGCGGGCGCAAACAGGGCCTCGTACGCAGATACCATATCATGTTCTGCAGACAGTGCTTCCGCGAATGGGCCTCGAAGATTGGATTTAAAAAGATGAGCTGAAGGTGAATGCACAATGACACGATCAAATACTTTAGCAGATGGAATGTGTGCCCTGAAAAATGCCGGTGATACCGGAAAGTCCGTGTGCATCATCGAACCCGCGAGTAAACTCCTTGGCGCGATGCTCCGCATTATGCAGGACGCCGGATATATTGGAAGTTTCGAGTTTATCGATGACGGCAGGGGCGGGCAGCTCAAGGTCCACCTCACGGGCAAAATTAACCGCTGCGGGGCAATAACGCCGCGGTTTTCAGTACAGCTGGATGAAATGGAATACTGGGAGAAGCAGTACCTGCCCGGAAAGAACTTCGGGCTCATTATGCTTTCGACTTCGCGCGGCGTTATGTCGCATGAACAGGCGAAGAAAGAGAGTATTGGTGGCGAACTGCTCGGGTATGTTTACTAGAAGGTGCAAAAGATGTCGGCAATCAGAAAAGTAACTATCCCAGCGGGCGTTAAAGCCCAACTTGAAGGCTCGCTGCTTCGTGTGACCGGCCCAAAAGGTCAGGTTTCCCGTAACATGCGGTTCCCGCAGGTTGTTGTAACCTGTGAGGGAAACGAAGTCACCATCTCAACAGAATCCAAGCGCAAAGAGATCAACGCAATGGTCGGAACGCTCGAGGCACACACCAAAAATATGTGCCGCGGTGTCAGTGAAGGGTTTGAGTACCACATGAAGGTAGTATACAGCCACTTCCCGATTCAGTTAAAGCTCCAGGGAAACCGGCTTGAGATAGCCAACTTCCTTGGAGAGAAGAAGGCACGGTCCGCGCGGATCGAAGCGGGTGTTGTGGCTAAAGTGGCAAACGATGAAGTTGTGCTTACTGGTATTGACCGTGAACTGGTCGGTAACTCAGCAGCAAACATCGAGCATGCAACCCACATTCGCGACCGTGACCCCCGTGTCTTCCAGGATGGCATTTATATCGTGCAGAGGGGTTGAGTAGCTTATGACAACAGAAATAAAGCGACTGATCCGTGTGCGGGTAGCAAAGGGTGCCACCTTCAAGCGTGATGGGTACGGCAAGAAACGACAGCTTTCCGATTCCTGGAGAAAACCTCGCGGACAGCACAACAAACAGAGGGAGCAGAAGAAGGCCAAGGGAGCTCTTCCCAAACCCGGTTACGGAAGCCCGATTGCGGTGCGCGGTATGCACCCCAGCGGATTTTTCGAAGTGCTGGTTGCAACCGCAAAGGAACTTGAAGGACTCGATCCAAAGACGCAGGCAGTCCGTATCTCCGGTACAGTCGGTGACCGCAAGCGTGTTAATCTTCAGGCGTCGGCAATCACTGCTGGTCTCAAAGTGCTCAATGCAAGAACTGTAAAGAGTGTATCAGATTCGGAAAAACCAACATTCGCAGCAAAAAAGTCAGCAGCTCCGAAAAAGGAGACAAAGAAATCTTCAGACAATAAGGCCGTCGATGCACCTGCAAAGAAAGGTGCAAAGAAAAATAAGGATGCTGCGCCAGAAGCGAAAAAAGCTCCGGTGAAAGATGCCAAGAAGGCGGTAAAGCCAAAGACTGAGAAAGTCTCGGAAGATAAGGCCGCCAGTAAACCTGCAAAACCCAAGGCAGAAAAAACAAATGAGCCGGCATCAAAAAAGGGTGCAGCCTCAAAACCAACGGCAACAAAGAAGACCGGTTCAGGAGTGAAGAAGAATGAGTGATGTCTTCAGCCAGAAACGCATCGCTGCCTCCATCTTAAAGTGCGGTGTCAACCGTGTATGGTTTGACCCGGCCCGGATCTCGGATATCGAGAACGCAATCTCACGTGAAGATCTGCGTGGGCTTACCACCGATGGCGCGATCAAGGCACGCCAGAAGAAAGGCGTGAGCCGTGGCAGAGCCAGAGCACGGATCGCAAAGCGGTCGTACGGGCACCGCAAAGGTCCCGGAAAAAGAAAGGGTGCGGCAGGAGCCCGTAACCCGAGCAAGACTGCATGGATCCAGAAGATCCGTGCAATCAGAAAGGTGCTCGTTGCACTCCGTGATGCCGGAACTATTGACCGGCACATGTACCGTCTGGTTTACAGGAAAGCCGCTGGCGGTCAATTCCGGAGTGTCGCGCACATGAAGGCGCAGATGGAGATCCTCGCAGGGAGGATGAAGTAACATGGCAACAGGAGCACGGTATTTTGTCCCCTTCCGAAGGCGAAGGGAAGGCAAAACCGATTACTACAAGCGGACCGCACTCGTCGTAGCAGACGCGCCAAGGATGGTCGTTCGCAGGACAAACCGGCACGTTATCATCCAGCTCGTCACAGCAGAGATGGACGGAGACCGCACACTCGTAGCAGCAAATTCTGCCGAGCTGGAACACTACGGATACAAGGGATCGACTTCCAGCACACCGGCAGCATATCTGACGGGCATGCTCTTTGCCGTTAAAGCGAAGAAAGCAAACCATGAACGGGCAATCCTGGATATCGGGCTTAGTCGGGCATCAAAAGGCGCACGGGTCTTTGCAGCACTCAAAGGTGCTGTCGAGGCAGGTCTGGATATTCCTCATGGTGAAGAGATCCTCCCCTCCGATGAGCGGGTTAAAGGTGCGCATATCGCGGCCTACAACAAAAATGCCGGAGATATCGTAAAGATGGTCGAACTGGCTGCAGTCGCCATTAAAAAGGAGCTGGTATAAATGGCATACGAAAAACAGGAGTGGCACCCGGTCACCGGTCTGGGGAAGCTCGTCGCTTCAGGAGAGATCAAGAGTATTGATCAGGTGCTCGAAAGCGGCAGACCGATCAAGGAACCAGAAATTGTCGATGCGTTCCTCCCGGATCTGGAGGATGATGTTCTTGATATTGCCATGACGCAGCGTATGACCGACTCAGGCCGCCGGGTCCAGTTCCGTGCAGTTGTCATTGTCGGCAACCGCAACGGCTACATTGGATTTGGCCAGGGCAAGGATGTTCAGGTAGGTAATGCGATCAAGAAGGCAATTGTCAAGGCAAAGATGAATCTTGTAAAGGTTCGCCGCGGATGTGGCAGCTGGGAATGCGGTTGCGATGCAAACCACTCCATCCCCATGCAGGTAGAGGGAACTGCCGGCAGTGTCAAGGTTACCTTAAAGCCCGCCCCACAGGGGATTGGACTTGTGACTGGTGATATCAGCAAGAAAGTGCTGCAACTCGCAGGTATCAAGGATACCTGGACCTTTGCCCGCGGACAGACCCGCACAACTATCAACTTTGCAAAAGCTACATTCAACGCGCTGAAAGCAACCAACATGATCAGGACCGGGGGGTCACAGTAAATGTTCGCGGTCGTTCAGGTTCGCGGGGTTGTAAATACCCGTCGCGACATTAAGGACACCTTAAAGATGCTGCGTCTCCACCACATCAATCACTGCGTGCTCATTCCGGACACTCCGGAGAATCTGGGCATGATACGCAAGGTGAAGGATTACGTTGCATACGGCGAAGTGGATGCACCCACCGTTGAGACCCTGCTGCAAACCCGCGGCAGAGTTCTCGGTGATGCGCCATTAACCGAGGAGTACTTAAAAACTAACTCCACGTATGCCAGCATCAGTGAGTTTGCACAGGCACTTGCCAGCGGAGAAACGAAGTTACGTGAAGTTCCGGGACTTAAACCGGTCCTCCGTCTTCACCCGCCACGCAAGGGACACAAGACCACCAAGCGCACATTCAACCAGGGTGGAGCGCTCGGATATTATGGTCAGGAGATCAATACTCTTCTCTATAAGATGAGGTGAAGCAAAGATGCCAACAAATAAACGTTCAAAATACCGTGGATCGCGGACATGCGGCGGCGGCACTCACAAAAATCGTCGTGGTGCAGGTAACCGTGGAGGCCGGGGACGCGCCGGCATCAATGCCCACCACTTTGTCAAGTGGTATAAGGAAATGGGAGGCCCCGTCTTTGGTAAGGATGGTTTCTTCCATAACCCGCAGGTCCTTGTAACAACAATGGATATCGGGATAATTGACCAGATCATACCTTCGCTTATTGCGCAGGGTATTGCCAAACAGGAAGGAGATGCAGTTGCGATCAATGTTGCTGACATGGGCATAGAAAAGGTGCTCGGCAGTGGCAAGGTCACTAAAAAGATCAATATCTCCGCTGAGGCATTCTCTGAAACAGCAAAGGCAAAGATTGAGAAGATGGGCGGAAAGGCGCAGGTCGTCTGAGCCACCCAATATTTTTTGGAGAAACCATGGGAAACCTGCTGGATCGAATGGAACCTCTGCTCGCTGCGATGCCTGCAGTCAAGAGCCCGGAGGGACACGTTCATTTCAAGAATAAACTGATCTGGACGCTCGGTATACTGATTCTGTATTTTGCCCTGACGAATATCCCGCTTTTTGGAATTGCACCCCAGTCAATGGATCTTTTTGCAGCATGGCGTGCACTCCTTGCCGGGGCAAGCGGTTCGATTGTCCATCTGGGTATCGGACCTATCGTCACTGCATCCATCGTGCTTCAGCTGCTCAAAGGTGCAGACATCCTCCACATTGATACCAGCGAAACGCGCGGACAGGTCATGTACATGGGTCTTCAGAAGATCCTTATCATTGTCATGATCATCATCGAAGCTGCCCCCAATCTGGTAGGCGGTTTCCTGCAACCTGATCCGACAATTGCGGCACAGTTCTTTGGCGGCAACCTGTTTGCGGTTTCGTTCATGATTTTCATTCAGATCTGTATCGGTGGTGTGCTCGTCTTTTTAATGGATGAAGTAGTGACAAAATGGGGTATCGGCTCTGGTGTCGGACTCTTTATTATCGCCGGTATATCGCAGGCAATTGTCAATGGATTCATCAACTGGGTGCCGGTTACTGACCAGTATCCTGTCGGGTTCTTCCCTCGCCTTGTTGCTATCGGTATTGATGGTGGCAATTATCTCACCTTCTTCGGGAAGGATATACTCGCATTTGTTACTACCATTACCATCTTCCTCATCATCGTGTACGTTGAATCGACGCGGATCGAGATTCCTCTCGCTCACGCGCAGGTACGCGGGGCACGCGCACGTTTCCCGGTGAAACTAATCTACGCCAGCGTTCTGCCAATGATTCTAGTCCGTGTACTGCAGGCAAACATCCAGATGGTTGGGATGTTCCTCTCCAATGTCGGCATTACCATCTTTGGTACCTTCAATGGTTCAACGCCCCTGAATGGAATTATGTATTATCTGGCCCCGATTAATGGCCCCTCAGACTGGATGTGGTGGCTTTCTGATCTCGGCCATGCCCCGTGGGAGGTTCTATTACGTCTGGGAATAGATACAACAATTATGGTGGTCGGTGGTGCAGTATTTGCACTGTTCTGGATCAAAACCGCAGGGCTCGACTCAAAAGATGTCGCCCAACAAATCCAGCGATCAGGCATGTCCATTCCCGGCTACCGCAGGAATCCGCAGGTACTGGAAAAGTATCTTGACCGGTATATCCCCCGTGTCACAGTGATTGGTGGTGTCTTTATTGGTTTGCTCAGTGTTGTTGCAAACCTCTTTGGTGTCATTGGTGCTGTGAGCGGAACCGGACTGCTCTTGACGGTCAGTATCACTTACCGGCTCTATGAAGAGATTGCAAGCCAGCAGATCATGGAGATGTACCCGTTCATGCGGACATTCTTTGGCAAAGAGTAAGGTAAGGAAAGGGACAAGGATGCAGGGAAGAAAGGTCATCATAACCGGTGTACCGGGCGTCGGCAAGACGACGGTAGTCAACGAGGCATTAAAGAAACTCATGAGTGAGGGGGTCGTTTACCAGTCAATAAATTTCGGCACCTTCATGTTTGAAGTGGCAAAAAAGGACAATATTGTCCAGGACCGGGACCAGATGCGTACGCTCGATCGCGCAGTCCAGAAACAGTTGCAGCAGCGTGCCGCGCAGGCTATTGCAAAAGTAAATGGCAACGTGCTCATCGATACGCATGCATCGGTCAAAACGCCAAAAGGTTATTTCGCGGGGCTTCCCGAATGGGTACTCCGCGAGATTATGCCTGATGTTATTGTACTTGTTGAAACGGATGATGACCAGATTCTCATGCGGCGGTTGAATGATGAAACCCGCTCTCGGGACAAAGAAGGGTCCCGGTCAATTGCAGAACACCAGCAGTTCAACCGCTCAATTGCTGCTGCCTATGCAATGATAACGGGTTGCACAATAAAAATTGTAATCAATGCTGATTTCCTACTCGAACGTGCTGCCGATGATATGGCAAACGTGCTCAGGTGAACTGATGGATTTTTCAAAAATCTGGGATAAATACGGTATCTACATAGCGCTCGGTTTCATGATGCTGATGATGTTCTCGTACAGCATCGAGTGGTTGCGGGTTGGTGTCGGGAAAGGTATCGATGGCGCTTTCTCCCCTGTTGTTGACGGGTTCGGGATTCCGTTTTACATCCTTATTGTGATTCTCTCCGCATTTACCGGGCTGTACTCTTCGATCATCCAGAAATACACAATCGATTACGAAAAGATGACCGAGTCCCAGGAAAGAATGAAAGAGTTCCAGACCGAGTATCGCGAAGCCCAGTTGTCACAGGATGAGAAGAAGATCAAGAAGATGGATGCAAAAAAAGACCGGGTTATGCGCGAACAGCTTGAAATGTCTCAGCAGCAGTTCAAGCCAATGGCATACATTCTCGTGCTGACCGTACCGATCTTCTTCTGGCTTTTGTTCAGGCTTGCTCAGGTTAAGAGTACCATCACGATGCCCTATGTGGGGACCGTCGGGCTGGAAGCAGCAGCAGTCTGGATCATTCCTGCATGGATGCTCTGGTACATGATTTGTTCAATAACACTGAGTCAGATCATCAGGAAATCCTTAAACATCGGGGGGCTCTGATGCGGATCACCGTGAGCGGGTTGCCCGGCAGCGGGACAACCTCACTCTCACGGTACCTGTCAGAACGTCACGGTTTTTCTTTGATATCGGCAGGTGAAGTGTTCCGGCAGCTTGCAAAGGAACATAACATGGATCTTGCCGAGTTCGGGCGCCTTGCAAAAGAGGATTCATCCTTTGACAAGATGATTGATGCCCGGCAGAAAGAGATTGCCGGGCAGCAGGATAATATTATTGTTGAAGGCAGGCTTTCCGGCTGGATGGTGGAAAATGCGGACCTCAAGATCTGGGTGCATGCACCTATTGCATGCCGGGTAAAACGGATCGTTTTCCGTGACAACGTGACTGATGAGAAAACAGCCGGCGATCTCACTCTAGAGCGCGAGCAGTGTGAAGCATTGCGTTACCGATCGTACTATTCTATTGACCTCAACGATCTCTCACTTTATCATCTCACCCTGAACTCCCAACATTGGGGTGTTGAAGCGCTTGGCGCAATTGTTGATACCGCAATTGAACAGGTAAAACGGGCATAGTCCGGATAGTTTTTTAGTATTCTTTTCCTACCCGCACCTTTCTATCCGTCATTTTATAGGGATGAAAAAAGGGGAGACGGGGAAATCTTTTACGTGTTGCAGCGGGTATGAATGTTGTGGGAGATAACATCGTAGTTCAGCTGGTCCGTTCATGGGACAACAATGAGATTGCTGACCTGTACCGCGCCGGCGGATGGTGGAAGGAAGAATATGATCCCGCCGCTATCAGTTCTCTAATACAGGGAAGTTTTTCCTTTGCTGTTGCTGTTGAGAAAAAGAGCGGCAAGGCTATCGGTATGGGACGGGTAATTTCTGATGGAGTCTCTGATGGATATATCCAGGACCTGGTGGTCATTTCAGATTACCGGAACAGCGGCATTGGCAAAGAGCTGGTATCTGCTCTTGTTAAAAATTGTATTCAGTCTGGTATAACCTGGATCGCCCTGATTGCCGAACCGGATACCGAAAAGTTTTATCTGCCATTTGGGTTTTTTCCTATGGAAGGGCATGTACCCATGATCTTCCGGGGTGAAGGATGAAACTCACACAGGATGATTTTCGGCCGGTCACGCTTGATGATCGGGCGTTTTTCCAGCAGCACTATGCCCATTATCCCCAGACGCACAGTGATAATACATTTACCAATATGGTCTGCTGGAACCATTACGCCTATTACCAGTATGCCGTTATCGAGAAAAACGTCATCCTGGCCAGCACGATTGATGGAATCACCCGCTTCCGTCCACCAATAGGACCCCGTAATACAGTG
Source organism: Methanomicrobiales archaeon (assembly GCA_025360805.1). Lineage (GTDB taxonomy): Archaea > Halobacteriota > Methanomicrobia > Methanomicrobiales > Methanospirillaceae > Methanoregula. The sequence goes on from JANYBK010000035.1 coordinate 10,556, forward strand.
CTCCTGCGTTCGGTTATACGGCTGGCATCGGAGGTTAGTGACGCAGAGCCGGTGGTGTTGATCGATCCGGATACCGCCAGCTGGATGCGGGATAACTGCGCAGGTCTTAACCTGGTACCTGACAGGAACCATTTCGAATACGTGTACCGGGCTTCCGATCTCGCTGATCTCCCGGGAAAAAATTACCTTACGATTCGCCACCATGTGAATAAATTCCGGAAAAACTGCCTCTATTCAGTTGAGCCCATAACTACGGAAAACCGGGAGGAAGTGAAACGGTTCTTAATCCAGTGGTGTGAATGGAAAGGATGTGAGGGAGATCCGGTGCTCGCCCATGAAAAAGATGCAACATTTTTTGCCATCGATCATTTCGGAGAGTTGGGGTTGTCCGGGCTGGTCGTTCGGGTTCATAATACGATCGGTGCCATGTCACTTTTCGAACCGCTCAACAATGACACTGCGCTTGTACATTTCGAGAAAGGTATGCCTGATTGCGAAGGCATCTACAAGGAAATTAACGCTGAAACTGCAGCGATTCTGAAAAAAGATTATGTCTATATCAATCGCGAAAGCGATCTCGGAGTTGCCGGTCTCCGGGAAGCAAAGATGCGATACCATCCCGATCACATGGTTGAAGTATACTCCCTTAAACGCGACTCCTGATTATTTTATCTGTTGCAGATTATCTAACACGCTGAATCGTTTTTGCACCCGTGTATGCAGCGAAAAAAGAAAAAAACATTCTTCTCTCTTTTGTGTTCAGATGTTGACAAGGAAGTAAATCAGGAGAAGGGGCATAAAGACCAGTGCCCAGACGAACTTGTTCCATGAAAAAACATCTTTTCCATCACATGGTGTGACCGGGAGAAGTTCAAATACTCCTGCAAGCAGGTTGATTGAGAATCCCAGCATACCCGCGGTGCGGAATACACCTCCGAGGGGAATGAGGAAAAGGCAGGCAATGGCGATAAGGATTGAAAAGACCGGGCCTGAAAGCATGATAAGCCCGAGACTCCGCTTTTCAAGAGGAACCTGACTGCGAACAACTGTTAAGGTCGGTTGGGCAAACACATTTCCAAAGAGCCATGCGGTGAGGAACATGATGATGGATCCTAATCCCCAGATCTGTACTTCGGTGCTGCACTCGTATCCTCTGTTCAGGTACCAGTGTGCAATCTCATGAGCACCCAATGCAAGTCCACCCATAACGATATAGATGGCAACCGTTGTTACATCAAATGGTGTCCGTGCTGCAAAGAAGAAGAGGAGTCCGATGATCACCGCGCCTACGGCAATTACACTAAGTTCCCTCCGGGTAAATCCCAATGCGATCTCTTTTGATTCTGCTGTATGAATCTTCCGTTTCTTTTTCTCATCTTCGGAAAGCCGGCCCTGTATTACCTGACCAAATGCGTTCTGTACAAAGACGAGGAGTTTTGAGAGCCATGCTGAAAAAGCAGACCCAAAAGCAGTCAGACCGAGCCCGGTCATGGCAACACCAGCTGCCACAGCAACGACTGGTTCTGCTTCAGCAGGAATAATACCGGATAGCGGAAGCTGCGTATCCTCTTTACAGCTTGCGTCAGGAGCAGCAGGAGGAATCATCTGCTGATTGGATATCGTATGAGAGATCGCATCGATACGGGTGACTCCTTTTTGTTCAACAGAGTAACCATCGGGAAAGACAATGATAGCATCGGCCCTCATATCAACAGGATAGTTATTATTTGCCATCATCTTCTGTAAATCCGCGCCCGACGATGCGAGATCAAATTGATTGGTACTGTAGGTATTGCCGTTGATCGTTGCAAAATGAGGGAAGCTGATTTTTGCAACCCCAGGACTTGCACAGAGGATTTCAAATTCTGCGGGCTTTCCGTTATTCTGCACAAATGTTTTCTTGTAATTTTCAATGGCCGAAGATGCAGCAATGAATGATTTAATACCTAGATACTCAACGGGATTATCCTGGTAGGTGATTGTGATCATTGCATCACCCTGTGGATCGATCTGGATGTAGACCTGTTGCAGATCAAAGGCACTGACCGGGGAAATTAAAACTAGAAGAATAACAAGAACTGATGCCAGTGAACATCGCATAATTTTTATTATTTTTTCCAAATCGAGATAAGGATTATCATTTTTTTTGTAAAAAATAAAAAAGATGAAAACTTTTTTCAGATCTTGGTTCAGGGACTAACAGCCAGTGCCATGATCCCTGCTGCGATGATCTTTACAGCGATGGCAGCAAGAAGCATGCCGAGCACTTTTCCCATAATATCTGTAACAACGTCTCCCAGTATGCGCTGGATGACTTCAGAATAATAGAGAACAAGCCATGTAGCGAGCAGTGAGAGTGTGATAGCAATGAAGGGGATGATAAGTCCATAATCCCTTGAAAGCAGCATCACGGTAGTGATGGTGCCTGGCCCGCACAGGAGCGGTGTTCCGATAACAACGCCTACAGCAGTTTTTGTACGCTCTTTGGAACGCCCGATCTCAATGCCCAGTGCATACTGGATACCGAGAAGGAACAGCAGAATACCCCCTGCTATCTGGAAACTGGGCAGATTGAGACCAAGGATATCAAAGATCATTTTGTTAAAAATCAGGAACAGGTACATCAGCCCGCCTGCCACGGCGACAGCAATGAATGCCTGTTTGTGGATCTCTGCGGCAGACTGCCCCTTTGTCATTGCGGCAAATATCGGTACAGAGAGTAGAGGGTCAAGGATGATGAACAGTGCGGCAAAGGAATAGATGATACCGGGAATAAGATCCTGCATGGTCTGATCCAGAATATATGCACCGGTTGCGGATAAAAACTCGGGTTGGTACCAGGAGATTCGTTCTACGTGTTTGCATCATTCACAATATATAATAACCATAAATCTCTATCTTCTCCTAGGGCGGACCTGTTCTCGCACCATATCAGCCGGGGAAAAGGGCCGCATTGGTGAAAACTCATGGCAAAAGCAGTGACAGCAACAAAAAAGAGCAGTGTAATGACTACTAAAAAGCCGGTTGCAGCAAAAGCTAAAGCATCACCTGTGGCAAAGAAAAAAACAGCTGCGGCGAGCAAACCTGCAACTAAAAAAGCAGTGGCTGTGGTAAAGAAAAAGACCCCGACAAAAACTGCGGCAAAAGCACTTCCAAAGAAAACGGTGAAGAAAAGCGCAGCCAAATCAGGAACCAAAAAAACCGCGGTGAATCTTACGCGATATAAATGCAAACTCTGCGGTTACATCTACTCCCCACTTCGTGGTGAACCGCATAACGGCATTCCCGTGGGGACTTCCTTTGATGATCTTCCTGAAAAGTACGTCTGCCCGGTCTGCGGGTACCAGGGTAAAGGCAGGATTGGCAAGTGGGGCTTTGATGAATGGCATCCGACGAGATATCTCTGCTCCATGTGTTCCTATGTATATGATGAGAAACGTGGCGAACCTCACCGTGGTATAAAAGTCGGAACAAAATTTGAAGATCTTCCTGACGATTACACCTGCCCAGTCTGTGCTATGGACCCCAAGATCCGCGTGCAGTTTGGAAAGGTGTTTAAGCAGGGTTTTGAACCCCTACAGATCTGATATCTGGAATGACTCTCCCCTTTACTTTTTTTTCGTTTCGGTCCATCCTCGGCAATCCACTTCATCTGCACTGCGCCAGGGTGAAGTCAATGATGAACCAACTGACAATCCGGGAAATCTATAACCCTGCCGGCACTTTATTTCCTATTCAGTGATTGAATTGATCCGCATCATCCATAGTTCCGGTACCTACCAATATACCTGCATCGTACTTACCTGCCTTCTGACCGCAATGATGTTCCTTCCTGTTTCTGCGGCAGATGCCAATATTGAGGCAGAACTGGGCGATACCCTAAACCTCCATGGTGTCTCTTACACCGGCGAAAGTGTCTATCTTTTCATGACCGGTCCGGGCCTGCCAGAGAATGGGGTTACATTAACCGATGTGACCCAGCGGGCTGACCAGGGAAAGTTCACCCAGGTTGACCTGGATAGCAAGCAGGAGTGGTCCTACCGCTGGAACACGGCCCGCATCAAGAACGAGATCAATGACGGAACGTACCTGGTCTATGTAACAAACGAACCGGTGGACAAGGCCCATCTCGGAGGGTCGAGTTCCTACAAGACCCTTGAAGTCTACTTAAAAAAATCCACAACATCACGGGTATCGATTAGTAGTGGAACAACATACACGCTCAACCCTGAAATGCACTCCTCGGTCCAGGTACCGACGCTTGCCATAACTACGATGGCACCTCCCTCAACCCCACTGACAACACAACCAACCGTAGCACCGCCCACATCCATTCCCACGACTAAAGCATCACTTCTCCCTGCACCCGTATTTCTTGCAGTGTTGCTGTGTGCGGGAGCAGTTATCCTGAAAAAGAATTAAACCCCCCGCCCACTTCCTATCTTTTTTTCAGCAAGGTATTATCATAGGTAATGTGAATGGTATATTGAGTCGTATGGACGTCACCGCATTGCTTGGAAAGGCACATCATCTGATGAAGATAGGCCGGTATGATGAGGCCATTGTGTACTATGATCGTGTCCTTGAACAGGATAAGACAAATATCACAGCTCTTGAGGAAAAAGGGAATGTCTATTATTCTCTTGGAAGACATGTTGATGCAATCGCGTGCTACGATGCTGCCATCGCGATAAATCCCAAACTGATCCTCCTCTGGTATGAGAAAGGATATGCCCTGAGAAAGATTCACCGGGATGAAGAAGCGATAATCTGTTTCGATCAGGCTTTGTCTCTTGATCCTGAATATTCATTTGCGCTGAGTAACAAAGGGTATTCCTTAAACGAACTGGGGCGGTATAAAGAGGCGATTGATTGCTTTGATATAATCCTGAAATCGAGCCCGAATAATGTCCGGGCGGCAACTGCAAAAGGCATTGCGCTGCGGGAGCTTGGTAAAAATGACGAAGCACTCGTTTTTTTTGATAAGGCACTCAATTTTAACTCCATCAACTCATTTGTGTATTACAATAAAGCACTCGCTCTTCGCAATCTCGGCAGGATTAAAGAAGCTGACGAGTGTCTTAAAATCGTAAATTTTCCCAGTGGCGCCAGAAAAAAATAATTTTTTCCGATTTTTTTTTAAACGAGCGATGAGATGAAGAAACCATCCTTTGTCTTTACATTTTTTTTAAAGAGATCTATTGATTTTTTGTTAATGGTTTCACTTCTTTTAATTGAGTAAATACGAAGAATTCTGATGAATTCTTCACCACCTTATATCCCGCCGTGCGGAATTCTTAAAAAAAATTAAATGAGTTTAAAGATGGGGTGGCTTTCTGATTTGCACTCGATCCCGAGCTGACGGGTTGCCTCAAGGACAGTGATATCCGTGTAGGCCTGTGCTGTGATCATTGCTTCAACGTTTTCGATTGGACCATACATAATAAGGTCTGCACCGAGGGTGCTTGCAATCATGTTGCAGCCGATATCTGGTGCTGACCATGCTGCCTGCTTTATGCCTTCCATACCGCCAAGGTAGTGGTGGGACATCTGTTTTAAGAGGACATCTTTACCCTCGTATCCTGCTGCGAGTACTGAGGGGGTCTTGCTCGTTCCCTTCCAGCGCTTGAGCCAGGTCCAGGAAACGGTCATGTTGTGGTATGCCCCACCGGTCGGGTAGCCGTGGATTGCCTTGCATGCAAGGATCTCACGGTATGAGCCGCCGCTGCCGAGACCGAGGGGGGTTGCTGCAGTGTCGAGAATCGGGCGCTTGATACCGCAGTACTCTGCGATCTCGAGCATACCCTTTGTCTGTCCTGCAACGCCACCGGAGGTGAGAACTTTCTCCCTGCCGGTAACAGATGGGTCAGCCGGGTTGAATGCGAGCACAATGGCTGCATCCACGTCACTGTTCTTGAGTGCTTCAATGCTCTCGGGCAGGATCGAACCGTTGATCGAGTTGTAGATCGCACGGTGTGCAAGGCCGACTTCGGTAACGTACTTGCATGCGTGTGCAAGTGCTGTCGGTACCGATGAGTCCATTAAGAACGCGGTCTTGTTGTCGATGCTGTCGAACCAGTTGAAGTAGCTCTCGAATGCTTCGCCGTATTCCGCAATAATCTGGATGAAGTGCGGGATACCGGTCAAGTCCGAGAGGACCTGACAGCGGTTCCAGAGGGCTTCAGCCTTTGCCTTGTCGATAGTTCCTTTGTGGTCATCAAGCACACATTCGTGCTTGTTATAGAAGATTGATGCACCCAATACTGTAGGGTATTCACCGGGCTGTCCACCAATCTTGGTGCCGTTGAAGTCCCAGACACTCTGTTCTTTTTCAAATCTGAACATATTCGTTTACACCTCCATTACACCATTGTCATTAATTTCTGGAACAGGAACAGTAGCATCACAAATACGGTAAGTCCTGCAACGAGGCCGTAGAGAATGCCGATATCCCGTCCAATCTTTCTTCCAACACGCTGCGCAACCTCTGCATCGACGAATTCGATATTCTTCTCGATCTTGTCGAGTCGCTTCTCGATTTCGAGGAACTGGGGGTTTGCAGATGCAGAGCCAACTTCAGCTCCACCGGCAGCTTCCTTGACTTCTACGATGAAGGCTTCACCGGCGAACGCACCCGGGTCTCGGGCTTTGAGTTCGTTGATTTTTGCCTTGATAGCGCCGAGGTCTTCGCTTTCCATGATGTTGACGATTTCCGTCTGTTCCTGGAAGCGCTTGATAGCTGCATCGTTGAG
>JANYBK010000055.1 GCA_025360805.1 Methanomicrobiales archaeon
GTAACTTGTGCTGTCCTTGTTTGGGTAGGTTTTGGTCGATTATATCCCCAATGCCAAGTTCATCGTAGAGCCCAGCTACCAAGCCATGGTGTCCCAGATATGCAGATGACAGTTTCATTCTGCCTTAGAAGTTTTACTGAGGTTAGCTAAAAATGTTTACTTTGTTGAGGCATCTGCGGAATGTCGGCTGTAATAAAAGCGGTTACTTATTTCATGGCAATCCAGATACTAGTAAGGTGATTCCTTTTGTCAAAACGGGCAGTAGACATGACATTCCAGGCACTTTTTACTCTTACTGATCTACGCATAATTCTTAGAGAGACCGCACCACAACACGAGCTGGATGACAAACAGCGGGTCGAGACCCGGCGGCTTTTAGAGAATCTGGAACGGCAGGTTAATTCATTGAAACAGGAGATGCTGAAATGAGATGCGCAAGTGGCATCGAGGCGCGGCAGGTAGATGAACTTGCGATCAATATCGATCCTATCCAGGCCGGGGGTCGGCTCACGGGCGATGCAATGAAAGCTGTGATATCTTACGGAGATGGGTACTCGGTTTGTGATAACTGCCGCAAGCCCAACCGGCTCGACTATATCAGCAAGCCTCCAATTGCAGATTTCCACAAGGATGTTGCCACATGGTTAAACATGGATGAAGTCCGCACAGTGCCTGGGGCACGACGAGGATTTCAGGCAGTCGCCCATACGTACGTTCAGAAGGGAGATCCGGTCCTGCTCACTTCGCTTTCACATTACACGGAGTTCCTTGCTGTAGAAGGTTCCGGCGGCATTGCCTGCGAGATTCCTGCAAACGAACAGCATATTATCACGCCCGATGCAACTGCTTTAAAGATCGAAGAGATCAAAAAACAGTTTAGCACGGCACCTGTTCTTGCCTTCATCGACCATGTGGATTACCAGTATGGAAATATGCATGACATAAAAGCGATTTCAAAAGTCTGCCACCAGTATGATATTCCGGTTCTCTATAATGGTGCCTACACGGTTGGTATCCTGCCGGTGAACGGAAAGGATCTCGGTGTAGATTTTGTGATAGGTTCCGGGCATAAAAGTATGGCCGCTCCGGCACCGTCCGGTATTCTTGCAACAACTAAAGAAAGGGCTGCAGAAGTCTTTCGCACAACTGCGATTGTCGGAGATGTTACACAGCGGAAGTTTGGAATCAAGGAACCAGAGATTATGGGCTGCACGTTAATGGGTGTCACGCTTATCGGAATGATGGCATCATTTCCTCATGTTAAAGAGCGCGTGAAACACTTTGAGCGTGAACTGGAGAACAACCGGATCGTTGTTGACGGACTCCTTGCGGTTGAGGGAACAAAAATCCTCTCGGAGATGCCACGGAAGCACACACTGACCCGGGCAGATACAATTGGATCATTTGACAAAGTGGCAGAATCGCACAAGAAACGAGGTTTTTATTTTTCAAGTGCACTGGAAGAAAAAGGTGTGGCTGGGGTGATCCCCGGTGCAACGAAAGTCTGGAAGTTCAACACTTACGGCATGACAAAGAAGCAGGCAGTATATGTCGCAGAAGTGTTTGCCGATATTGCAAATGAAAATGGTCTGCCACTAATGAAATAAAGACACAGTATATTTTTCCCAACTGGCAAATGGTCTGAATCACCGGTTGGTTTTAATACCCGATATGTCCCATGCTTCGTTGTCCTGATACAATGCCAATAATGACAAAAAAGGCTGAATGGGGAGATGCCGGATGTTAGATGAGCTGGATCTAAAAAAAACAATAGATGATGAAACCTTTGAAAAACCAATAAACGACTTAAAAGAGCGCCTGAGCATTCTCCAGCGGACACTTCGCGATCTCAATATCCCTGTCATCATTGTTTTAGAAGGGTGGAACGCAGCCGGAATCACTATGTCCATCCACGAGATCATCCAATCGCTCGATCCCCGCGGTTTCAACCTGCATGCAATCGACAATCCCAGTGATGAGGAACAAGCCCGCCCGTTCCTGTGGAGGTTCTGGTTGCGAACCCCTTCTAACGGAAGGATAGCTATTTTTGCCCGCAGTTGGTACAGCAGGGCTCTTGCTGAAAAACTGACCAGCATTGGCTGGAAAAAGTCAATGAAAGATAAAGTCAATTCGATTAACAATTTTGAACGACAGTTAGCAGATAATGGTACGATTATTTTCAAATTTTTTTTGCACATCAGCAAAGAAGACCAGAAAATGCGACTGCTTGTGCGGGAACGAAACCCGCTGACCGCTTGGCTTGTGACTCCCAAGATCTGGAATTTTCACCACCATTATGATACCTATCTTCCTGTAATCGATGAGTTCATTAAAAACACTGATACTGCATATGCCCCATGGCACGTCATCGAAGCTACTGATCGGAAATATACTCTCTTAAAAATTTACACAACTATTGTAAAAACCCTTGAAAAGAGGATTGAAGAAACACAGGCCGGGCAATCAAGAAAAAGCAAAATCAAAAGTATAGTCAAATCTCCAAAACCCCCCGTCCATAGAAGAACATCTCCGGAATCTCCTCATTCAAAGGAAGAATTCCAGGATTTGCTTAACAATCTCCAGATTGAGATGCTGGAGCTCCATTATCTTCTATACAAACGGAAAGTCCCGTTCATTATTGCATATGAAGGATGGGATGCCGCCGGAAAGGGTGGAAATATCATGCGAGTAACACGTTACATGAATCCTTTGGGTTATGATGTGATTCCGATTGCTGCACCAACTCAGAATGAAAAACAATATCACTATCTCAGGAGGTTTATCAAGCATTTCCCAAGCGCCGGTCATATTGCCATTTACGATCGCAGCTGGTATGGCAGGGTGCTTGTCGAACGAGTAGAAGGGTTCTGCTCCGAGCACGAATGGCAGAGAGCTTACCTGGAGATCAACGAGATGGAGCAGGATTATGTTGAGAGCAGTGGTGGCGGGATGCTCAAGTTCTGGCTCGAGATAGACAAAGATGAGCAGCTCAAACGGTTCAAACAGCGGGAAAACGATTCCCTCAAGCAATACAAGATAACCGAAGAGGACTGGCGGAACCGGGAGAAATGGGATCTTTATGATGATGCGGTTGATGAAATGCTGGCAAGAACAAATACCCCATATGCTCCATGGGTAGTGATAGAATCCGATGATAAATGGTATGCCCGTGTCAAAGCTTTAAAAACGGTTATTTCAAATATTGAGAAACTTCTCTGAACTTTAAAAAAAAAATATCCTGTGAAACCAACACGATTTTTGCCGTATCCGATATTCGGCAGTTATTTTTTCAGGAATAATATTTTTCAAAGCCCGCTCCAAACATCCTACATTTCGCAGGACCCCCTCACAAAATAGTAATTACTAAACGAAGGCCCCATAACTTTGAGAATATCCAGAGTTTCATCCTCCAGATTAACGATAAACCGTTTGCTTTGTGAATTCACGGAAAAAATAACTTCAGCCG
>JANYBK010000098.1 GCA_025360805.1 Methanomicrobiales archaeon
AGGCGAATGAACAACCTGAAGAAAAACAAGAGTCGGTTCCTCAACGGACGAATACCGGAAAAATTGTGATCGAGATTGATCCCGGTGTGCTTGAAAATGCAGTGTTTGCTGTGCTAAAAAGTGAGAGAGGCCAAGAGGCAATCCGTTCCGTACCAAGAAAGAAAACAAAACCAAAGGCTGAGGTTCGTTAATTTTTGGAGGGTGCCGGGGATTGCACGAGGAGTTCCGTTTTTTGTATTAAAAAATAGTTGAGCCCTTTCGCAGCACGCCGGACTCATGCCGCGATGAGCCGAAATTAAACCGGAACGAACTCAACTATTCTGTTACTGTTTTTTGAAAAACGGCTCAATCAATCGCACAAAGCCAATGACCGGCTTCTTATCCTAAGTTCCTACTTAGGTGCACCAACGTTAACATTTATGCTAACTTCGGTGTACGCGAACGGGAATTTTCCGCACGGGTTTTAGTCCAGTCCCTTGATTTTGCCGGAACGTGCCGGAACCATGCCGGAATGGTATCAAAGAGTATTCCACAGTCTTCTATAAAGGGTCAATTGATCGCACAAGGTCTATTATTGGCTCCTTCTGGGTATGCCGCGATGGATAAATTATCCAAAGATCTTGATGTGCTCGAAAATGCGGCATTCAATGTGCTGAATAGCGAGAAAAGACAAAGAAGAAATCCGGTCAATAACAAGACGTAAAACAGATTGATTGGCCCGCAGATGCGCACCTAAAAGTAATTTTCCAACCAGAAAGATTGTTCGTTTTCGCACAAAACATGGTTCTACCATGCCACGCTGGCCATACGGAAATCCCAAATCAATAACCGGTCTTCTTCGTTTTGTTGACGAGGATGGTTGGAAAACGGAGGTTGTGGGTAAAGATGATTCCGGTAAGGAAAAAAATGATTGTAGAACTTTGGACCATCTTCTGTCAGACATTTTGGAGATCTACAACGTTGATAAACTGGATGTGAAAATTACCGTTGAGGTCCTCAATCCTCCATGCAAGGAGCCAAAATTCTATCTTAACGATGATGCCATGATGGAAAAATTATCCAAACATCTCGATGATATCCAAAAAAAGGGAAATTTTATTCCCTGGGAGAAAGTAAAAGAGGAAATTTTCTGACACTCCCAACATCCTTAATAAAAATGCTGAAAATTGTAAAGGTCAAAGAGCGCACCGATCTTAAGAGCGGTTTATTCAATGAGTGATATCACATTTTTTAGGAAAGTGCGAGAAGCAGGAGTCGAACCTGCGAACGCCTGCGCGAATCGATCTTGAGTCGATCCCCTTTGACCTCTTGGGTATTCTCGCTCAGAATAATATTTGTTTTAGGATAGTAAAAGGCTTTGAGTTTGGATTAATGTGCTCTATTACCAAACTTGGTCATAAAATCTTGAGTCTGTCACCGTTGACCAGGCTTGGTTACCCTCGCGCGAGAATAAAGTTGGGGAATAGTACATGGATTTTGAATTTAAAGAATCTTATCCAAAAGTCACAGGTCAGGTATCTCCTGCCGTACCGGCCCCGGCTATCCCGGCCGGGCAGGGAAAAATCGTAGAAGAGAATACACCAGGTCCGGATTTAGTACGTGGCAGAATTCAGGAATACACGAGAGCCCGGCATTTTGCGATTATCCCGAATGCCCTTTCGCGGGCTCCACAACCTCGCAGTCTGCACATTCCTCGCATTCGAACTCCAGAGTTGAGTGGTGGATATGGTACTTTTCCAGCCGTTCCTTGATCTCCCGCTTCATCTCCCCGATTTTTGCCGTATCCTGTTCGCAGGAATAGATGTGGGCATCGAGTACGTTGATATCGGAGCTGAGACTCCAGATGTGGACATGGTGCACCCCCTCAACTCCCTTCACGGATGTCATGTCCGCAATCACCGTATCAAAGTCCACGGACCGGGGAGTGAACTGGAGGAGGATCGCAATGGTCTCGCGCAGGATACCCGCCGCAGAAACGATAATCATGACCGCAATGAATCCCGAAAGGAGCGGATCGACGAACACCTGCCCGGTAAATGCGATCCAGATGGCAGCAGCAATCACCGCAACCGAAGAGACGGCATCCCCAATGACATGCAGAAAAGCACTCTTCACATTCAGGTTGTGGCTCCCATGCAGGAGGAACGCAACCGCGATATTGGCGATAAGACCCGCCACGGCAACAGCCCCCATGAGTCCGCTCTGGATCGGTGCCGGGCTGAGCAACCGCTGGTATGCCTCCCACAGGATGACACCGCTCACCGCCATCAGCAGCAGCGAATTGATGAAGGCCGCAAAAATCTCTGCCCGCAGGAACCCATACGTCCGTTCCTTTGAGGGGAACCGGGCAGCAAGGGTGATCGCGCCGAGCGAAAGGAGGAGTGCCAGCACGTCGCTGAACATATGGCCGGCATCGCTGACCAGCGCAAGCGACCCCGATATCAGGCCACCCACGAGTTCAATGATGAAAAAAAGGAACGTGATGACCAGTGCCAGTTGTAAGGATTTTTTATAATCCCGGTGCAGGTGAGCCATGTATGATGAATGGATGTTAGCGTGGTATTAAAAAAAGGTGCATATTCAGGAGATCTGGTCCCTGGTAACCCTGCCGGCACCCGGGTGACGGCAGCGGGGAACGTTACTACAGGAGGAAACCGGGTGAATCCCGGCATCACATGAAATCCGCTAAACCGAGCTGCTGCTCTTTTTCCTCACCGAACGTTGACTGGATCGCAAGGTCAATCACCTCGACCCGCTGCTTGGTATATTCCGAGACCTTGTATTTCCGGCAGATCTCACGGGACATCTCGAGATATTTCTTCACCGAACCTTCGTGCACCGTGGGGATGATGTTGCCATTGCAGGGGTGCTTGCCCTTGAATTTCGTGCACTTGCCGGCAAGCGGCATGCGCCGGTAGCTCGTATTGCACTTCGTGCACCGGCACTTCTGCTTCGAAAACGCCGACAGGTTGCCCATCAGGTCCCGGATGAAATGCGTGTTGAGTACCCGTTCAGCCACATCGTCAGCATCAACGGCCCGGATCTTCTCGGCAAGCACCAGTTCAGCTTCGAGCTTGTCAGTCATGGTCTTGAGCTGGGTGTACATCGATTCGATGGGCCCTGATGAAATATCCGAGGTATCGTGGGTGAACTGGAACCCTTCGAGCTGTGCAGGACTGCCAATCCGGTTTTCCACCCGGTCGATGAGTTTTACAATCGTCTTGGGCTCGATATAATTGAGCGCACCCAGGTACACCTCGATCGGATAATTTTCACAGACATCGACAAGGAAGCCCTGAATGTCGAT
>JANYBK010000101.1 GCA_025360805.1 Methanomicrobiales archaeon
TCATCCTCAAGACCGCAAAGACCGTAAAAGCTGATGGGGGCCGCTTCGGGGTCTTCTCCCTCACTCCTTTTGTTGACCATATTTTTGTAATGTCCGGGTTCTCACAAGTTGTCTCTATATATGATACCGAAGAGGCGGCAGTCCGGTCGGTTACACATTAGTTACGGCCGGTTTTTTTAACAACCTGACGAATACGTCAAAAACAAAAATAGATCCGGGATCCGGTCGATGCATATGAATACACAACTCACTTTGCCTCAAGCATCTTTTCCTTTGCCTTCTTCTTCTTCCTCTCTAAAATACTCTTGACCTTCTTTAACCTGAACAGATCCTCGCGTTCACGCTCCTCAATCGCGCTTTTGATATATTTTGCCTGGCTCTTTAACTCGGGGATCAGGATCTGTTCCAGCGCATTTACCCGCCTGCGGTTCATCTGGATCTCTGCACCCAGTCGTCGCATGGCAGTCTCGGTTTCAGCAAGTTGTATAAGAAGATCCAGTTCGGCTTCAAACCGCTCTGCGGTCTCATCTATCCTCCCGCTCGTGGAGATGATCCCGTAGCCTCGTTCCAGCATGCTCTTGGATATCCGTTTTTTCTCAATCACAGGAACCGGGACACCCATGATATTTTTTCCGGTGATATCGACCGTAATTGATCTCCGGGTAGCAAAGGATGCGGATTTGAGCGTGACCGGATCATCTACTGCCTGTGCGATCATAAGGGCAAGGTCTGCTTCTTTAGAAACCACTTCCAGCTCGTCGCGTGAATTAGAGACAGTATTGAGGATCTTGAAAAATTCCTGGATGAGTGCATCCATCTTCTCCCGCAGGAGGTCTCTGCCCTGCTCCGCAAGTTTGATTTGGGATTTCTTCCGCATCAGCTCCATCCGCGTGGGTTTGACTTGCTCCATACATTAGCCTCCGCCCGGTTCCTGGTGCAGGGGATGATATTTTTTTATGTATTCCCGTTTTATCCGCTTGAGTTCGTCTTCAGGAAGCATCGCAAAAAGGTTCCATGCGATCTTAAATGTCTCTTCGATAGACCGGTCGTTATCTCCCTGCGAGATAAACTCCTTTTCAAACCCGTCTGCTAATTTCAGATATTTTTTATCCAGTTCTGTTAAGGCTTCTTCCCCGACAATCGCCACAAGCCTGCGCAGATCCCGGCCATATGCATACGATGCGTAGAGCTGATCGGCAACCCCACGGTGATCTTCCCGGGTCTTTCCCGGGCCAATCCCTAAGTTCATGAGCCGGGAGAGACAGGGAAGGGCATCGACCGGCGGATCTGCACCACGTCTGAAGAGATCCCGGGACAAGACTATCTGTCCTTCGGTAATATACCCGGTGAGATCGGGAACCGGGTGGGTGATATCATCATCTGGCATCGTCAGGATTGGAATCTGGGTAATAGATCCGCTCTTTCCTTTCAGCCTGCCCGCCCGCTCGTAAATCGATGACAGATCCGTGTACATGTAGCCGGGATAGCCCCGCCGGCCGGGCACTTCTTCCCGGGCAGTCGAGATCTCCCGGAGGGCTTCGCAGTAATTGATCATGTCAGTTAAGATCACCAGCACGTGCAGGTTGTGGGTGAATGCGAGGAACTCTGCAACCGTCAACCCGCATCGGGGGGCTGCGAGCCGTTCAACCGTGGGATCGTCTGCGAGATTCATGAAAAAGACCACCCGTTCGAGCGCCCCGGTCCGCTCGAAGTCCCGCATGAAGAAAGATGCCTCCTTGTGGGTAATACCCATGGCAACAAACACCACGGCAAACTTCTCACCCTCACCACGGACTTTCGCCTGCCGGGCGATCTGGGCTGCAAGTTTGCTGGCCGGAAGACCAGAGCCCGAGAAGATCGGTAGTTTTTGTCCCCTTACAAGTGTGTTGAGCCCGTCTATTGCCGACATTCCGGTCTGGATAAAATCCGCAGGTTTGTCCCGGGCCGAGGGGTTGATGGGCGTTCCGGCGATATCGAGTACAGCCTCCGGTATGATCTCAGGGCCGCCATCGCGGGCTTTTCCTACACCGCTGAATACCCGGCCCAGCATATCCAGCGACACATTGATCCGGGCTGGTTCACCGGTGAACCTGACAGATGTATCGGTTGTATCAATGCCCCGCGTGCCTTCATACACCTGGATGACCGCATGCTCTTCGGAGATATCGAGTACCTGCCCGGTCCGTTCCTCTCCATTCCGCAGGGTAATCCGGACAATCTCCCCGTAGGAAGCACCTTTGACATTGTTGACAAAGATTAATGGACCTGATACGTAATCGATCGTCCTGTACTCTTTTGTCACCAGCGAAACCGGTTTCATCGTTCCACCTCAAGCGACAGCAGCTGCTTATCGATCTCACCAATCATATCCTGAATCAGATTGACTTCCTGGATCTCCTTCATACGCCCGATATCTGCCTTTAAGGAAAGTCCCTGAACCTGTTTAAGCGTGATGCCACGGTTCATCCCTTCGATCACGCTGGTATAGTAGGTCATTATCACCTTGAGCATAAGGTACTGTTTTTCAATGGGACAGAAGGAGTCCAAATCGCTGTAAGCGCTCTGCTGGAGGAAGTCTTCGCGGATCATCCTTGTCACATCAAGGATCACCTTCTCACTTTCCGGCAGGGCATCCGGGCCCACAAGCTGGACAATTTCCTGCAGCTCGACTTCCTTTTGCAGCAGGTACATGGTTTTTTCTCTGAGCTCCCTCCAGTCAGGTGCAACATTTTTTGTATACCAGTCGCCGATGCTGTCAAGGTACAGCGAGTAACTTTTGATCCAGTTCACTGAAGGGAAATGCCTGCGGTATGCTAAGTTGGTATCTAATGCCCAGAATGTCCCGACAACACGCAGCGTGTTCTGGGTGATCGGTTCAGAGAAATCCCCACCTGGGGGTGATACGGCACCGACAACAGTGATAGAACCATTCCGCTCCCCCGCACCCATGCATACAACCCTGCCAGCTCGTTCGTAAAATGCAGACAGCCGGGTGGCAAGATATGCAGGATAACCCTCTTCACCGGGCATCTCTTCAAGGCGTCCTGATACTTCCCGAAGTGCTTCACCCCACCGTGAGGTTGAGTCCGCCATCAGGGCTACATCATACCCCATGTCCCGGAAGTATTCTGCAATGGTGATGCCGGTATAGATCGACGCTTCCCGTGCAGCAACCGGCATGTTGGAAGTGTTTGCAATGAGGATCGTCCGCTCGATTAAAGGAAGATTGGTTCGCGGGTCAACCAGTTCGGGAAACTCTTCGAGCACGTCAGTCATCTCGTTGCCCCGTTCACCGCATCCGATGTACACCACGATCTGTGTATCAGACCATTTGGCAAGCGTTTGCTCAGATACAGTCTTTCCGGTCCCAAATCCTCCCGGGATCATCGCTGTCCCGCCTTTGGTGACCGGGAAGATACAGTCAAAGACCCTTTGGCCGGTGATGAGCGGAAGGACTGGATCGAGTTTTTTCATGTGCGGCCGCGGAATCCTGACCGGCCATACCTGCATCATTGAGAGAGGGGTTGTCTTATTGAGAGTGCATATTGTTTCTTCAACAGTGAATTGCCCGCTCCGGATCTCAGTAACGGTTCCGGAAACATGGTGCGGGACAAGGATCCGGTGCTCGAAATGAAATTCCCGCACAGTTCCTAAAATATCTCCTGTAGCTACAGCGTCACCGATCTTGACAGAGGGGACGAAATCCCATTTTTTCTCGCGGTTGAGC
>JANYBK010000120.1 GCA_025360805.1 Methanomicrobiales archaeon
TCACGGTTGATATCGGGAAGGTAGAAACTGTTTTCCTTAAAGGATGAGTTGAAGGCACGAAGCAGATCCCGGACGTGTGATCGCAATACCCGTGCCGGGGCTTCGTCAACAAGCGGGAGTACACGGCTGTCGTTGTAGAGAGCTTTGAGTGAAGCGGCCAGATCTCCACCGGTCTTCTCGCTTTCCTTGAAGTCTGAGAAGGTACCGGTGAATATAATCGCGATGGTGAAGACAGCACCCGTGATGAATGCACCTACCACCGGGTTGATGGGGACCGTATCATACCCAAACAAATCAATCAGTGTCCTTGGCACAAGGAGGATGAGCATTATGATCACTGCTTTGAACATAATGCCCCACTTCTTTTTGAACTCCATATCCATACCATAAGTGTTTGCGCTCATGCATTTTAGGGGAATCGGTTCAGATTCTGCTAATATCTGTCGAAAAACAAGATGGGGGGAAGAAAATAAAATCTATCCGATGAGGTAAAAGATTCCATTAATACGCAGATTGTCGAACGATTTGCGGCTGAATGTATTGAGATACCCTTCCCGCAGATTGAAGTCAAGACGAAAAAAAATCTTCTCACTTTTTTTGAAAATAAAAAATATATTTACGATTGAACGATAATTGTGCCTTTCATCGAGGGATGATACACACAGTGGTACGTATAGACCCCTGGATGGGTAAAGGTAAACGAAAAAGATTGACCGTTTACAAGTGAATCTGACGTAAAATCAACCGGGGTCTTTGAGTCAGGATCGATTTGATGTACAGCCCCGTCCTGGTTCGTCCATGTGACTATTGTTCCGGTCTTGATCGTCAGATTTGCCGGGCTGAACGCAAAATTTTTGATTGTGATTGTGTTCGATCCGTTTGGTGGAGCCGTTGTTATGGTAGGGATTGTTGCCGGACTTTGTGAGGAAGTGCATCCTGAAAAAAAGCATATGAGGATTAGCATGATCGCACATGCTGACCAGAATGAAACATGGGAATGCGAAGTCATAGTATCTTTAAATGCAGTAAGGAATAAAAAATATTCCCTGCCGGATTCAATAAAACGAGATGTTCAAGAAGAAGTGTCGTCATATATGCAACAACACCATTATTCTACGAAATGGTGGGTCAGGTTCATCACATCCCGGTACGGGATGACACCCATAAGCCGGTTCTTACAATCAGTGACGGGTATGGCACGGAAATCATAGCGGGCAAAACTCTGCGATGCCTCTTTGAGGGTACTTTCGGTATTCAGGGTTATCACGTTTTCTACCATAATATCTTTGAGGAGTGCCCGGTCGTCGGCCTGCAGCAGTTCTTTTAAATCGATAACCCCTAGCAGCGTATCCCCCTCTCCCACTACATAGATGTACATGATCACATCCTTGTCGCGGGCATGACGCGGATAATCGTTCTGCACGTATTCGACCGTGGTATCTGGAGAAAATTTTAAGATCTTCTGCGTAGTATAGTGGAGAACCTTCTCTTCCTGTTTACTGACAATGGACTGGATTTTTTTGGCAGTATCCTTGTTCAGAGCATCAAGAATGATCTGGGCATCGACAGTGGGCAGGACCGCGAGAACATCTGCGGCCTGACCGGGTGTCATATCGTTAATAAGCCGGACCACCTTTTCCGTACTTAACGAAGAAATAATATCCCGCTGAACCTGAGGTTCTATCTCTTCGAGGGTATCGGATGCCTGCTCATGATCGAGCGAGGTAAAGACCATGACACGCTGGTCGTGATCCAGCTCTTCGAGAATATCTGCAAGATCGACCGGGTGGATATCAGCAAGGGTCTCCTTGAGGACCTTGAGCTTGACATCTCCTTTGAAGCTGCTTATATGCGACGGGAGGGGTTGGATATACATCCACGAGATCGAACCACTGTCCTTTGGATCTTCTTTTGGTGCGAGAACCCCGGACATGAAGCCGAACCCAAGACGGCGAAGGCGTGTGGCTTTGCTGGTGTCCACCTCTGTAACATAGAGTTTTGCATTCCGTTCAACCAGACGGATATCGTAGACAACTTCCACTTCCGCATCTTCGGTATCGAGCACCTTTTTATCAAGGATATGATCACGGAGCAGGATTGCATCTTCCGGAGGTGAATTCTCAAATTTTTTCAGGTCATCGACACCAATGACCAGTTTTTTTGGTTCGAGCGTTACCATGCACTCCCACGGGATGAGAAGCGAGGGGTCGCCAAAAGGGCGGGTTATGACGAAATTCCGCACTTCAGGAAGTTTACCTGTCTCGACAATCATAATGTCGGAAAGTGAACCGATCTTCTTTTCGCCCAGGAATACCTTTGCGCCGAGCATCTCGCTCAACAGGAATTTCCTGTCGGGCTTTTGTGGTTTCACATTTGTTGCGTCTGTCTGGATAACCATCGTTTCCCCTCACTTCAACATTGTCCAGAATTTGTAGCCAAGGAGTATAACCAGCAGGATCAGGTAGACCCTGAGGAAGAGGAGTGCGATCTTCACGCCGGGGGACATCGTGATCCGGGGCTTTTCGTACTTCTTGTTGATCTCCTGGATCTTATCCGTCCATCCACGAAATACACTTCCGATCCGTTGGCCGAATACAATTTCAAGGGTCAGCATCTGTTTCTCTCCTTTTTGTTCATCACATCAACCACTCCGGAAAGAGGGTTGTCAGCGCATATGCCGTGGACAGTACAATAATTGCGACTACGATAACCGTCCCGGCAATATTCTGAAGTGTCGTATTCCGGTACTTCCCCATGATCTCTTCGTTGTTCAACAAAAGGATCAAAAACACCAGCGCTGCCGGGAGCAGGGTCACAGCAATAACCTGTACAAAGAGCGTGATCAGGACGAGAGGTGCATTCGGGATAAGCACAACACCTCCGGCCGTTATGAGGGCGAACAGGTAGCAGGCATAGAACCACGGGGCTTCACGGACCTTCATGTTGAGGGAATGCGCCCACCCGAACACTTCGCCAAACGCCCACGAGCTGGCAAGCGATATGCAGATCGCTCCTAAAAATCCTGCATTGAAGAGACCAATTGCGATGCACGTACCCAGCCATGGACTGGTGGTCATCATCATGCTTGCTGCCTGTGCTGCACTTTCGACTTCCACACCGTAAAGAACGGTACCCGTTACTACGACAATGAAGATTGCAACAAGCACGGTGAACGCAGATCCGATCAGGGTATCCATCTGGCCCCAGGGAATGTCTTTTTCTTTCATTCCCTTGTCTACTACCGCACTCTGCTGGAAGAAGATCATCCACGGGGCGATCGTGGTTCCGATATTTGCCATTAAGAAAAAGAACAACGTCCCGTTGAAGCCGCCGGGGAAGTGGGGGATCAGACCAACACTCAGCACTTCACTTACCGAAGGGTGCACCATGAATGCTGCCGGAATATAAATGATATTGAGGGCAGCAAACAGGATCGCGATCTTTTCCCAGGTCCAGTATTTGCCCTGCAGGACCATGAGCATCATGACAATGGCTACGATGACCACCGTAAATACCGGGGGGACGTGGAAGATGGCAAGGGCTGCGGTCATACCAATGAACTCGGTGATGAGCGTGAGCCAGTTGACAAGAGCAAGATCAATAAACGAAAACCAGCCCCAGAACGATCCAAACGCGTCAAAGATTGCTTCCGCATGTCCGCGTTTTGTGACTGCACCCAGCCGCACGGTCATCTCTTGAACAACATAGGCTACCGGCAGGAGCAGCAACAAAAACCAGATTAGACCATAGCCGTACTTTGACCCGGTGACGGCATAGGTAGTGATGCCCCCTGCGTCATTGTCGGCAAGCATCACGATAAGACCTGGTCCGGCAAGGAGGAGGTAGATCTTGAGCGTCTTTATGAACCTGCGATATTTGTAAAAAAACGTTGATCCGAAATCCATCTGAACGCCCCTTTCCACCAGTCTGTTACATAGTTCTGAACCAGTCCTTCCTTACTGTGAATTTTTTAAAAAGCAAATGCTTCACACGTACGAGAAATAACCGGAGTTTAATCGCCGTGAATGGTTAAAAGGATTTTTATGACATCGTGCATGTATTTTTTCTGGAATTATCCGGTTCCCGTGAAAGTCCAGTAAAAATCCAACATTGAAGGTTAATTTATATTTTCTCTGTGTGAATATCCAATACCCTGAGTAGTAAGGTGTGATTTAAGTGGAAAATTGGAAAGAAAAAGATCAGTGTTGTACGAATTGTCATTTTGCACGACTATTTCCTGAACCTTCAAAATCCGGAGAAGTTTCTGGAACACAAGATGGTATGAAGTACATTCCCTCCTCAGTAGCATGTCATCGATTTCCTCCGACCCTCTACAGCATTCCTGATGGGGCAATTACTGAATTTCCGTCACCAAATCCCCGGGATTGGTGTGGGGAGTATCGGCCAAGAGAGTAATATCGTCGGAATTTCCCGATTCGAATCTTAACGATATGGTGTAACACCGTGTAAAAAAAATAGGAGTTTCCATTGCGAGATTTTCAGGTCTAACGATCTTTTTCCGGATCCTTTTTTTCAATTGGGATCTCGTTTTCCTCTGGTATCTCACGGTGTCTTTCTGCGATCTTTTTTTTCAGGGCCTTCATCTTCCGCCTCGTGCTTGATGTCATTGGTATTCTGTATCTGGTATTGGGTTACTTTCCTTCATCAATGCATGCTCTGTTTCCAAAATCCTGAAAGAGAACTGCCCCGTGTTATCTATACTACAACTCAGCTGGGAACATGACGAACGCTCGATCATATTCATTCATTTCCGTTATTCTTCAGGGCATGATACGATTCTTTAAACGATTTATGTACATATGAGTTATTGCAAGCAGCACAAATCACCGGTAATGCATGCACAACCATCTGGATATTCCCGATCTGCTGAACCCGCATATGGAGAATTCCTGTCAGTCATAACTATGGGTCACCATCAAGGATATTCGTACGTTTTTTCATCTGCCGGAATCAAACGGACCGGAAATTTCCGGATTTCTGAGTAAGATCCATCTCGGGTCATTCTTCTCTTGCCGGGACAAGGTGGCACGGATAGAAAAATTCCGGGACATTACCCCCCCCCTACCGGATTATCAAGAAATATCTTGTCCAAGGGCGCCCGGTCCAAAGAAACTTTCAAGCCCCCGATGCCAAAGTATTCATCCATTAAACCCGGTTTCTATAATATGGGCTATACGATATTGGAGAGAATACGCCCAAATTGGGCTTCGTTTGTCATACCCTTATCCGGAAAACCTCGTAAAACCGCCCGTTTTGGTGCATGTAAAAAATACGTTTAATTATCGCTCCATTTGTTAAAATAAGGCAGAATTGCACCTCTCCCAAAGCCCCCCAAAGGCCCTTAAATCGAGGCTGTTTTTGCCACCTAGTTTATCCCATACGGACCCCGAAACGGCAGCCGGAATGCGAATTTAAGGGTCATTTTTCTGGGGTTGTTTAAAAAAACATGGTTTGGATCGGTAATTCAGGGGTCGGTCGCTGGGCCTTGTGCGAGTACGAATGCAATCAGAGGTGAGTGACTATGCCGGAGTGATCCAATCCTTGGGTTTTTCGCTCGGGTTTATGAAATATTTTTCCGTTGAGTCTTTTCTGTAGGAAACTGGCTGACAACCCATGATAATTATTGGACAGTCATTAAGTACACCAGCACACTCATTGTTCAGATAAGGTGGATTATGAAATGATCCCGACTTTTCTGGCATCAGGTATGATAGTGTATGGCATTATTCAGGTAATTGTCGCAATCATTGCTGTATTTCTTGCAGTGAAATGGAATAAATGCGAATTTCTGCCGGGTCTATGCTTCCTGCTCCTTTATGCCATTATTGAAGTGATCGATCTGTTCTTTTTTACCATTTTGAATAGCATTTTCATTGATGTCGCTCAGTTCGGGTTTATCCTGTGTGCCATTATCTCCTTTATTTTCGGGATGCACCCTTCATGGACTCATAAGTTTTCCTTATGCAGGGTAGAGCAATCCCCAGATCAAGAAACATCCCAAAAAAAATCTATTATTTCTATTGTAAAAAAAATCTGACTTTTAATATTTTCAAACGAAATCTCCTTTCTCTTCCTTGTTCTGATGAAGTTAGGTTATAATAGATTGGAACCAGACACTCCGCAGGGGCAGGTCCTTCATTGTTTGGGCCTTGTCCACTTCGATAAAAAAAGTGCTAATCGTTGTTATTCTGCAATGGATTTTACTTCACATTGACATTCCTGACCCCCCAATAAAATCATCGATAATTTAAGGCGTTTTCCCTGTCACACCAGGAGCAGATCAAATAAGAATCCCCTCCCTCCAGTGAGAAATAGCAAAAAAATGATCCCTGTGGGGCATACTCGACCCT
>JANYBK010000122.1 GCA_025360805.1 Methanomicrobiales archaeon
TCCCTGGTGGTGCAAATCGCGTATCATGAAAAAGTCCTCCATTTTCAGCATTGCCACTACCTTCACGCTTATGCATGAAGGTTGTCAGCTGTACACTTTCATTCCGCCATAAGTGCACATTTTCGCACCGCCATTGACACCGTGCGATTTTCAATGAGCAGGGGGAAATAACCGAATACCAGACAGTAGGCAGGGATATCACCGATATCAAAAAAGCTGAAGAAGAGATCCTGAAGATGAGCCGGTTCCAGCAGGGCATCATCGCAAATGCCAATGTCTGGCTGATGGCACTTGACCACCATGGCACCATCCTGCTCTGGAACAATGCTGCAGAAGAGATCAGCGGCTACTCTGCTGACGAGGTTGTAGGTAACAACCGGATCTGGAGCCTTATCTACCCTGAAAAGGAATACCGGAAGACAATAACGCAGACACTCATTCAGATCATCAACGAAAGGAAATTTCTCCAGAATTTCGAGACAACGATCCTCACGAAATCCGGGGACAAAAAGATCATTCTCTGGAACACGCGGGGCATTGATGAGAGCAAAGACCGGGCAGTCAACTTCGTAGCAATTGGTATCGACATAACAAAAAGCATTCTTGCAGAACGGGCGCTTAGGAAGAGCGAGAACAAATTGAGTGCGATTGTCCGGGGTTCACCCATCCCGCAGTTCGTCATTGACAGGAATCATAAAGTGATCCAGTGGAACGAAGCACTGGAGAAGTACAGCGGTATCAGCGTTAATGAAGTGCTCGGCACTAACCAGCAGTGGAAGGCATTCTACCCGCAGGAACGCCCATGCATGGCCGACCTGCTCGTTGAGGGACAGATTGAAAAGATCCCCCAGTGGTATTCCGGCAAATACATCAAATCCCCTCTCATCAAAGATGCCTACGAAGCAACCGACTTCTTCCCCCACATGGGCAAATCCGGAACATGGCTCCACTTCACTGCCGCACCCATCCGGGATGAGAACGGTAATATTCTGGGTGCTGTTGAGACACTGGAAGATATTACCGCGATGAAAGATACTGAAAATGAGTTGAAAAAGAACGAAGAAAAATACCGGAATATCCTTGATAATATCCAGGATATCTTCTACCGCTCTGATAGTAACGGCAATCTTATCATGATCTCCCCTTCCGGTGCAGCATTACTGGGATATGATTCTCCTGATGATCTGATAGGACTCAGTATTGCCGGGCAGTTATATGCGGTTCCCGATGACCGTAAAGCATTCGTTGATGCAATGAAGTTGAAGGGATCTGTTAAGGACTATGAGGTAAAACTCAAGAGGAAAGACGGGACTGTTGTCACTGTAGCAACCAACAGCCATTTCTATTACAATCCGGATGGATCCTTCGGAGGGATAGAGGGAATTTTCCGGGACATTACCGGCCTGAAACATACTGAAAAATTATTGAGGGAATCTGAGGCTCTGTACCGTGCTGTTTTTGACAATACGGGAGCAGCTACTATCATCATCGAACCGGATACCACAATCCTGCTGGCAAATAACGGGTGGGAGAAACTTACCGGGGTCCCAAAGGCGCAACAGGAGCACAAGACCAGTTGGACGGTCTTTATCGATAAAGAGGATGTGGAACGGATGAAGCAGTACCACTATTCCCGCCGGAAGGATCCAACCCTTGTGCCACGGATATACGAATGCCGGTTGATTGATGTTGCAGGACATACCCACAACTGTATCGTGAATGTGCTCATGATTCCCGGTTCATCCAACAGTGTCGCTTCGTTAGTTGACATCTCAGAGCTCAAGCAGGCTGAAGCAGCACTCCTGCAAATAAACAAAAAACTCAACCTTATGAGCAGTGTTACACGCCATGATATTCTCAATCAGCTTACAGCATTATCAGGATTCACCGACCTATTAAAAAATCATCTTACGAATGACCAGGATCTCCGGTATATCAGCCACAGTGAGACCGCTATAAAAAATATCGAGCGGCAGATTACATTTACTAAATTATACCAGGATATCGGGGTAAACGGCCCGGAGTGGCAGATGACTGCAAACGTCATCCGGCAGGCAGTAAGTCAGCTGTCTTTAGGAACGATTACACTGAAAAATGACATTAATGATATTGAGATTTATGCTGATCCGCTCCTCGTCAAAGTATTCTATAACCTGATTGACAATTCTCTTCGCTACGGCGATAAGATTACCAAAATCCGGTTTTATTCTTCAGAGGGACCTGACGGACTTGTTCTTTTTTGTTCTGACGATGGTGTTGGCATTCCTGAGAATGAAAAAGATCGTATCTTTGATCGCGGTTTTGGCAGACATAGCGGATTTGGTCTTTTCCTTGCACGCGAGATCCTTTCTATCACCGGACTTACCATAAACGAAACGGGTGAACCGGGCAAAGGGGCACGATTTGAGATTCATATTCCAAAAGGGGCATACCGGCATACCCACCAGTAGATTACGGCATTATACCAGCGCCAACAATTAAAATCGCCGTTACAGACATCTTTAAGTAAAAATATCGCGCAAGTTATTGAGCAATTGCGCTGCTATAGTGTAGTCCGGCCAATCATGCGAGCCTCTCACGCTCGCGACTGGGGTTCGAATCCCCATAGCAGCATCCGGTTTTGACTGATTCTGAAATCCTGATAACTTCAGGTTATTAAAAAAAGAGACCAAAAATGACTGACAGTGCAGAATTTGACCTAATCCGACGCAGGCACCACTACCGCTGCTCTATTTGCCGGCAACCTGAGAAAGTCACCGGCACCCTTTTGCCGGTTAAGGGAAAAGCAGCCGAGGTAGATGCATATTGCACCTTTCCGGTTTGCCCGGATCACCATGCAAAATATATGCAGGGATTTTTTACCGGTATTGAAATGAAAAAGATCGGTATTTCTGCAGAGGAATACCGTAATTTATTATCAGAAATTAAAGAAGAGCAGGATGCAGGAAAGGGGTTATCCACAGCAGAAAAAGGCTCCCTGACCAAAGATGAAACCATAAAAAAGATCCAGAAGGCACAGAAGATGAAGATGCCAAAAGTGCACTCGGATTACAAAAAAGAGATCTAACTTTTTTATATACGATCTACCCGGTTTTTCCTTGAGTGGGTATCGGGGTTCGCTTCAGCCGACAATACTGAGGTAAAAGGTTATCTTTAAAAAAAAAGATCAGATCGCCCGCCATCGTTTAACAACAATGCCGTCTCCTTTCTTTTTAATTTCCACTTTGATCTTTCCTTCCTTATAGTCCACTTCAAAGATACCAAATTTTTTTGATTCAACCAGACGCTCAAGTTTCTGCAAATCCGATCTTAGCATACGTTTGAAATCGTCCCCTTCGTAGGTCACTTTAACCATTATTTATCATCCCCGTTTCCTATTGTGTTTAATTGCCCGTCACACGTATCAATCTTCTGTGATTTGCGTGTTCTAACCGGTTCTTTCCACCATTGTCCCGAATTTTCGGCGTGTTTATGAGGAAACATTAAATATCGTATCCCATCATATGCCTATATGAGGAGTTATGGGCAGAGAGAAGATAAAAGTCCCCGGAAAGGTATATGAGGAGTTAACCGCCCTGCAGCGTGAAATCCATTTCACCCAGGATCACCAGGACACGATCAAGAAAGCCGAAGATCGTGGATACATGAATGCAGCAAACTGGATCCGCCAAAATGAGAGCGCTTACAGGATCGGATTTGCATGGGGTTTCGAATCGGCTGGAGAAGAACCGCAGGGAACCCTCAGGGATATTCCCCCAAGGGAAGCCCCGGCACCCCGACGTACCATATCCCGTCCCCCCACAACGATGCAGCCCCGATCAGGAAAGAAATCATCCGGTTCAGGCAAATCCGGCGGAATTTTTGCTGGCATCAAAAACTGGCTGGGCAAATATTTCTAATCTCAAGTTCTTTTTTTCAAGTAGTATCACAGGTACATCTATAATGTATATTAACGAACGGGAATTATATGCCAACCTGTGACGATTGCATCAGCTATACTCCAATTACCAGGGACAGGGGAGAGTGCCGAATCAATGGCGAGACTAATCCTAATCGTGAGAGCGACAGGTGCCCTTCACGCACATTTATTCCAAAGCCAAAGAAATGATTAAACAGGATACTAAAACATGCCACGGGAACTGTCAGAAAAAGATATCCAAATCTTAAAAAAACTCGCACCTGAATGCGGGGAACTCACCTGTTCTGGATCGGGACATCAGTTCCACTCAATACTGCCACCGGTTTCTAACCATTTCGCTGAAGACAGTAATGATTTTATTGAGCGGATCAGCCGGCTCAATGATGAGGAACTCACGTATATCACGGAAATGATAAAGAAGGGAGAAGAGAGCATGGGGTGTCTTCCTGTAGAAGATGTCGAGGCGTTTGTTCACCTTGTTCATGACCGGCTCTCTGAAGAAATCGCACAGAAGGTCATATCCGCGTACGAGTCCGGCTACGAGTGCGAGCATTAACAAAAAATATTTTCTGGTTTTATGAATGATTTTTCATTGCTTGTAACCGATCTGCGTTCGTCTACGGTAAAAAAACGTCAGGCTGCTGCACGGGAACTCGGAAAATCCGGTAACCTGTCTGCAATTCAGCCACTGACTGACACCCTCTCTGATCCCCACGCAGTTGTTCGATGCGAGATTGTGCAGGCACTCGGACGGTTAGGTGATTCAGATGCTGTGGCGACACTGATAACTGCACTGAACGATCCCGAACCACACATCCGTTGCGCAGCGATCGCGGCACTGGGAAAGATTAAGGACCGGGCTGCTGTAAGTCCGCTCATCTGCTGCTTAGAGGATATGGATATGACAGTCAGAATCGGTGCGGCTGAAGTGCTCGGAAAATCCGGCGACAAAAGAGCAATCCGGCCGCTCACTTCACTGCTTGACGATCCATTTTCTGATGTTCGCAATTCAGCTCAGGCTGCTATCAAAAAGCTCACTAAAAAATAATCTTTAACCAGTTCCAGTACTTCTCTAAATTTTCTTCCGTGAGCTTTGGGTAGTCATCAACGCCGATTAACCTCCAACCCAAGTTTGCCAGTCTGATCCATAACGGCAGAAGATGTAAACTATCGCTATCAAATTTTTTGTCACGAAAACTAATTTGACAGTTCAGTGTTTTATCGCATCTCACCTCATGAAATACCCCAGTTTGACCTTATAACT
>JANYBK010000124.1 GCA_025360805.1 Methanomicrobiales archaeon
CTGTGCCTCGACCGTGCTTGCCCCGAGATGGGGAGTCACGATGATCTGGTCTAGCGTAAGCAGCGGGGATTCAGTCGGGGGCTCGGTTTCAAAGACATCGAGCGCAGCGCCGGCAACCTTGCCGCTCTTGACCGCATCGTAAAGCGCCTTCTCATCAATGATACCACCGCGGGCGCAGTTGATGATCCGCACACCGTCTTTCATTGTAGCAATGCTCTTTTCATTGATGACGTGCTTTGTCTCGGCAATCAGAGGAGTGTGGACGGTGATCACATCTGCGACCTTGAAAAGATCAGCCATGGACATCATCTCGACACCGAGCTGGGCTGCCCGCTCCTTTGTTATGAACGGGTCGTAGGCAACGCATTTCATGTCCATTGCGTTGGCCCTTTTTGCCACTTCGCGTCCGATACGCCCGAACCCGACGATCCCAAGAATCTTCTCGTTGAGTTCCACACCCATGAACTTCGAGCGTTTCCACTCTTTCTTCTTCAGGCTCGCGTTCGCCTGCGGGATGTTACGGGCAAGGGACTGCATCATCGCCATGGTATGCTCGGTTGCAGCAAGGGTATTTCCCTCCGGCGCATTGGCAACGATGATGCCTTTTCGCGTTGCCGCATCCATATCGATATTGTCCACACCGACACCGGCCCGCCCGATGAACTTTAACTTCTTACCAGCCTCGATCACCTTTGCGTTGACATCCGTACTGCTCCGCACGAGCAGGGCATCGTAATTCCCGATGATCTTTATGAGATCTTCTTCCTTGAGGTCGGTCCTGACGTCCACGTCAACTGCCGCCCGCAGGATTACAAGCCCTTCTTCCGCCAGCGGATCACTGACGAGCACCTTTGCGTTTACCATAAAAACCCATACAATATCTGCGCCATACTTAATCAGGGTTATTCTTTACAAGCAGGCAGGCACTCGTGCACATTATAAAAAATGACAGTAAAAACTGAAACAACCAACCACAATTATGACAGGCGATGATAATTATTATACAGGTTGAGTTGACATCATAAGTGGTGCGAGCATGAAAAATGTGCCTAATATTCTCTGGCTTGAAGAGATCCGGAAAGAAGATATAATATCTGTCGGGGGTAAAGGAGCGTCTCTTGGTGAGATGGCCTCCCTTGGTCTTCCCGTACCGAAAGCGTTTGTGGTCACCGCTCAGGCATTCCGCAGGTTTTTGGTAGAGGCCGGTCTTGAAGAGAAGATATTCTCATCGTTCGAACGGTTGGATGTAGAGGACAACGAGGCGCTGGAAAAAGCAGCTGAACATGCCAAACAGCTGGTGATGAAGGCAAAGATGCCGGCTGTCATCAAAGAAGAGATCAAAAAGGCGTATAAGAAAATGTCAGCCGAAGATCTCGTTGTTGCAGTGCGCTCAAGCGCAACAGCAGAAGATCTGCCGGACGCGAGCTTTGCCGGCCAGCAGGAGACCTATCTCAATATCAAAGGGGAGGAAAACCTGCTTAAATCCGTCCAGATGTGCTGGGCATCGCTCTACGGGGCACGGGCGATCTACTACCGGGCAAAACAGGGATTCGATGATCACACGGTCAATATTGCAGTTGTCGTCCAGCAACTGGTCCATTCAGAAAAGGCAGGAGTCATGTTCACCTCCCACCCGATCACGGGCGAATCCAATACCATTATCGAAGGTTCGTGGGGACTTGGTGAGGCAGTAGTTTCAGGCTCAGTCTCTCCCGACAAATATGTCTTTGACCAGCGGACCGAAAAGGTCATTGACACACTTATCTCGAACAAGAAAGTCGAGATTATTTCAGATGGAGATCACGGAACAAAACTGGTGGATGTTGCACCAGCCCGGCAGGATGCACAGGTGCTCTCTGACGCAGAAGTTGCAAAGCTGGGTATGTACGGCAAGATTGCCGAGAACCATTACGGCATTCCGCAGGACGTTGAATGGGGAATTGTAAAGGGAACTATCTATATCCTCCAGTCACGACCGATCACAACCATCGGTGCAAAAAAGGAGAATAAGAGTATGTCCGGACAGAAATCAGAAGCAAAGATCCTCTTAAAAGGTCAGGGTGCAGCACCAGGTATTGCATCAGGAAAAGTCGTAGTTATCC
This sequence comes from Methanomicrobiales archaeon, assembly GCA_025360805.1. Lineage (GTDB taxonomy): Archaea > Halobacteriota > Methanomicrobia > Methanomicrobiales > Methanospirillaceae > Methanoregula. The sequence continues at coordinate 2,103 of JANYBK010000124.1, forward strand.
GGGATGTAAAAGACACGGGTTCGGTCCGGGAAGGCGACATCCTTGTCACAAAGATGACGAACCCGGACATGGTACCGGCCATGCGTAAAGTTGCTGCGATCATCACCGATGAAGGCGGTATGACCTGCCATGCAGCGATTGTGAGCCGGGAACTGGGCACTCCGGCGATTGTAGGAACAAGGACGGCCACCAAAGTGCTCACGAACGGGCAGCTGATCACAGTCGATGGCGAGAAGGGGCTCATCTATGAAGGGTTACTCCCACAGGCAGCCCCTGCCCCTTCCGGAGCTCCTCAGCGACTGGTTCCCCAATCCTCCTCTATCATCACTGCAACCAGCGTAAAGGTAAACGTCTCCATGCCAGAAGCTGCAGCAAGGGCAGCGGCAACTGGTGCAGACGGAGTAGGTCTGCTCCGGATCGAACACCTGATCCTAGGCCTGAACAAGACGCCGGGCTGGTTTATTGCCAACAACAAAGAAGAAGAGTTCATCAAAGAGCTCCACGATGGTATCAAAACGGTTCTCGATGCGTTTCCGGGAAAACCCGTCTGGGTGCGGACGCTCGATGCACCGACTGACGAGTTCCGGAACATGCAGGGCGGTGAAACCGAACCCCACGAGCACAACCCAATGCTCGGCTGGAGAGGTATCAGGCGCGATCTCCAGAGCCCCGACCAGTTCCGGATGCAGGTTGAGGCGTTCAAGCGCCTCTGGAAAGAGGGTTACGAAAATCTCGGCATCATGTTTCCCATGGTCTCCCACCCTGACCAGTTCCTTGCTGCAAAAGAGATGATGAGGGCCTGTGGAGTCGATGTCGAGAATGTTACTCTCGGAATAATGATTGAGATCCCGTCAAGTGCGATCATGATCGAGGAGTTCCTCCGGTGCGGGATCAAGTTCGCCTCGTTTGGGACAAACGACCTTGTCCAGTACACCCTGGCAATCGATCGCAACAACGAGAATGTTGCGGATATGTACCAGCCCCAGCACCCGGCTGTGCTTCACTTGATCCACACATCGATCCAGATGTGCCGGGCCTACAATGTGGAATGCTCAATCTGCGGGCAGGCCGGTTCTGACCCGAAGATGGCAACATGGTTAGTTGAGCACGGTATCTCAAGCATCTCAGCAAACATCGATGCGATCGTAAAGATAAGGGAAGCAGTTGCCCGCACAGAAAAGCGTATCATACTCGAAGCCGCGAGATCAAAAGATGCTGAATAAGGGTTGTTCAAAAGAAGAACTCTTCTCTTTTTTATCCCAAAAAAAAACAGAAGATCTGGATTACGATTACATCCTGAGCTCCATGTGTTCGCTCCCCCACCCGGTTGCTGTGCGGGCGCACTGCATGTTTATGGAGACCAACCTCGGAGACCCGGGCCTTTTTCCCGGCACGGCATCCCTTGAACAACTCTTAATCAAACGATTCGGCGTTCTCTATCACTGCCCGGACGCTGGGGGGTATGCCACAAGCGGGGGCACCGAATCCAATCTTCAGGCACTCCGGCTGGCAAAGGTGCAGCGGAACGATATCACCTACCCGAATGCAGTCATTCCGGAATCAGCACATTTCTCATTTAAGAAATCCTGCGATATTCTGGGCATTGAGATGCGGGGAGTGCCACTCGCTGATAACCTGCGTATGGATGCCGATGCCGCAGCAGAACAGATCGACAGCAACACGATTGCACTTGTCGGGATTGCAGGCACCACCGAGTACGGGATGGTCGATCCCATCGCTGCACTCGCAAAGATCGCGTGCCAGCACAATGTTTTTTTCCATGTTGACGCCGCATTCGGTGGCATGGTGATCCCATTTCTGGACAACCCGATCCCGTTTGATTTCTCCCTGCCCGGCGTAACTACGATCGCTGTCGATCCGCATAAGATGGGGATGAGCACGATCCCGGCCGGCTGCCTGCTCACACGGGAACCGGATCTGCTCAACACCCTCAACATCGATACTCCATACCTCACGGTAAAACAGGAGTTCACCCTTGCCGGCACCCGGCCGGGGGCACCGGTTGTTGGGGCGCTTGCCGTGCTCGATTACCTTGGAGTTGAAGGCATGCGGTCGATCGTATCAGGGTGCATGAAGAACACGCACCGTCTGATTGCCGGCATGGAAACTTTCGGTTTTTCTAAGGCGACAACACCGGACGTGAATGTTGCAACATTTGTCGCAAAAAAAGAAGATATCCCGGCGCCATGGAAAGTCTCATGGACAAGAGCGGGGCATCTTCGCATAGTCTGCATGCCCCATGTGCATGGCGATCGTATTGAAGCATTTTTGAAAGATATTGGTGAATTACATGCTTGACCGACTGGTAGAATCATTAGAGACCTGCCCTATGGTGAAACGGGGGGAGTACAACTATTTCATCCACCCGATCACCGATGGTGTACCGATTGTTGAACCAGCCCTGCTCCGCGATGTCTGCACCGCGATGATCAAGGTGATGGACTTAAACAATGTAGATAAGATCGTGGTTGTGGAGGCAATGGGCATCCACATCGGCGCAGTTCTGTCTGTCATGACCGACATCCCGATGACCGTTATGCGCAAGCGGGAGTACAAATTACCACATGAAGTCCCTGTCCATCAAACTACCGGATACTCAAAAGGTGAATTGTATCTTAACGGCGTATACAAGGGCGACCGTGTCGTGATCATTGATGATGTGGTGAGCACGGGGGGTACCATGATTGCACTCTTAAAAGCACTCGAAATTGCCGGAGCCGAAATTGTCGATGTCTGCATCGCAATCCAGCGTGGCGAACCGGATATTGGAAGGCCCTACAAGTCTTTAGTAAAAATTGAGGTCACCGAAAAGGTGCGTGTGGTTGAACGATATCTCTGATCTGGTCAATCGGTTAAAACAGCGTAGGGCACGAAAAGTTGCCCTCCAGTTTCCCGCAGGACTCAAGCGACGGGCAGCGGAGTATGCCGCTCAGCTCAGGGCGGCAGGCTTTGTAGTGATCATAAGCGGCGATCCCTGTTATGGTGCCTGCGATCTCTCCATCGACACTCTTGCCCATGCAGATGTGCTCGTGCATTTCGGACACACGCCGGTGGACAAACGGGAGAATGTGATCTTCGAGCCCTACCCGGTCGATTTTGATATCGCCATACTGGAAAACGTAATCCCGCTCCTCAGAGAAAAGACCGTAGGTCTTGTCACCACCGTGCAGCACATCCACCTTATCCCGGCAATGGAATCGTTCCTGCGTGAGAAGGGGATCGACGTGCGAGTGGCAGACGGGGGAACACGGGCACCGAACCGTGGGCAGGTGCTCGGGTGCAGTTTTGCCGCAGCCCGTGCCACACATGCTCCGGAAATTCTCTTTGTCGGCACCGGCGTCTTTCACCCAATAGGTATTGCCCTTTCCACAGGAGCACGGGTGATCGCACTTGATCCCTTGACCGGCATTGCAGAGGAAGTGAGCGGGGATGCACTTCTGCGCCGGCGTTTTGCGATCATGGAAAAGGCACGGGATGCAGAAAGTATCGGTATCATCGTAAGTTCAAAGAGCGGACAGGAACGGATGGCACTCGCAGAGCGACTATCAGCTCTCTCCAAAAAAGCGATGATTGTCACGATGCGGGAGGTGAGCCCCGACGAACTGCTCAATCTCGGGTTTGCCTGCTACGTGAATACCGCCTGCCCCCGGCTTGCCTACGATGACCAGGTGCGCTTTCCTGCACCCGTCCTCTCACCGCAGGAGTTCGAAATCCTCTGTGGTGTGCGGACATGGGATGAGTATGCAATTGACGAGATCGTATGAAACTAAAACAACTTGAGATGACACTCCAGAAAGCGGCAGGGTATGCAAAACCCCGGCCATCACTCGAACAATACATGACCCCGGCACCGCTTGCCGCACGCATGCTCTACCACGCGCTCATGAAAGGCGATATCGAGGGGAAGAACGTCTGCGATCTAGGCAGCGGGACCGGGGTTCTGGCAATTGGTGCGGCACTCCTTGGCGCTAATTCGGTAAAGGGCGTGGAAAAAGATCCCAATGCCGTTGCAGTGGCGACAGCGAACGCTGAGCTCCTTGGAGCAGAGGTAGAGTTCATTGTATCAGATATTCTGGATGCTACACTTCCTGATAAGATCGGTGCCTGCGACACTATTATCATGAACCCGCCATTCGGGGCGCAGAAGGTCCATGCCGATCGCCCGTTCATCGATCTTGCCATAAAGACCGCACCGGTTGTTTACAGTATCTTTAATGCAGGTTCCACCCAATTTGTAAAAGCCTTCATCCGTAAACGGGCCGAAGTTTCTGAACAGGTAGGCAGTGCATTTGCAATAAAGCGCACATTTGCCTTCCACACCCGTGACGTGCTGGAGTTCGAGGTCGAGATCCTACGACTGGTACGGAAACAATAAACCCAGCGCCCGATGCAACACGGACCATAACCGGACTCGCAGCTGCACATATGGTCACCGACATCTACATGCCGGTGCTGCCCGCAATACTTCCCCTGCTTATCGCAAACAACGGGTACTCGTATTTTACCGCAGGTCTCCTGATCACTGCTTACAATGTCACGTCATCATTCACCCAGCCGGTGCTCGGCTGGCTCTCTGACAAAAAAGGTTTAACGATTAACATCAGCATCAGCCTGCTCATATCGGCGGTATTTGTCGCCCTGATGGGAATTGCCCAGAACTATTACCTCATCATGCTCTTAGCCGTGCTCGCTGCACTCGGGCATGCCTGTTTCCACCCGGCAGCGCTCAGCATGGTGAGCCGGCTCTGCACGAGTGAAAACCGTGGCCGGCTCACGTCATACTTCGTGGTCGGGGGAAATCTTGGTTATGCGATCGGCCCGGTACTTGCGGGGGCACTTGTCTGGTGGCTCGGACTGCCCGGTCTTCTCTTTCTCGTGCTGCCGGCAATTGCCATGGCATTTGCCCTTAAGTATATCCTGCCCGGGGGAATTACAAGAGCCTGTGCTCCGAAGGCTGATCATCTTGATACGGACCATGTGGTCACTTCAAAAAAGCCATTCATCATCCTTATGATCGCATCCATCCTGCGGGCATGGGCGATCTTTGCAGCCATCACCTTCCTGCCGCTGTACCTTGTCTCGCAGGGATATGATCTGGTGATGGCGAGCATGATAGTAACCCTGATGCTGCTCACAGGTGTGGCCGGGCAGGTTGCAGGGGGACATTTCTCGGACAGGTACGGGAGAAAAGAGTTCATGATCTTCGGGCTTGTGCTCTGTATTCCCCCATTCTGCTTCTTCATGCTGACCAGCGGGATTCTGTCGATTATTGGTCTGCTTCTCTTTGGGTTTTTCCTCTGGTCCACCTTTGCAGTCGCAGTCGCCATGTCCCACGAACTACTTCCCGGAAACGTTGGGCTCGCATCCGGCATCATGCTCGGACTTGCAATAGGGTTTGGAGGACTAGGGGTCGCAATCAACGGAATCATCGCCGACCATTACTCGCTTGCCGCAGCGCTCGGAACAATTCCCATCCCGATTGCGGGTGCCATCATTCTGATGTGCGTTCTTCCCTACCCGTGGAAGACGCTCCGGCAGAGACACTTGAACACGAAACCGCATTGAAAGCCGGTATAATTATAAAGTCAAATGGAAAATGAGATCATTGAGGATTTATTATGGATAAGACAGGTATTATTGCATTAATCATTGGAATTGTTCTGTGTGCACTTGGAGGCTATGCCATCATGGCATTCCTCCCTCAGGTTATCATAGCCGTTCAAGGGCTGATCGGAATAGCAGTCGTCTGTGTGGGACTCATGCTGGTTGTCTTTGGCATCCTGATCATCAAGGACTGAACCGTACTCACAGATCAAAAATTTAACAAAAATATTTTTTTCAGACCTTGACAACAAGGCACTGCGAGCCGGCTGTTTCAAGCACAGGCTCTCTCTTATCTTCAAAAAAGTCATCAAATGCTTTTTTAACACCGGGTGCAGTGACATAATCGTGGGAGAGGATGATACCTCCCGGAGTCATCCGGGAATGGAAGAACTCAAGGCACAGCTTTGTACTCTCGTACGTGTCAACATCGAGATTCACCATCGAGAAGCTCTTGTCCTTCACAGGTTCTGATGTGCCGGGAAAGATCCCTTTATAGAAAAACACATTACTGTTGCCTTTGAGGTAGTCTTTTACCGAGTCGTAAGAGGCGGCAAATTTACCTTCGTAAAACGGCCAGACCATATCGATATCTTCTACTTTTGGCAACCCTTCAAATGTATCAAAAAGGTGAAGAGATTTATTACCCTTTGCCGAGCAGATGATCTTTGCTGAACCTCCTTTGTACACACCAACTTCTGCAATATCGCCCGGTACTTTGTGCGTCTTTTTCACTGACATATAGATATGAAATGCCTCGATATCCTCGAGTAAAAGTTCTGTTTCAGACCGGATTTTTTTAAGAATTTTTGCAAATTCCTTCCTGTCTGAACAGCCGTAGTGAGAGAACCTGCCACGGTTTGCGATATCATTTCCCATAAAGGGTTCAAAAAAAATAAATTTGCGGAATTTAAGGAGATGCCTGCTCGGCAGTATGGAGTCAACTGCGCTGAACAGGTTCTTCTTTGGAAGGAGGCTCATGTCCAGATGTATTGGTTTTTCTGAAATTTATAGTGTTTTATAACGGGAGCACGTGGAAATTCATGCCGCGGATCTTTAGTAAGATTTCGCGTGTCAACGCGAACGGATTCGACGTTTGACTTCAGACTTTTTACAATGAAAAGGGCTCTGACATTCTAATGTGCCGGTATGCTTTTTCTGCAATCAGTCTTATCGGGTTTTTTATTGGACGGATGACTGCGGATTAGCATCCACATCAAGTTCATCAAGAAATGGCATCAGCCCGGAAACATACGGTACCGTCCCACCCTCTTTCGTGCGGGTTTCTCCCACTGTCACTATTTCGATCATGAGCGGCAATTCACGCATGGTCTGTTCAAACGAGGGATCGTTCTCCCGGGTGAACTTCAAAAAACTCCCAACGGCGATATAGGGCCGCTCAAATTCCCCCGCATGGGAAAACTCCTGCTGAACGGATTCCAGAGTGCGGGTGCGGGCTAAGTCTTCTTCAAAAAAAAGGATGACGCTGACTCCATAGGTGCGGGCGATATCGTCAAGAAAGCGGACATCGAGCATTCTTCCTTCAGTTACACCAATGGTTCCCAGTTTTTCTGCTGGCGTAGTCCCGCCAAGGGCAGACCAGACTTTCATCTTTTCCATAAAAAATGTGGGATGGCGACAGGTGTAAAGCTATGGATTGGGGAATTTAAAAAAGGATTAATCTCTGCCAAATTTGTTGAGCAGCGAGAACCCGACGCCAAAGAACAGAACCGCAGCAACCGGCCAGACGGACCACGTGACCCTGCCGGTCTGGTAGACATCAATACCGACAAAAAAGATACAGAACATGATCATTACTGCGATCTGGTACCACCATTTCTTCGCGCTTTTTCCCTGCGTTGCTTCTTTGCTCATACTCATAGTATCATGGAGATGTTGTACCTGATGAATAAAAAAAGATTGCAAAAAAGGGAATCTGGGTATCCCGGTTCAGATATTTCCCTGACCAACCTTTTTCGGGACAAAGGCATTCTTGATCTGGTCCGGGTTAAATCCCGACGGGACCGTGCCGGTCTTTGCATACATGTAAAGTGCAGTCACGAAGATACCCTGCATCGCCGAGTAGACAACGGCGAGAATAATAACGAGGAGCAGGAAGAGCGCCAGCACAGGGAGGAAAAGCATTTTCAGAGGGGAGAAAAACATGGTAGCCCCCACACAGAGAACCCCAATGATGCCGATGACAACGAAGATGAGCGCGATCGATGCTGATCCGACCATGCTCTCGCCCCAGGTCTTCTTTATCATTGCGAGAGATTCTTTGAGGGAGTCAAAAACACCCTTATCCTCGAGAATCAGGACCGGTACGACAAAGAAGGTAACAAGACTCCAGACGCCGCCAATGACTGCGAGCACAATATCGCCGATGAAACCCGCCCGCTCCTGAAGGAGGTTTAAGATAAGCCCGACGGTTGCCGCTACGATCGCCCACCCGAGAATTGCAGGAAGGTGTTTTACGGAATTTGAGATACCTTCAGAGATCGACATCGTCTTTCCGTTCAGCTTCGCGTTCACGCACGATATCAAGGCTGTGTTGAAAAAGATCACGACAAAGTAGCTGACCACGTAGAAGAGGAATAGCATTATAATGGCCATGATCGAGCCTGACGATTCAAATGCTTTCGTAAAGAAGAGCGGGAGGATGAAGGTGATGAGGACTAGGAGGGTAAAGAAACCCGAGAGCACCGGGAATGCAAGAAGCATTTTGTCATCCATGAGAATGTCCCAGCTCGTTTTCACGAGCGCGAAACTTCTGCCAATACTTTCAAACATAGGATCAAAAGATGGGGCGTGTCATATGATGAAGGTTCTGAAACTGCACAAACTAGAGTGTGTGAATGAACCGTTTCTCCCATTTGAAGTTATCTGCCGTTTCGGACCATGATCAAAAATAAGAGACTGATTGCGAGAATACCGGCAGTTGCCGGAAATCCAGCGGACTTTGTAGGGGATGGGGGGACTCTTGTGGGTGTGAGCGTGGAAATCGCAGTCTGTACGGGGGTTGACGGTTGCCCGGCAACCGGCTGGCTTAGCGTGATCACGCTGCCCGGCACTACGTTATTGGAATTGTCAATCTCTTCTACATGCAGCAGCATCACCTGAACCCCAGGAGTCTGCGGAACAACACCGCTAATCGTGACTACAAGTGACACATCGTTGCTGTTGGGGTAGGAGAGGATCTCCCCGTTCACAAACGCTGCAGAGCCCGATGCACTCTGTTGTGCGGCATTCCGGCCATTTTGAAGGACCTGAATGTTCCACCGGGCATTCACAAGGTCTGTCTGCATCTGGAGTTCGTGACCTTTGATAAACGTGGTGCTGCCGGATGGGCCGATATAGTATGTTGCAGTCACCTGCTGCTGCCCACCAATCACAATAGGGGGGTTGGGCGTATAGGATACACTGGTTAGTGTGTATGTTGCTGCAACCGGAGTGACCAGAAGCAGACTCATAGCAATCATAAGAAAGAGGACGGTAATTCTGCGGATCATACAGTTCAACCAAGGGATATCGGCCGGAAAAAAGATAGATGTATCGCTTAAATTTTTCAGGTTACCGGTTCAGGGCGTCCTGCACAAATGATCCGATGTGCTCAATTGCCCGTTTTGCTTCCGGCACGTCACGGGAAAAAACCTGCCAGCAGTGGAACATCCCTTCCCAGAGTTCCAGCTGGACTGGTGATCCTGCCCATCGCGCTTTCTGTACAAAGGTCGCCACATCCGATAGTAAGAGCTCGTGCGTGCCGATCTGAATATAGAGTCTGGGCAGACCATGCAAGCGGGCATGCACCGGGGATGCGAGGGAGTCTTTAGGATCCTTTCCCGCAAGGTACAAAGTACGTATTGCATTGAGCCGCGCGGGAGTAATCCAGTCAAGTCCTGTATTTCTCGCTACCGATTCCCCGGAAAACTGCATGTCGGTCAAGGGTGACAGGCAGACTGCTGCATGGGGGAGAGGAAGCTTTTGGTCCCTTGCAGAAATTAAGAGATCGAGAACAAGCGTGCCTCCCGCAGAGATACCTATTGGAACAATGTGATGAGGTAAGACACCATGAGCGATCAGGTACTGATAGGCACATAATGCATCTTCAGCTGCTGCAGGAAAGATATGTTCAGGGGCGAGCCTATAGTCCACAGAGAATACCTGTGAGCGGCAGCAGCGGGCAAGATTTGTACAGATACCGATATGATCGCGGGTCGAACCAACGGTAAATCCCCCTCCATGAAAAAAGAGAACGGTACGTTCCGGCAGAGATTCGGGAACGGTGATCCAGAACCCATTCAGCCCATCACGGATAACCACTTGTTCCAGCTTCGGTTGCTCAATCTCCTGGAACTCCACGTACAAAGCGGAGAACTCCTCACGTGCACGGGCTGGCAATTTATTGGGGTCAGGGATACCCGCTTTGAGTGCGGAAAGGAGATCTCCGATTGGATCAACTATCATTATCTCTGGATTTGGTGAGACAGGGAAATAAAGTAAGGGGGTGCACGAAACTCATAAACTGGAAAATGCGGATTTCCCCAAACGGGTAAAAAAGATTATTTCCGGTAATTTGCCGACATCCCAATACATACTCCCCCAAAGATGAGCGCCAATACTGCGATTTCCGGGGGTAGAGCGGACTTCGTGGTTGGAACCGTAGTCGGTTGCGTTGTTGCAGGTACTGCGTTTAAGGTTGCGTAAAGGTCAACAGTCTGTCCTTTTGCCGGGTACCTTGTGATGGTCCCGGTATATGGTACATATCCGGATTTATTTACAGTAAATGCCCGGTAGGGGGTACCGGTAACAAACACCGGGACACTGAGTGTTCCTTTGGTAGTTTTGCCCTTGACATCATTATCGAATATGACAGTCGCCCCGTCAACATTGGCATGAACGTTAAACCAGCCGATATCTCCACCATCATTTGTCGGGGATAACGTTGGTTTGTCAGCCGGGGTGATGGATCCATAGAGATCAACGCTTTCTCCTCTCAAAGGGACGCGATCGATAATTCCTGTAAAGGAAGTGTAGCCATCCTTCTGTACAGTATAAGAATGGAATGGGGTGGCAGTCGAATAGACCGGTACATAAACCATACCCTGTGAGATCTCGCCTTTTTCTGTCTTGTCAAACATTACTGTTGCACCGTCGACATTGCTATGGACAATATACCATCCAACATCTCCGATGATTTCAGCCTGGGTTACAGAAGGCAGCCCCCTTAAGGTTGCATACAGGTCAACCATATCTCCCTCAGCCGGAACTTTTGTTATGGTATCGATAAATGTTGAGTACCCGGATTTCTTGACAGTAAGTTTCTGATATGGACGGGTGATGTTTACCGGCACTGTCAGAGCACCCTCCGGAAAGGTGCCAATAAATTTGTCATCGAGATAAATATTTGCCCCGTATACATTGCAGTGGATTACGTACCATCCCTGATTGTTGCCGATCTCTTCAGCAGATACAGGAGGAAAGCAGGTGAATGCTGCCATTCCCAGAAGAACTAACAAAAGATATTGGTGCTTCATCACTTCACCTTTGTAAAAATGATGTTAAAAATTCTCCGTAATGGTAAAAACCATGCGGGTTGATTGTGCGTATGTCACAGTTAACAAGAAATAACGGAACATTTCCTTTGTTTTCAATGAAATATTGATAACACGCGTAAATCTGTAACCCAAGTTTGCCAGTCTGATCCATAACGGCAGAAGATGTAAACTATCGCTATCAAATTTTTTGTCACGAAAACTAATTTGACAGTTCAGTGTTTTATCGCATCTCACCTCATGAAATACCCCAGTTTGACCTTATAACT
>JANYBK010000161.1 GCA_025360805.1 Methanomicrobiales archaeon
TCACGGTCTTTGGTGTGTAGTTCGTCCCGTACTGGCTCAATGGCGTCAGTGTGTAGCCATCCTGAATGCGGGTAACATTTGCGATATCGTAACTGCCTTTCAGCTGGGTCGATCCGATGATCCAGATGCGGTGGTAGTCGACATCGACACGTTGGGTTTCCGCCGGGATGGGTACAAAACCCTGGCCTGGGCCGGCGATGACATAATCGCCAGGCGGGGTTTTTTTGACGCTGCCGAAGTTGAGGATATTGTTGGTATAGGGGTCGATAAAGGCAAGGACGAAGAAGTGGTCCTGTACCTCCGGCACATGGAGTACCTGTGGCTCTTTGCTCAGATCGAGCCATGCGATTGACGAGAGCCCGGTCGCACCCGGCGCTACAACCACCGTGCTTCCCGGGTTGTTCTGGGAGCGTACGTTGTTGAACTGGTTGACCGGACCGAACGCGCCGTTCGAGACGTCAATGCTGGTCATAGTCTCAAACGTCGTGTTGGTCACGAGGAGTGGCATACCATAGGTATAGGCTTCGAGTCCAATCTCGTAGCCCTTCTTGTAGTCGGTTTGTGAAACGGCCGAAAGGTACGTCATGATCAGGAATGACGCCAGTATCAGCAGTGCCACGAAGATAATGAGGACCATATGTCTTCGCGTAATCGCTCCGCTTATCATAGTCGAAAAGTTAAAGGTATTTCTTATTAAATCTGTGGATTTAGTGCTTTTCGCATTGACGAAAAAATCCGGCATCCGGATAGCATTTGACAGGTTTTACGAGGTTTGCTGGAGGGCGTGCGGAGTTGATAATTTTACTGATGGGAACGGGTCGCGAATCTGAAAAAACACGGCCACATCCGACATCCGTTCTCCCCGATCACGGGCCACCTGCACTCCCTCGGTCCCAGGTCCACTCACTCACCACAAGGCCGGCCCCCGCCCCACTCACGCGGCCGATACGAGAGCGGGCGAGCCAGCCCCGACAAACCCCGGCCGGACCGGTCCGACGCATGCATTCCTGATATCAGAAAATTTCCCGGACCCCAAACGAGAATCGCACCGGAATTTTCCCGGTAGATGCGGATGAGCCGTAACATTTTGTCCGCTCTAAAAAGTCACCGGCAAAAAATTTCCCGGGCCCTGAACTCAGGTCGTGCCGGATTTTTTTTAAGGCCGGATCGTGTGCGGGCAAAAAAATATTTTCCGGATTGATCCAGCCCGGGTGCAAAACGGCCCGGCCCCCTCTGCCTGGGATCCCAGGGGGGTCTCCGTCGGAGAATGCCTTCCCGGATACCTGAAAACCCTCAAAGGAATTCTGGTACAACGGAGCCCGTAAAGGCCCCGGTTGTACCTCTTTTCCTATACTCACAGAAAAGGGAGGTCATAATTCGCAAAAATGCGGAACCGGCCCGGAACCGGGAGAGGTTTGTCGACGGGAATGGATGAGGTCATATTTAGCCACGTTAAAATGGCAAATGTCAGGGCAGGATGATGATTATGAGGTTGGAGGGTTTTGTCCGGCTCCTGTCAACGGGAATATTCCCGGAGTATCCCGACAATCTTTCCCTTGGTTTCCGGGATATTCTTCGTGACAATCTGCCAGATAACTTCGTGATCAACGGCAAAATAGTGATGAATAACTTTGTTTCTCAGTCCCACGATAGTTTTCCAGGGCACTTCGGGATGCCGGTTCCTGACTTCGTCCGGGATTGCAGCAGCAGCTTCACCGATCTTTTCTATGTTGCGTTCAACTGCATCGACCGTTTCCTCACGGAGGATGAACTCATCGTACGATAATCCTGATATATACCGTTCAATCTTTTCCATTGAGACGAGAATTTCTGACAGGTATAACGTGGGAGACCGGGGGGTCATGCGTACTGTACCTCGGCGAGAATGGTGTCCCGGATAAGCGGGTGGAGGGATCTTCGTATGACAAGGTCGACTTTGTGATGAAGGCAGGATTCAAGGTAATCAGCGAGGTCAACAAGTTCCCAACCGATCGGACGATCAAATTCTACAATGATATCGATATCGCTGGCAGGAGCTGCTTCTCCGCGTGCATAGGATCCGAAAATGCCAATGGACGTAACTCCGTATTTTTCCCGGATCTCCGGCAGGCATTTCCGCAGGATTTCCCTAATCTCCCCAGCTGATGTCATGGTTTCGATAAAAGATGATGGTCTTTCACGGTAAAAAAATGCATGGTCTTATCCATCTTTTTGCCA
>JANYBK010000201.1 GCA_025360805.1 Methanomicrobiales archaeon
TTAAACAATTGTTGTTCGTTTGTCTTTTTCCAAACGTTCGTCAGTGATTTGGTATCTTCACCTGCTGCTGGCATGTCGAACTCCCATATCCCGTGGAATCCGGGAAAAGTTAAATGGGTCGACATTTGTCGGTGATGTAATACGTGAAGATCTGGACCACGGTTCATTCCGGATCGGATTATCAGTCACCGGTGAAGAACGAATCGTGTCATTAGATCTTAATAAACGGCAATTATTCCATTTGAAAGACGATAAAACATCGCGGCCTATGGCATGCCCGTTCCTGCGGCAAACCAGCAATAAAAAGTTTGTCTGCTCAATCCACACCACTCGTCCTGAATTCTGCTGCCGGTATTACTGTTATCGCATACTTGTGCTTGACAAAAATGAAAGAAAGATAGGGAAGGTGACCAGTGCTTCCCGGTATTTCATGACCGATGATGCGGAACTCCGCAGTCTTTGGAACCTTGAGATAGCCGGGGTTAACATTCCAGACGAAAAGAGATGGGAAGAGTATGTTGAACTGACGCTCACAAGTGCAGGATTCCGGATAATCCGGTAAGAAGAACCATTACTGATTTTTTTACTGATACACTGACAGGAGAATGGGGAACAGAACAATCTTATAAGCCAAAATATGAAAATGAAAAACCAAATAAAATCTGTAAAAAACCGGCACCTTTCTTTATGTTCCGGCGCGTGTAATGATGGATGTGAACATGTATGATGACTTTTTATTATCTCTGCAAGCATCTCACTGGTTCCCGGCCAACAAAAGGAAATGAAACCGGAAGTCCCAGCTGCATAAAAAAACATGATACGGGGGATTTCTGCAAAGCAGACAGCAAAGAAAAAACCACTGATGCAATGATAATCTGCTGTGATGCGGATTTTATAAAAATTCCAGGGATGTTAAAGAAGAAATTGTAATCTTTTTTAAACCGTTTTAAATTGGATTTTGTATATCCGATTCGCGATAAATTATTCAACATTACTTTAGCATGACAATCCTCTCGTTTTCTTAACAATTTATCATGTATTGTGATCTATTCCTACGAAAAGATCCGGTTTTTTTTTATAAAAAGAGCCGGGAGGTCGGATTGGAATTTAAAAATAAGGTTTTAATTATCGGATATGGGTCTGTGTCCAAGTGTACACTACCCATCTTACTCCGGCATGTCACTATACCTCTTGAAAATATTACAATCATTGATTTTAAAAACAAATCCCAAGATCTCAAAGCATGGACAACCGGGGGTCTCCGATTTTTCCAGAGAAAGGTCACAAAGGACAACCTAAACCAGATCCTCGCGGAATATCTTGGACATGGCGGACTCTTAATCGATCTAGCCTGGAATATAGACTGCTGCGAACTGGTACAGTGGTGCCATGAGCACAATGTCATGTACGTAAATACATCTGTGGAAGCCTGGGATCCCGATGCGGAGAGGTTCACTGCAAACCCTTATGAAAAGACCCTATATTTCCGACAAATGAAACTCCATGAACTCACAAAAGACTGGCATGACGGCCCAACATGTGTGGTGGATCATGGTGCAAATCCTGGTTTGATCTCGCATTTTGCCCGACAGGGACTCTGTGATATCGCGCGCAGGATGATTGCAGACAACATAGCACCGGATCCAGTCAAAATGAAGAATCTGATCCTGGAACAGAATTTTGCCGGGCTCGCAATGGAGACCGGAGTCAAGGTCATCCACTGTTCAGAAAGGGATACCCAGATTTCACGCTCGCCCAAGAACGTTGATGAATTTGTCGGAACATGGTGTATTGAAGGACTTCGGGAAGAAGGAACTGCTCCTGCAGAGATTGGATGGGGAACCCATGAGAAAGAACTCCCGGATAAAGCGATCATTCCTCCCGTAGGGCCTAAAAACGAGATCCTGCTTGCAAAGATGGGGATCAATACCTGGGTGCGTTCATGGCTTCCTTACAACGAGATCGTGGGAATGGTCATCAGGCATGGAGAAGCATTTGGCATATCGGATCGGTGGACGGTCTGGAAAGACGGCGAGGCGATCTACAGACCCACCGTCTATTACGCATACCAGCCCTGTGATGCAACCATCGCATCGCTCCATGAACTGCGGGGACGAAATTACGAACTACAACCTAAATTGCGGATCTTAAACGACCGGGAAATTATCAGCGGATCAGATACATTGGGCGCGCTCCTGATGGGACATCCCTATAAGTCATGGTGGACGGGAAGCATCCTTTCTATTGAAGAAGCAAAAAGCCTCGCACCCGGTCAAAACGCAACGACGGTGCAGGTGGGTCTTGGAATAGTTACTGCGATCATGTGGATGATTGAAAACCCCAAACGTGGTTTTTGCCTTCCAGATGATCTCCCCCATGAGTATGTGTTAGATATCGCAAGGCCGTATCTTGGCGAATTTTACTCAGACGCTTCAGACTGGACTCCGTTGAAAAACCGGATGATCTATTTTAAAGAAAATCCCGAGAACGATTATGACCGTGAAGATGTCTGGCAATTCAAAAACTTCTTATTTGTGCAATGAATGAATCATGTAATGACAAAAATAGCAGTCGATGCAAAGAAGAAGAGAAAGAAAAAAGGAAATGATGACGGGGTACACCATATCAGCGAAGCCAGAAAGGAACTCTTGCAGGACCTTGCCCGTGAAAAGGGTACTCCCATCTTTGTTATCGATCACGAAAAACTCCGGGATAATTACCGGGAATTCCGGGAGAACCTGCCTAAAGTTCAGGTCTATTTTGCGGTAAAAGCAAATTCAAACCCGGAGATTGTCAAAACCCTGTTTGAGATGGGCAGCAGTTTCGATGTTGCATCCATGCCGGAGTTCATGATTGTTTATGAAAACATAAAAAAGATGCCCGCAAAGGAACGCCAAGACTGGATCTGGGATAAAATAATCTATGCAAATACCATCAAGCCGATAGAGACCTTAGAAGCGCTCGATAAATATAACCCGTTAGTCACATTCGATAACCTTGAAGAACTCAAAAAACTCCGCAAGCATGCACCCCATGCAGGACTCATACTCAGGATTCGGGTACCAAATACCGGATCTCTTGTGGAACTATCGTCAAAATTCGGCGCCCATCCGGGGGAAGCTGTTGACCTGATCGTTGCTGCCTTTGACATGGGGCTCGTTGTGGAAGGGCTCAGTTTCCATGTGGGCAGCCAGTGCACCAATTTCGAGAACTATGTCCAGGCCCTGCAACTCTCCGCAGATATCATCAATGAAGTAGAGACACGAACGGCAAAGAAACTCAGGATACTTGACATCGGCGGGGGTTTCCCGGTGAAATATAGCCCGGAGGTCAAGTCTTTTAAGATCCTTGCAAAACAACTGACTGCTGAGATAAAACGTTTGTTCCCTAAAGATATGCAGATCCTTGCAGAGCCCGGTCGCTTCCTTGTTGCCAATGCCTGCGAAGTTGTTGCAAAAGTTGTAGGCAAAGCATTACGGGACGGGAAACCCTGCTATTATATCAACGACGGGGTCTACCACACGTATTCCGGCCAGGTCTTTGACCACAGTACTTACCCGGTCCTGTCATTCAAGGAAGGAGAAACACATATTTCCGCAGTCTTTGGACCAACCTGTGACGCTTTTGATACAATCACTCTGTCAGCAGAACTTCCCAATCTGGAGATTGGCGATCTCGTCTATTCAGAAAACATCGGGGCCTATTCCCACGCCTCATCCACATACTTCAATGGTTTTCCACCGGCAAAGGTTGTGCACATCAACAAGTGAAAATTTAATATTAAGGCTCTTCTCCCGATTTAGGATTAACAAGTCCTAAAAAAATACAATCCTCCTCAAAGAGTGTTATAACTCATAGTTACCACACCCCGGCTGTTCGCTGTAAGAGAATTTTTGGGTAATTTGTAGCGCAAAAGTCGATAG
>JANYBK010000220.1 GCA_025360805.1 Methanomicrobiales archaeon
CAGCGCTTGATGATTCCTGAGCCGGGTGCGACATGAACGATAGCGCCGCTGACTGCAGCTTCGCCTCCGTTCATGTCGCACCCGGCTCAGGAATCATCAAGCGCTGTCCGGTAGAGGGTTGCAATCGTGCCCTCTCACGCCAGAACTACTGCCCTGTTCACGAGATCCAGCCGAAGTTCACCTATGATCTGCGGATCAAAGGGTGGTTAGATAACGGCGAAAAGACGCACAGCGTGCTACTCCAGCGCGATGTAGTGGAGTCACTCACCGGAATATCTCTCGATGCAGCAAAAGAGATCGCCGAAAATAACCCGTTGGGTATGGATGAGGTTTTTCTCCAGATGAGGGACAAGGTACTCGGTCGCTATATCACATGCCACGGGCGCGAGATCGATAACCGCGTTCTTGTCAATAAATGTGAGCCAGTGGTGTTTGAGAGCGGAAAACATACTGCACTTCTTAACAGGGCCGGGGGTGCATCATGAGCACTCCCGCACGCGAGATGGGCAGGAAGGATGCATCATTCGAACGCGAACCGGCACGAAGGGTTTTTGCAAGCGAGCTGCGGGAATGCCGGTACCAGTTCAAGGATGGCGAGGATGAGAAGAGCCCCACTTTTGTCCTCCTCCCGACCGGAGAACGCTGCAACCGGATTTTCATTGTAGGTACACTCACCGAGAAACAGCGGCAGGGTGACCAGAATATTTTCTATCGCGGAAGGGTAGTAGACCCGACCGGGACCTTCTTTATCATGGCCGGCAGTTACCAGCCCGAGGCAATGCAGCAGCTGGCAAAGATCGAAACACCGGCCTTTGTTGCAGTCATCGGCAAACCGAGCCTGTACAGGAAGGATGAGGCGAGTGCACCCATGGTGTCGGTCCGTGTGGAATCAATAAATATCGTCGACAAGGAGACCCGGGATCTCTGGATACTCGACACGGCTGAACGCACAATTGACCGGATCGATGCGTTTGCTGTTGGAACTGGAGCGGATATTGTCAAGGCAAAGGAACAGTATCCTACGATCGATCCGGTAACATTCCGGAAGATTGCGTACGATGCGCTGGCCCAGATCAAGATCTAATCCTTTTTTTTGTTTTTTTTTTCGCTACGTAAGCCATATCGTCACCGGTTCCAATCACTCAAACAATCCCGATGGAGCCGAAGGGAATTGAGTAATTTAATTAAAGAGGTGGTTTTTATGTTTAGTGGATCAAAATTGGATTGGCGAAAACAAAGAACCGCTGTTTTGGGATCGAACATTCCGGACTGGGATTCTGGGAGACCTGCACTCCGCCAAACTCACTTCTACGTCGGAGACTCATTTTCCATAAGGAGTCCCGGCTCACAAAAAGTGCCAAATTCGCGAAAAATGGAGCTATATCTTTTCTGAAAACTGCAAAGTGCGCTCCGTTTGGCTGGATTTGGCACAAATCAGGCTCTAAAAAGAGCTCAATTGGGCTCAATTGGATGGCCGATCGTATTCCGGATGGGCTGAAGTAGGTGAAAAGTGAAAGAAAGGCCTCTTTTGGGGCTCTGAACGAATACATCTCACGTAGGACACCGACGTGAATTTCGGTGATTAACCGGAAGTGAGATGAGATGGGGATGAGTGTAGAGATCCCAAACCCACTTCTCTGTCGGAGACTTTCTTCTAAGTAGTGGTCTAAACTTCCCAAAAGTGCCAAATTCGCGAAAAATGGAGATATATATTTTCTGAAAACTGCAAAATGCGCTCCGTTTGGCGGAATTTGGCACAAATCAGGCTCTAAAAAGAGCTCAATTGGGCTCAATTGGATGGCCGATCGTATTCCGGATGGGCTAAAGTAGGTGAAAAGTGATAGGAAGGGCTGTTTTGGGGGTCAAAGTGTGGTTGAAAATTTTCAGGCACTGGATCCGCTAAATCTTTCCGGGCGTGGTCTCACCCGGACCAGTGTGAGGGGGCTGGTCGGTCTCGCGGGAGGGGATGATGTTATAGTAAACAGTAGTAATTTTATTACAAAAAACCCGGAGTTTTTGTTATGATAACGCAGGTCCATTTCATTTTGACATATATGTGCACTTTAGAATGCGAGCACTGTTTTGTCTGCAGCAGCCCATCTTCTGAAGGCACGTTCACACCCGGTCAGATTTCTGCAGCACTCGATCAAACGGATAGACTGAGCACAGTGGACACGGTGTACTTTGAGGGGGGAGAACCATTCCTCTTCTATCCCGTGCTTCTCGACGCGATCCGGCAAGCCAGGAACCGGGGATATAAAGTCGGCATAGTGACGAACGGCTATTTTGCCACATCCGAGGAGAATGCCCGGTTTTTCCTTGCGCCCTTAAGAGAACTTGGGATTGAAGATATGAGCATCAGCGATGATGTCTTCCATTACGAGAACCAAAATGAGAATCCGGCCCGTCGAGCTTCAGAGGCGGCAACGGCCCTTGGCATGCCGACAGCGATCCTCGCACTCGATCCCGGGGCATCAGGCCCGGACATAAAGGGTACTCTCCGGGAAAAGAAGACGGGTGTTGTGACCGAAGGAGGCATTATGTTCCGGGGGCGGGCTGCAGAAAAACTGAGCCCGTATGCCGTTACATCGAACTGGCAACAATTCACGAGATGCCCTTACGAGGATCTAAAAAATCCCTCAAGGATGCATGTGGATGCATTTGGCAATCTCCAGATCTGCCAGGGGATCTCTTTAGGAAACATCTGGAAACATTCCCTGGACGAACTGGTCCGGACATATTCCCCATCCTCGCACCCGATTTGCGGGCCGCTGCTTGAGGGTGGACCGGCTCAGCTTGCCCGGGTGCTTGCGTATACTCCCCCGGCAGGTGTGGCAGATGCCTGTCACCTCTGTTATCTTGCACGCAAGTCATGCCGGAGCAGGTACTTAGAAATCCTGGAGCCGACGCAGGTGTATTGCGATGGCGGAACCTGACCCGGGTATCAAATGACAGGGAGATGAGATGGAGATACCAGGGGGCCGGGAATGCGATATCGCTATTTACGGCTGCCAATATTTGAAAAGTTTCAAGAACCAGCGCGGAACAAGAGAAGATACAAAATACGGTATCCGGCCCGCCCCCGCTCCTTGAATCGCCATCCCGGCACCGTCTTTTTGTCTTCCTCATCTCTATCGCCTCATTCATGGGGACAATTTGTTCCGGTTAGTTTATGCCATGCAACACCAACAATGGATTAATTGATCATTATTCTGGAGTGAGCAGATGAAACAAGAGAACAAAAAAGCACTCGATGACTTCCTTTCCCATGCAGACGCAATAAGTGATGATATACTTGACGATACCAAAGAGATGCTGGGCTGTATGCCATTCATCCTGCCGGTCCTGAGGGAAAGACCGGAGTACTTCGCCCTGTCTTCGCTTGCAGATGAAATGGTCTGCCGGCCAAAGCACCTGCCACCAAAGACTGCTGAGCTTGTGGCACTGGCAGCAGCAATGAGTGCAGGTGCAGAATTCTGTGTGCAGGTGCACATCCGTGCTGCAGCAAAAGAAGGAGCAAGCCGGGATGAGATTTATGACACGATTATGATCGCGGCACTAATAGGAAAGACCCGCATCCTGGCACCCGCACTCCGCGAGCTGTGTGATGCATATCCACGGGAAACAAATGATCGGAAGGTCCCTCTGTGAAACCGGTTGTCATCCGTGCAGGGAATTTCTGGGACGGAATCTCAGAAAAACCACTCGGACCGAGGGAGATTCTGGTTCTTGGAGAGACAATTGCAGAGATCGGAAAATCGGTCAGCGAGCCGGAAGGGGCGGAGATTATCGATCTTCCCGGTCATACCGTCACGCCCGGTTTTATTGACTGCCATGTTCACCTCTCCCTCAGGCCGGAACTGCTCGGAAGCTTCTGGAGTTATTCCCCCTCATACAAAGCGCTCCTTGGTGCAGAAGCGTTAAAGACACTCCTCATGAATGGTTTTACCACCGTGCGGGACTGCGGGGATATGGATCTACACGGGTTCACGGTTCGCGATCTCAAACTTGCGGGTGAACGGGGAATCATACCCGGCTCGCGACTGGTCTGCTCAGGTCACATAATCTCCTCCCGCGGGGGTCACATGAACGCGATGCTTTCCCTTGCCCCTGACAGCCACCCGTGGGAGAACTGTCTTGCTGATGGACCGGACGAAATTCGCAAAGTGGTAAGAAACGAGATCAAACACGGGGCCGAGTGGGTGAAATACGCGGCATCGGGAGGTTTCTCTACCGCAGGCGACGACCCCCTGCAGGTCACCTACACCCAAGAAGAGATGGATGCCCTTGTTGCAGCGGCACGGGATTTCAACCGCCCGGTGTCAGTCCATGTTTTCGGGGACGAGGCCATCAGGAGATCAGTTCTTGCGGGGGTGAGATCTGTTGAACACGGGAGCATGGTCTCAAAAGAGACCTTACACCTCATGGAGGAGAATGGTGTATACATCGTTCCCACTCAGCTCATGGCGACAAGACCTGCCCGGTTGGCAGCAGATGATGCCTTCTGGCAGGCACTCAACGCCCCGGCACATATGCGGATAAAAGTGCGAAAATACCAGGATGCTCTCCTTAAGGGTGCAAGGAACATTGCATCGGGTAAGGTGAAGATCGCATTCGGTACCGATCTGGGCATCTTCTCTTACCGCACGAACGGGGCCTGTGAATTTTTTGAGATGGTAAAGAACGGGATTACACCAGTACGGGCACTACGGGCTGCAACGAGCGTGGCAGCAGAACTCCTGCAGCGGGATGACATCGGGGTCCTTGCACCGGGACGCAATGCAGATATTATCGCAATGCCGGGCAACCCTTTCAAAGATATCACGGTAACAGAAAGAGTGGATTTTGTGATGAAGAGTGGCACAGTCATGAGAAGAAATGGTGCTCCCTCATTGTAACATTCCTTATGAGGGATTATTTTAATTTGTACCTAACCATAACAAAAACTCACTTCAATAGTATTGATAGTCACTGAATATGAAAAGAAATGAACCAGACGGTTCCAGAAAAAAATGATCCTTAACCCTACACCAAACCAAGGTTAGTACAGTTGGGACCGTCAGTATACCTCAACAAGCCCCTTGCTCTTGCCGGTGATCGACCGGCCGCCATGCGGTGTCACAATAAAAGTATTCTCAATACCCACAAGCCCGACTCCCATAATGCCTTTCTTGGGTTCGAGTGCAAAGACCATCCCTTCCTGTAAGGGCTCATCAAATCCCTGTGCAATGACCGGCATCTCATCGATCCAGAGCCCGATACCATGACCAAGGAATTTTACCTTGTGCTTCCCAAATCCCATAAAATTGTTCAGGAACTCCGGTTCAAGCCCCGCCATCACGGTTGTGTAGATCTCTGAGGGGATAGCCCCCGGCTTGAGAAGCGCTGCAAGCTGATCCTGGATCTCAACACACCGGTAATGCTCCCGTATTGCCTCATCAGGTATAGGCTTTCCGAACATGTAGCTCATGGTCTTATCTGTCTGGTATCCCTTGTACCCGCACCCGATATCGATAACAACCAGCTCGCCCTTTTTCAGTTTCTTTTCCCGGCAGCCCATCAGCGGGACGGAGGGGTGCATACCGAAGATGCCACCGGGCGTATTAACGCAGGTGGGGGAGATAGAACTCGTGCCAAACCCAATCTGGCCGAGCAGCATCTCGTTGAACATCCCGAAGCGGATGATACCTTGGTGGCCTTCCTTCACCATGAGTGTATAGAGATCACAGGTGAGCCCGACCTCATCGATACCCTCTGCAAGCATCTCGGGAATGCAGTCTTCGAGTACGTGACGGTGGATCTTTCCGGCATGTTCCATTAAGGAGAGTTCATAACGGCTCTTCACGGCCCTGACCGCTGAAACCTGTTCATCAACTGACTGCACATCCGTAAACGGCAGGTACTTCTGCAAACGCTGGAGCTGGGCGATCGTCATCTGATCGGTTTCGAGATATACGGTAGAGGGAAGTCTGCCCATACCCGCCGCCACATCCCGGTAGCTCTTCATCTCACGAATGTGAGGTAAAAGAGACTCTATCTTTGCCCGTTCGAAACTCTGCCGGACCCAGAAGACGGCGTCGCCATCGTACGGGATGAGTAAGAGACCGTCCTGCATAGTGCCCGTGAAATAGTAAAGGGGGATCTTACCGACAATGGCTGCCAGTTCCCAGCCGGGCTGTTTTATATCCATCCGGGCCCGGAAGCGGTTCATGCGGTCGGTAAGTTCGGTTAGCGGGACTTTCATGTCATTATTATAGGACTAAAAGAGTGATAAGAATAATGAATTGCCGCTGGGTTGGCTGAATAATACGGTCCACATCACCCGCGATGCGATTAAAACCTTCAGCATATATATTCAGAACTCGTACACATCCGATAACGATCCATTCATGCAGCGACTCACAACATCCCAATGGCTCATCATCCTGGGATGTGTCTTGGTATCTCTGATCTTTCTGCTCAATTACAGTACTGTGCACAGGATTGTCCAACCTGTCGACGAGAGCCCATCCGTTTATCTTTTATACGCATCCACGGGCTCAATGGGCCAGCTGCTCAATACCAGACAGATCGATGCATTCCTGATCTGGGAACCGGTAGTCTCGAATGCACAGCTCTCTGGCATTGGAAAACGAATCGCGGTCCCATCCGATCTCCCTCCCCCGGGCAAATGGAATGACCAGGCTATCAATGTAATGGTACTGCGGAATGATTTCATCAAAAACAACCCGAATACCTCTGCCGTCTTCTCCGCTATCACAACAGCGGCGATAAACCGTACGCAGGAGGATCCGACACTGGCTGAGAATATCACCGCGGCCTGGGTCTATGGAAAGAACCCGATCCTGACGCCAGTAGGATCGCTTCAGCCGCTGGATGTCGAGAGGCATGCCTTTGCAAACATTGCCTTTACAGCAAGTGCACCCCCTCCCGAATCCGGCATTGTACAGAGCATTATCGGGAAGACATCGAACAGTACGTACAATCCCTTGTCGATGATGGACCCCGCCGTTGCACCTGAGGGGGAACAGTACCTGACGAATTCATCGGTTCCCGTGGCGGACATAAACGTGCCGAACCTCAGGCTCGGCTATATTCCCTCAACCGATAATTATGCACCCCTCTACGTTATGGTCAAGGATTCTGCGTATTTCTGTGACCGGTACGGCCTCTGCCTTATCCCCGATGATCCGGAAGCTTCCCGCCCGGTCTCCTGCACGCTGTTTGTGCAGGGGAAAACTTTTGCACATGTCAACCTCATTCCCGGCCAATCCGGAGGGGGCATCATGACCACGATCGGCCAGAATGCCCTCGACGGTGCTTTTGTAGGATCGGTCCCGGCAGAACAGCAGATCGGTCTTAACAATCCGTCATCCATCATCCAGTCTATCAATACCGGAGGTTCCGGGCTGGTTGTCGGCAACAGCGCACCCTGCAATAACTGGACAGGCTTTGTCAAGTGGGCAAAAGGCCGCTCTGCTGCCGGCAGACCCGTGGTTATTGCCACAGTCCAGAGCTCGATCCAAGAAGACATGGTACGCGAAGCATTTGCATATGAAAATATCTCGGTGAAATTCTATGGAACTGATTTCGAAGCAGAGTATCCGTGAATACGGCAAAGGACTGGCACTCATCGTCATCCTCCTGTTAGTCTGGGAAGGCATTGCCCTCCTGATACAGAACAACTACATCCTCCCGCGGCTCGGTGAAATTTTGTCCGTACTACTCCAGCCGGCTGCACCGGTTCTTGGCGGCGAGTCCCTGATCCAGAACACGATCCAAAGCCTCAAGGAGGTCCTCACCGGATTCCTCTGTGCAGCAGCTGTTGCCATCCCGCTCGGCCTCCTCATCGGCTGGTCAAAAGAAGTCCAGACATATCTCAACCCCACCATCCAGATCCTCCGCCCGGTCCCCCCGATCGCCTGGATGCCATTTGCCATCGCATGGTTCGGTATCGGTTTTAATTCCATCCTCTTCATCATTGGCATGGGTGCGTTCTTCCCTATCCTGATCAACACCGTTGACGGGGTGCTGGGGGTCCGCCTGCGATGGATCGAAGTAGCAGTAACATTCCATGCTACCACTTTTGAAAAACTCCGCACCGTCATCCTTCCCGGTGCACTTCCCGTGATCTGGACCGGTCTCCGGGTCTCGTTCGGTGTGGCATGGATGTGCGTTGTTGCCGCCGAGATGTTACCCGGGACAACTGCCGGCCTTGGTTATCTGATCATGTACGCCTATAACCTCGGCCAGCTCCAGGTGATTGGCGCCGGCATGATCATCATCGGCATCATCGGTCTCGGAGCAGATACCCTCTTCCGGGCAGGACAGGAACGGCTCTTTGGCTGGCAGGGGAGGGAATGATGGAGCCGGTTCTCTCCATTGACGGGATCAAAAAGACGTTCAATGACAGTGAAAAGTCCTGTCCCGCACTTGCCGGGGTATCTTTTAATGTTGCCGCCCGTGAGATCGTCTGCATAATGGGACCATCCGGTTGCGGCAAGTCCACGCTGCTTCGGATAATAGGGGGCCTCGATTATGCGGACGCAGGCAGGATCGATCAGATATCCGGTAAAAAAGACGGAAAGCCGTCAGCGGCCATGGTCTTCCAGGACCATGCACTTTTCCCGTGGCTCACGGTTTATGAGAACATTGTGTACGGCCTGCGGCTTTCTGTGCAAAATCTGCCAGAAGAGGAGATCGCAAAGCGGGCGGAATCACTTCTGGAACTAACCCACTTAAACGCGTTTGCACTCTCCTACCCTCACCAGCTATCCGGAGGGATGAAGCAGCGGGCCTCGGTTGCCCGGGCGCTGGCAATCAAACCCTCCATCCTCCTCATGGATGAACCATTCTCTGCGCTCGACACATTCACACGGCGGGAACTGGAGGATGAGGTAGTGAGAATACGGCAGGACTTAAAGACCACCTTTCTCATGGTCACGCATAACCCGGAAGAGGCGATATATCTCGCGGACCGGATTATCATTTTGTCAGGGAGGCCGGCGGTTGTGTCTGATATCCTGCATATCGATCTCCTCTATCCCAGGGATCCGGCGGATCCCGCATTTATCCGTATCCGCGAGCAGGTAACACGAATGATCCAGGGAAAAGCCTGACACAGATGTCGGCATTTAAAAATTGATCTTCAGGTTGCCGGATAGGGAAAATTGATTGTATCGCTAAAAAAATTCTATTTTTTCCCGCCCTTATCCTGCTCCCACCGTTTCATCACTTCCGGCCCTTCGACAAACACAAGGCCGTGCTTGCGGGCGTAGAGCTTTGCATCTGCTTTTGAGAGTGCATAGCCGGACTCATCGTCCAGCATCTCGCAGATCGTAACAGAGGGGGTGATACCCGCCATCTCAGCCATCGCGATCGAGAGCTCAGTCTGACCCTTCCTCACATCGAGGAGACCCTCCGCTGCCCGCAATAGTGCCATGTGGCCGGGGGTGCGGAAGGTTTCATGAAAGTTGACACTGCCACCGTTAAGCGCCCGCTTCACCTGTTCTGCGATCGCGTTGACAGTCAGAGTCCGGTCGCGATCGGTAATGCCCGTGAATGTATTGCGGTGGTTCACCCAGAGCGAGAAAGAGGAGTGGTTCTTCCGGTCGTATGGAATGTCTCCTTCCCGTTCCGCAACGGCAATTGCCCTGAGAGCATCGCTGGCAAACGGAAGGCCGAGACGCTGGGCTGCGACCGGGTGGACGGCGGTGCAGATAAGTCCGCCGCCATCCTTTCGCATCTGCACGATGTGTTTAGGTGTGACTGCATCTGAACGGATCGCAAAATCCGTTTCGCCTTCCCGGTCATCGAAATCGTAAAGGAGGATGAACTTGCCGTCACGGAGCGCTGCGAGCGCCTCATCGATCACTGATCCACCTCAACTGTTACCGTATCTGTGTCTTCTACGCCCAGTTTCCGGCGCAGGGCGATTGGGGCAATCACTTCAATAATATCTGTGGGGTAATGCGTTCTTCCCGGCATGACAATCCCACAGGAAATATTCCCAATTCGGCATGGGAGGCACTTGGCATCTCCAAACGTCCTGCCATCAGTGGAAAAACCCTTGATCCGTATCCAGTTGAGCGCATCGATCTTCTTTCTGACCGGTAAACTTGAAGAAGAGAGGCGTATGTTGAGCGTGCCCGGGTAGGGTTCAAACCCAAGATGGGTATTGAACTGCTGCTTGTAAGCCTCAAGGCTCATGTAATATTTTCCCTCGCCAATGCCGCTGACTACGGTACCATTCAGTACAAATCCTTTGTTATGCTCAGAAAAGATCCGGATGTACTCCTGGTACTCCTTCCGGAGTTCCTCTTCTCCAGTCCCTGTCAGCGTCACATGCTGGCCGTCAGCAGCAATCGTCCGGTTAATAAAACCCTGCGTTTCTAACCCTTTCAATCGCCGGGAAGCCGTCTGCGGGCTGATCGCAAGTATCTCACCGATGGACTGGGATGAGACAAAGATCGGCCCTTTGCAGCCGCCCCGTAGTGCAATTGTCTTGAGACACTGGAGATCTTCTGCTGGTATCATGCTTATCAAAATTGAGATGCTTATTATTTATGGGTTGCCATTCAGTAAACCCACCGTCGGGGTTCGTTCACTGTCGAATCCCCGTTCGTTAGGTATTTAACACTATGAGTGAATCTAATTGAGCATGAAATCCGGAAAGCGGAACCAGCTCGCTGAAAAGATGGCTGGCGAAATTACGCTGTCGGACTCACCGGGGCATGCGCTGAAAAAATGGCGCATGAACTTCGAGATTGCCCCCGGCGTCTTATCAGAACGCCTCGGCGTCTCGCCATCAGTAATCAGCGATTACGAGAGTGGGCGAAGAAAAAGCCCCGGGACCGCTGTTGTCGGCAAGATTGTCGATACGCTCCTCACCACAGATGAGGAGACAGGCGGTAAACACATAGAAAAATATTCAACCATGCTCTTTTCGGCAGTTGAAGATGATGTGATCTATGACCTCCATGAATACAGTTCACCGGTACCATTGAAAGATTTTTCAGAAGCGATCGGGTGCACATTACTCTGGGGATCCATAGACCAGACCATCTTTGGCTATACCGTGGTCAACAGCCTCAATGCGATCATGCAACTCTCATCCGATGAGTTCAATCGCATCTATGGCTGGAGCACGGAACGGGCACTGGTCTTTACCAATGTCTCGACCGGAAAATCACCGATGGTTGCGATCCGGGTAACACCCTTCAAACCACGATGCGTGGTGCTGCAGGGAATAGAAGCTGCAGATGTCCATCCTTTTGTGGAAAAAATGGCAGAGCGCGATCGCATCACGGTGATGTGTACGAGTATGGATGTGAATAAAATCGTGAGTACTTTGAGGGAACAAGAATGGTAGGAATCGTTACTTACGGTGTGTATATACCGAGATATCGTATCAAGGTCGAAGAGATTGCCCGGGTATGGGGCGCAAATGCCGCTGACATCACTGGGGGACTGGGCGTTTTTGAAAAGTCCGTTCCTGACCTTGATGAAGATGCAGCAACGATCGCTGTCGAGGCTGCACGAAACGCACTCCTGCGCCGGCATGTTGACCCGAAAGATATCGGGGCTGTGTACGTGGGCAGCGAGTCGCACCCGTATGCAGTGAAACCTACTGCATGTACTGTAGGGGAAGCCATCGGTGCTACCCCGAACATGACCGCTGCGGATTTCGAATTCGCCTGCAAAGCGGGAACAGCCGCGATCCAGACCTGCATGGGCTTGGTAAAGAGCAAAATGATCCCCTACGGGCTTGCCATCGGTACTGATGTCTCGCAGGGTGCACCAGGAGATGCCCTTGAGTACACAGCAGCAGCGGGCGGTGCGGCCTACATTATCGGGAATGATGACCCGATCGCAACAATCCACCATACCTGCTCGTTTACCACAGACACTCCGGACTTCTGGAGACGTGAAGGACAGGATTATCCCCGCCATGGCGGAAGGTTTACCGGGGATCCCGGGTACTTCAAGCATGTTAAAGGTGCAAGCAACCTCCTTTTAGAGCAGACCAAAAAGTCACCAAAGGACTTCACCTATGCAGTCTTCCACCAGCCAAACGCAAAGTTCCCGCAGAAAGCTGCAAAGGACCTAGGGTTCAGTGCCGACCAGATTAAGCCGGGCCTGGTAGTGCCGCGTCTTGGTAACACCTACTCCGGCGCTTCACCCATTGGTCTTGCAGCAACCCTCGACATCGCAAAGCCTGGCGACACCATCTTTGTCTGCTCCTTTGGATCCGGTGCAGGAAGCGATGCATTCGATATTGAAGTGACCGATGCGATTCTGTCAGATTCATTCAAGAGGGATGCTGCACCGGGCGTGGAGCAGCAGCTCAAGAATCCCATCTACCTGGATTATGCACGATATGCCCAACACAAGGGAAAACTGGTGATGCAATCATGAGAGACGTTGCAGTGATCGGGGTGGGATGTACCACATTCGGGGAAAAATGGTCGGAATCGTTCCGTGATCTGTTCATAGAAGCCGGGGCCCTCGCTCTCGAGGATGCCCATCTCTCGGGGGAGAAGATCGATGCGATGTATGTCGGGAACATGAGCGCCGGCCGCTTCATTGAGCAGGAGCACAACGGTGCCCTGATCGCTGACTACGCGGGCATGGCGACACGCCACATCCCGTCAACCCGGGTTGAAGCCGCTTGCGCATCCGGGGGGCTTGCATTCCGGCAGGCTGTAATTGCCGTTGCCAGCGGTATGGAAGACATTGTTGTTGCAGCAGGCGTCGAGAAGATGACCGATGTAGAACCGGGCGCAACCACCGACGCTCTTGCTGGTGCTGCGGACCGCGAATGGGAGGGTTTTGTCGGAGCGACATTCCCCGGCCTCTATGCAATGATCGCCCGGGACTACATGCACAAGTACTCCATGACACGCGAACAGCTGGCTCAGGTCGCCGTAAAGAACCACTACAACGGCGCCCGTAACCCAATCGCCCAGTACCAGCAGGAGATCACCATCGATACCGTGCTGAGATCCACCATGGTTGCCGATCCCCTCCGGCTCTTTGACTGTTCACCCATCACTGACGGTGCGGCGGCAGTCATTCTCGCACCAATGAGCCGTGCCCGTGAATTTACTGACACTCCAATCAAGGTTCTTGCAACCGCACAGGCAAGCGACTCAATCGCCCTCCACGACCGCCGGGACATCTCGACGCTGGATGCGACCGTTGCGGCGAGCCAGCGGGCATTTAAGATGGCAAAACTGACGCACAAGGACATCAACATGGTCGAAGTGCATGACTGTTTCTCGATCGCAGAGATCTGTGCGATTGAGGACCTCGGCTTCTGCAAGAAAGGCACAGCCGGTAAGTTCACCGCAGACGGAGAGACTGCACTTGGTGGCAGGATTCCGGTCAATACGAGCGGGGGGCTAAAAGCCTGCGGTCACCCGGTCGGGGCTACCGGCATCAAGCAGGTGTGCGAGATCGTCCAGCAGCTTCGCGGCACCGCGGGCAAACGCCAGATCGATGGCGCAAAGATCGGCATGACACACAACGTCGGCGGTACCGGAGCCACCGTAGCGGTTCATATCCTCGGGAGGGTCTGAAATGACCGTAGCACGATTCTGGAGAAAGATCCCCCAACGCTACAACCTGATTGGAACGAAGTGCGAGACCTGTCACCGCCATTTCTTCCCCCCGCGAACCTTCTGCCCCGACTGCCGCAGGGAAGGCAAGATCGTTGACCACAAATTCGCCGGGAAGGGGACAGTAGTCACCTTCACTATCATCCAGACGGCCCCGGACCAGTTCGCCTCCCACGGGCCGTATGTACTTGCCATCATCAAGCTCGATGAAGGCCCCCAGATGACCTCACAAGTTGTCTGCGACCCAGGCGAAGCAAAGATCGGCATGCGGGTCAAAAGCACCTTCCGCAGGATCGCTACCGATGGCGAGAGTGGTATCATTCACTACGGCACGAAGTTTATGCCGGAGTGAACGTTTTTTTTAATCAGTCATAAAAAAAAGACAGGTCACACCTGTTATCCCGGCACTTCCCCGCCCAGTTCCCGCACGATCCACACGGCAGTTTCCTCTTCGCCAGGGGGGACTGGGATGATAATTGCAAACGGTTGGATGATGAAGCGGCCGTTTATCTGGGTGAACGAGAACACCATCACTGCAGGATTCTTTTTATCTGCGTTCCGGAACAAGACACCGTCCCAAGATACCAGAAACGATCGGAACGGATAGACCGCCCCCTCATAGATGATTCCGGTCAGGGGATCGCCCCCGTCTATGGCAGTGATAAAAATCTTCATCGATCGTTTCAAATGGTTTAAAAAGTGTACTGAACCAACATAATTATAATCCAAAAAGTGTAGACTATTACCTGTTTATGGACCGAAAAATCACTGACCGCTTGAAACAATGGAAAAATACCCCACATCATAAGCCTCTACTCCTGTATGGAGCCCGGCAGGTGGGAAAGACCTATTCGATCTTGGAATTTGGAAAGAAACATTACAAAAATGTTGTCTACATAAATTTTGAAGCAAATGCAGAGGCTGCGAAAATTTTCAAACGGGATCTGAATCCATCCCGGATCATAAAAGAACTCGCCGCATTATCCGGAACTAAAATCCTCACGAACGATACATTGCTTTTTTTCGATGAGATCCAGGTATGTGAACAGGCCCTGACTTCCTTAAAATATTTCTGCGAAGATCCTACCGATTATCACATTATCGCTGCTGGCAGTCTGCTTGGGGTTGCTCTTAACCGGGAACACTATTCATTTCCGGTAGGAAAGGTGGAGATGATCACTATGTACCCGCTTGATTTTGAAGAGTTCTTATGGGCAGTGGGGAAACGGGAGCTTTCTGAATTAATCATGGATTCATATCGTTCTGATACCCGGATGACACTGCACGATACCGCTCTTGATCTCTACCGGCTGTACCTTGTGGTGGGGGGTATGCCCGGCGCGGTTCTGCAATACAAGGGCCGGCAGGATTTTGATCTTCTCCATTCGGTTCAGAAAAATATCAGTGATGCCTATATTGCCGATATGGCAAAATACGCTGCCCCAGGAGAAACGACACGGATTATGGCGGTGTTTCGCAGCATCCCTGCCCAACTGGCAAAATCCAATCATAAATTTCAATACCGGTTAATAAAATCCGGTGCCCGTGCAAATTTGTATGAATCATCCCTCAACTGGCTCAAAGAATCAGGTGTCGTTATCATCTGCACCAGAGCTAAAGAAGGCAGACTACCCCTTTCTGTGTATGGGGAATCATCCTTTTTTAAGATCTAAATGACCGATACGGGTCTCCTTTGCGCTCATTTCGGTATACCAGCACACTTAATTCTGCTAAAAAGTTCACAAATGGATAATATCAAAGGT
>JANYBK010000010.1 GCA_025360805.1 Methanomicrobiales archaeon
CGTACAGATTGACTACTGCCCGAAATGCCGGGGGATTTGGCTGGAGAATGGCAGACTCGATAAACTGCTTGAAAGTTCCGGTACAAATTCCGATCCGAAAGGCAGAGACCAACGGGGCAAAGATGATGATGAGGGCGGGATCGGCGGATTCCTTCGCGGGATCTTCGATTGATCATTACCTATAATTATTTATTTTTTTGAGGAGGGAAATCACCCATCATTCCAAAAAAATTCCTTCCCTACGCTTTTGGAATTATGAATGCCTCAACGTTAATGGTGCACACCTCCCGTTGACGTGAATCCTTAAAACCTTAAACGCATAACCCGGTGCTGCAAACGGTCTCCGGAAACAACCGGTATGATAGAAAAACAAAAAGGGACGACATCATTATGTGGTTGTCGTGATACAAGACTGTAACAAAGATTTGGACCCTGATAATGCCCTCAATTGATTTCGATGCCGTAGCGGGTTTATCCGATACATCCGTACAGGAAAAACTCCGCACGGACGGCTATAACGAGCTCCCGTTGCAGCAGAAGCGGAATATTCTCCGCATCGTTTTTGAAGTAATCCACGAGCCGATGTTCCTCCTGCTTGTCGCAAGCGGCCTGATCTATTTCTTCCTCGGCGATACCAACGAGGGACTCATCCTCATGAGTTTTGTGGTATTCATCATCGGTATCACTGTGTACCAGGAGCAGAAGACCGAGCGGGCGTTAGAAGCGCTCCGCAACCTGTCAAGCCCGCGGGCATTAGTCATCCGCGACGGAAAACAGAAACGAATTGCCGGGCGTGACGTGGTTACCGGGGACATGCTCATTCTCTCAGAAGGAGACCGTGTTCCCGCTGATGGGGCTTTGCTCTTTTCAAATAATATCTCCATTGATGAATCTCTGTTAACAGGTGAGTCCGTCCCAGTCCGGAAAGTCCCGTGGCAGGCAGGAATGCTACCCGGACAGCCTGGCGGAGATAACCAACCCTTTGTCTATTCAGGAACACTGATTGTCCAGGGTCAGGGACTCGCAGAGGTACGGGCAACCGGGGCAAAGACCGAGATGGGAAAGATCGGAGCTGTCCTCCAGACAGTTGAACGCAGCGAGACCCGGCTAAAAGGTGAAATTTCCCGGATTGTCCGGACGATTGCCCTTATCGGCTTTTGCCTGTGCATTATTATCGTAGTCGGATATGGGCTGACCCGGTTCAACTGGATTGAGGGGTTCTTAGCCGGCATCACTCTCGCGATGGCAATCTTGCCGGAGGAGTTTCCGGTTGTCCTGACCATCTTCCTTGCCCTTGGTGCATGGAGGATCTCAAAGAAAAATGTTCTTTGCCGCCAGATCCCCGCAGTGGAAACACTGGGGTCAGCAACAGTATTGTGCGTGGATAAAACCGGTACTCTCACCAGAAACGAGATGTCCGTCAGAAGTTTTTTTGCCGAAGGTAAAATCTGTGAACATGACTGTTCGGGGACCAATTCGGTGGCAGATACCTGTCATGAAGTGGCCGAGTTTGCCATCCTCGCGTGCAAAAAAGATCCTTTCGATCCAATGGAAAAAGCCCTGGTCCGGCTCCGCGACGGGGATTTTGGAAAGACCGAGCACATTCACCGGAACTGGGAATTGATCCAGGAGTACCCGCTGTCAGCCGAACTGCTCGCGATGTCGAACGTCTGGCGATCACCTGACGGTAACGACTACATCATCGCAGCAAAAGGCGCCCCGGAAGCAATTATCGATCTCTGTCATTTCGATGCAACCCAGAAGAAGGTACTCGATAAACAGATTGACCTGATGGCAGCGGAAGGACTTAGGGTACTGGGCGTTGCAAAATCTTCTTTTTCGAAACACGAATTGCCATCAGGCCAGCACGATTTCCCCTTTGCTTTCCTTGGTCTCGTGGGATTTGCGGACCCGGTCCGGCCACAGGTGGCAGAAGCCATTACTGAATGTTACTCAGCGGGGATCCGGGTGATCATGATCACAGGCGATTACCCGCTGACAGCAAAGAATATCGCCCGGCAGATTGGTCTTACCGATACTGACACCTGCATCACTGGTGCTGAACTTGACAACATGAGCGAAGAAGAGCTCCGAAGACGAATAGGGTCCGTCAGCATCTTTGCCCGGGTAGTGCCGGAACAGAAACTCCGGATTGTCAATGCCCTCAAGGCCAATGGTGAAGTTGTCGCTATGACCGGTGACGGTGTGAACGATGCCCCGGCCCTGAAATCTGCCGATATCGGTATCGCTATGGGTGGGAGGGGAACAGATGTAGCACGGGAAGCATCCTCGCTCGTGCTGCTCGACGATGATTTCATCTCTATCGTTTCTGTAGTAAAACTCGGCAGGAGAATCTTTGACAACTTAAAAAAGGCAATTGCGTTTATCTTTTCGGTCCATGTCCCCATTGCAGGTATGTCACTGATCCCCGTCCTGTTCAACATGCCGCTTATCCTTATGCCGGTGCATATCGCATTCCTCCAGCTTATCATAGATCCCGCATGTTCAACGGTATTTGAAGCAGAGCGGGAGGAGAAGGATGTGATGAACCGGCCGCCACGAAGAAAAGATGAAGGGCTCTTTACCCGGCGCACTCTTATCCTAAGTCTTCTCCAGGGATTTGTGGTTCTCGCCATTGTCATGATCATCTATGTCAACGCACTCTCCCGGGGTATAGCAGAGAACGAGGTGAGGGCACTGACATTTACTACCATTGTCATTGCAGATCTCGGTCTGATTCTTACAAACCGGTCCTGGTCCGAGACTATCTTTGCCAACCTGCTTTCTCCGAACACGGCACTGGTGTATGTTTTCATCGGAACCGTGGTTTCTCTCGCACTCGTCCTGTATGTACCGTTCCTGCAGGATCTGTTCCGGTTTGCTGCCCTGTCTCCGATAGATCTCGCCCTATGTGCGATCGCGGGAATACTCAGCATCCTCTGGTTTGAACTTTTTAAATTATGGGGATTGACCTCACCCGGGAAGACAGCATCATGAAAAACATCGTTATGAAAAAGAACAGGAATCCCCCGTGGGGAAAACAAAAACCACGACTCGCGAATCAAAAGAAAATCCCTGTATTGATTGGAAATTACCAAACCTGGAGGAATAAGTATGAAACCGTTCATGACAAAATATGGTCTCATTGTGAAGGCGTTTGGGATCACCCTCACATTACTCGTCTTCAGGCTGACCTTTGATTATCTCAATTTTGACATTCTCCCGGTGACCAACCTGATAACCGCATTTATCAGCGGTGCGATCTTTACAATCGCAATCATTTATTCTGGTACTCTGGTTGATTACAAAGAGAGCGAGAAGATTCCCGGTGAGATCGCCACATCCCTCCGGACGTTCTACAGCGATCTGGCACTTATCAGGGTTCCGGATAAAGCGCTCGTACAAGGCATGCAGGAAAAAACAGTAGCCCTCCTGCGGTGTATCAACACAAATTTCCGGAATAATGTCTGGAGTCTGGAGGAGATGGATACGGTTATTGATGCGATTAACGAAGATATTTCTAAACTTGTTGACTTGAATGTCCCGCCGAACTTTGTCATAAAACTCAAAACGGAAATGACCACTGTTGACCGGGTATCACTCCGGATCAAGACCATTGCTGAGACATCTTTTATTCCGGCTGCTTATGCGATTTCCGAACTGGCTGCTGCAGGCGTGATCATCTTATTGTTCTTTGTCAAACTTGATCCTTATTATGAAGGGCTGATCCTCTTTACCGTCCTGTGCATGCTGATGACGGCCCTCCTGCTGCTGATCAAAGATATGGACAACCCATTTGAGGTAGGGAAGAATACCTATGCAGATATTGACCTGTTCTTGCTGTGGGATCTTGAGAAAAAACTAGGGATGGGGGATAAAAAAGTCAAGTAACAAGGAGGAATCGGTGGATTCCTGCGTGGGATTTTTGACTGATCCTGTTCATTTTTTTACTTGCAGAATTGCACAGTAATTCTGTTTTTGGACCCACAAAGACTCGCACATCGGATGTGCACGCCTCGCTTTTGAACCAGACATCAATTGCGTATTTTCACTGTTTGAATTTTTTCAGGTATACGAACCAGCCGCCTGTGAATACTGCAAGGATTACAATCGCCGCAATGATAGGAATCATGGGAAGACCTGTGCTCTTCTGGGTCGTCGTATTGGTTGCGGAGATCTTCACGTCCTGAACAGAATTGTACACATTCCCATCTGCATCCTTGTAGGATAACTGGAGGGGAATGCTCTCGGTATTCGTTGCTGAGAAGGTCACTTCAAAGCTGCCGAAATCGTCAGGTTTGAGGGCACCAACCACGTAGGTCTTGTACGGATCCTGGGGAACCGCCGGTGCAAGAGCCGTGACCATGACGGTATTTGCAGTTTCAAGACCGGCATTATTTACATCGCCATTTATTTGGTAGATGCCGACGACATCATTTTTTACCCGTACGTTGCTGATGACGGGATTTGCCTGTTTTTTATCAACACCAAAGACGAGAGGGAGATCCAGATTCATGGTATGAGGGTTATCACCATTGTCATAGTCCAGGACGAGATGGAGGGTAGTCGGCTGATCTACGGTCACAGAAAAATTTATCGGAACCTTTGCACCGGAAGCAACATTGCCTACAAACACTCTGGATGGTGTTGTGGTAATCCCTTTCCCAGAAACATCAAGGATCACATTCTTCACGGTGTTTTCCCGGGGGTTTGAAACCTGTACATAGATAGTCTTTTTCTTGCCCTGCGAGAATGTATCCGGCTTATCAAGGATGGTAATCTCTAATGGCGTGTCATCAATCTTGACCATCGCCCGGTAGTAGAGGTTGTCTGCATTGCTAAAGCTTAAGGAAAATATCGGGTAGTATATCCCGTCAAGACCAGCAGCAGTCACTGAGTATACAAATGATTGTTTTTGAGCAGGACCGAGACTGACTGAAGAATCATAGGGACTGCTTGTTGATTTTATTACATCGTTGGACAATGTGGCATGATTTATATTAACGCCCGTGACATTATTTCCATTTGTGACATCAACCGTGACGATCCCTTTGTCTCCGGGGAAAAAAACCGCAGGATCATAAGTAGCACCGGACACGTATACTTTGTCTGCAGCAATAATTGATTCAGGAGTTGAATAGGCACTTGCCGGAAGTACCAGAAAGCCCATTATTATGATAAGGACCAGAAATATTCCAGACCGTAAAATTGCAGATCGAATAGAAGGCGTCATATCTTAAAAAAAATCGTTATTTGATTGAATTCCTGTCGTTTTGTACAAGACTATAAACCAAAATGATGATAAAAATGCCAGTTGCAGCCATAGCATATCCAATTTGTTCGTCTCCATAGGGGGGGTTCAACAGAACCCAAATACTACTGATTATCACAAAAATACCCAGAAAAGTTAATGCGATTAAGAACATTTTCTTCGAGTCCATGGTAGTGTAAAGATTCAACTGTAAATTAGACAACCCTGACTCTAAACAGATCAAATGTATCCTATCGGCGCAACATAAATCCATCGAATCGGTAAGAAGCAATGAGCCAGCTTCGCTA
>JANYBK010000021.1 GCA_025360805.1 Methanomicrobiales archaeon
CAACGGTGTCAGCATCTGCGCGTGCGCGTGCAACTGCCTTTTTTAAAGCCTCTGTCCGGAGAACCTGCGACTGTTCATCAGATAAGAGGAACTGGATTGATCTTGCCTGGTTGATCCCGTTTGCAACTGCTACATCGATGACTTCGCCGGTCTTACTCACATCATGGAGGGTAACGGTGAGAGTATTGGTCACCCTGTAGGTGCGGACCTTCTGGTCCAGGATGGACTTGGTTGAGTCCTCATATACCGGGTAAATATTGTATCCGGTGGTCTTGAGTGCATCACGGGGAATACCAATGGCAACGAGTGCATCAATCACCTTTGCCATTCTCTGGGCGTTGTCCTGCTGTGCTATCTTCACATCAGCATTATCGGTTTCAACAGAGAATGTGATTTGTGCCCGATCGGGAGTTCCGATCACATTGCCGGTGCCGGATGCGTGGATAACTCTGTCGGTACTTGCGGAGTCTAAGGGAGCGGCTGCTGCAAATCCGACACATGCCATCGCCATAATGACGAAGGCTAACATAAAGAGCGAACGTTTTTCGATCATAGATTATCACATAATCTTTACAGGAAAATGGATTAAAGATTACTTTGACTTCGAAAAAACCCGCAGTTATGGATCAAAGGGATTTTTGTTTTAAGAATAAGGGAATCTGCATTCGAATACCGTTTACCTTGAACTATGGTGAAATCTGATAATCCTTGCAGGGTCCTTGTCATGCCTTCCCTTTACTTCCTGAACGAGAGTCTCCCCAAACTACAATATAATTGACAGCAAATAGTACCCCGATTCAGCATGGGAGCAACAATCGTAGAGAAAATATTTTCTCAAAAATGTGGCATCGATATACGAGCCGGTGAAGTGGTCATGGCACCAATAGATGGGGCGATGATTCATGATATTACCGGACCGCTTGCCATACAGAAGTTCTACGAGATGGGTGGATCCAAAGTCTTTGACCCGGAACACGTCATCATGCTCTTTGACCACCAGATTCCGGCAGATTCGATTCCGGCTGCAGAAAACCATGTCTACATGCGGAAGTTTGCAGCAGAGCAGGGGATACACAACTATGACATCAATGAAGGTGTCTGTCACCAGGTGGTTCTCGAAAAGGGCAGAGCTGCGCCAGGTGAAATCGTAGTTGGTGCAGATTCCCATACCTGCATGTACGGTGCTACAGGAGCCTTTGCTACCGGTATCGGTTCTACCGATATGGGTTTTGTCCTGAAATACGGTGCTCTGTATTTCAAGGTGCCCGAAACGATCCGAGCCGAGGTATCGGGAAAGTTTCAAGAGCGGGTCGGGGCAAAAGACCTGATCCTGTCGATT
This sequence comes from Methanomicrobiales archaeon, assembly GCA_025360805.1. Lineage (GTDB taxonomy): Archaea > Halobacteriota > Methanomicrobia > Methanomicrobiales > Methanospirillaceae > Methanoregula. The sequence continues at coordinate 1,340 of JANYBK010000021.1, forward strand.
GCAGCAAATATCGGGGCCGATGGCGCAACCTATCAGGCAATTGAATTTGCCGGAAAAACAATTTCGAAACTGGATATGGCCGGCCGGATGACGCTTTGCAATATGGCAATCGAGATGGGTGGAAAAGCCGGCATTGTTGCTCCCGATAAGATCACATGGGAGTACATGAAGGGGCGGCGCAAGATGAAGTCGTTTGAACTTAAGAGCGATGATGATGCACAATACGCCAGCAAACGCACCTACAAAGTCTCGGATATGGAGCCACAGGTAGCAGTACCGCACAATGTGGATACGGGAGTACCGGTCAGCAAGGTTGCCGGAATGCACGTAGATCAGGTCTTCATCGGTTCGTGCACGAACGGGCGGTATGAAGATCTGAAAGAAGCAGCAGAAGTGCTGGGCAAGAAAAAGTTCAGCCGGAATGTCCGGGTCATCATCATTCCGGCATCCCGGGATGAGTACTTAAAGACCTTAAAGGCCGGGCTCATAGAGAAGTTTGTCAAGGCCGGAGCACTCGTAGAAGCACCTTGTTGCGGACCCTGCATGGGCGGGGCATTCGGGCTGTTAGCACCCGGAGAGGTGTCGCTGTCGACTTCGAACCGGAACTTCAAAGGCCGACAGGGAAGCACCGAGGGTAAGGTATACCTCTGCTCTCCTGCTACTGCGGCAGCAAGTGCGATCACGGGTGTTATCACAGACCCAAGGGAGGTGTAATCTTGACCGCAAAAAAGTCAGTACCCATTAAAAAGGGTGTAATGAACCCCCCGCAGGCAGCACAGAATATGCGGGTCTGGAAGTTTGGAGACGATATCGATACCGATGCCATCATTCCGGGCAGGTTCCTGACGATCTATGATCCAAAAGAACTCGCAAAGCACGCTTTTGAAGGTACACGGGATGAGTATGCAAAGAAAGTGAAGGCGGGAGATATTGTAGTCGGAGGACGAAACTTCGGCTGTGGCTCTTCCCGCGAACACGCCCCGCTCGCTCTCCTTGGCGGAGGAGTAAACGTTGTTGTCGCCCAGTCGTTTGCCCGGATCTTCTTTCGGAATTCCGTGAATGTCGGGGTACTTCCTGTTGTGTGTAAGGATACAGACAAGATTGCTGACGGGGCAAAGATCACCCTCAATGTCAAAAAAGGAATCATCGAAGCAGATGGAAAACAGTTTAAGACCGAACCTGTGCCGGAGTTCATGCAGGGTATCATCGATGCTGGCGGTCTTGTGGAATATGCAAAAAATCTTAAGGAGGTGCCGGTATGTACAAGATAGCTGCCATTGGTGGCGATGGGATCGGCCCGGAGATCGTGGCCGAAGGAAAGAAGGTACTGGAAGCTGCTGGGGAGAGATATAATTTCGAAATCCAGTGGACAGATTTCGATATCGGGGCTGACCGGTATATCAATTCAAAAAAACTTGTCACTGAAGAGGAACTTAAGGAACTCTCAAAGTTTAAGGCAATCTATTTCGGTGCAATTGGCGACGAACGGGTGAAGCCGGGGATCCTTGAAAAAGGCATCCTTTTAGCCCTTCGTTTCCATTTCGACATGTACGTCAATCTAAGGCCTATCAAGCTCTTAAACGGCGTCGAAACCCCGCTTGCCGGCAAGACTCCAGCAGATATTGACTTTGTTGTAGTGCGGGAAAACACCGAGGACTTCTACGTTGGGATCGGTTCCCGCTTTAAGAAACATGAGAAGAAAGAACTCAACGTAATCCGCGATATGTACAGCGTGAAGTTCGGCCTCGATGTTGATAGCGACGCCGAAGAGATTGCGTACCAGATAGGGGTTATCACCCGCGAAGGTTCACGCCGGGTCCAAACCTATGCCTTTGACCTTGCCATGAAACGGCAGAAGAAACTCACATCAGTGGACAAGGCAAACGTGCTCTCAGACGTGTATGGTCTCTGGCGGGACGTATTTACCGAGACTGCAAAGAAGTATCCCGATGTCAAGACCGATTTCAACTTCGTTGACGCTGTCACTATGTGGTTTGTCAAGAACCCGGAATGGTTCGATGTCGTAGTCACCCCCAACATGTTTGGCGATATTATCACCGATCTCGGCGCCATGATCCAAGGCGGGCTTGGCTTGGCCCCCGGTGGCAATATCAACCCAAAGGGCACATCGATGTTCGAGCCTATCCACGGTTCGGCACCGAAGTACAAGGGTATGGGTGTTGCAAACCCGATTGCAACCATCTGGGCGGGATCGTTGCTGCTCGATCATATCGGGGAGCACAAAGCAGCTGCCGCAGTCGTCACTGCCATCGAGCAGAGCATAAAAGACGGCGTGGTGACCAAAGATATGGGTGGTTCGGCACGGACAACAAAGGCCGGGTCTTATATCGCGGATTGTGTTAAGAAGGGGAAATAATTCTTTTTTTGATCCTTTAAGGAGATTTCCCTTTTAACTTTCAGGACGGGGGCTGGATTTTTAATAGCGATACAACTTTTTTTAGTGGAAGGGGTCTCCAATGAGAGGATATGTATGATCACTATTGATACCTTGTTGACACGGATTCGATCCAATGACGAGCAACCGCTCTGTATCGGGATCGATCTCACCAGTTCAGAGCAACGTCCATCTGGGATCTGTGTCTTTCGCGGCAGGAATGCATACCTCTCGCTGATCTCATCAGATGAGAATATCTTACGGCTTGTTGAAAATAGCGGAGGTGGACTCATCTCGATCGATTCGTCCCTGGGCCTGCCTGCGGGTAGGTGTTGCGTTCACGACACCTGCCAATGCCGGAAATACGGGATCATGCGGGAGTGCGAACGGATTTTAAGAAAGCGGGGAATCGGGGTATATCCGACGCTGATTAAAAGTATGCAGAACCTCACCTTGCGGGGAATCAGGCTGTCACGTATCTTCCGGGATGCGGGTTATACAGTGATCGAGAGTTACCCCGGCGCTGCACAGGATATTTTACAGTTCCCAAGAAAGAAGATCAATCTCCGGCAACTTGAAAAGGATCTGATGGCAATGGGAATTATTCCTCATACGGAGAAGGAGCCGATTAACCACGACCAGCTCGATGCCCTCACCTCTGCTCTTGTCGGCTATTTCTACCTGTCTGGTATGTACGAAGAGATTGGAAATGAGACAGAGGGTTACCTGATACTGCCGGATCTGAGCAGTCTTTATTCAGGTTGAAACCAGGTGACCAATGTCAAAGGAAAAGCATCCAACTATTCACTGGAATACCTGAGCCTTGCTTCTCACAAAAGAACTGCTGTATGCGATAAAAAAAGCAAAACCGGGTAGGTAACCAAACGTTCTTTGGATGAGTACTGACGTGAGCATGGCAGGAAATAAGCGCGAAAAAATCTTTTTTTATCCCTGTTCCGGAGCCATCAGATATGCCCCGGTGCCAATTGCCCATATGATGAGCGGGTAGGCAATCATCCGTTCCATGCCACCAGCGGACAGACCAAGATAGATCTTCATCCCGAGCAGCACTACAGCAACAAGGGTGATGACCCCCAGTACCGGAGAGATCCAAGACCATGGGACACTAAAAACCCGGTATCCAAGGATCGCACACAAACCCCCGCAGACAAAGACCGTGATCGCACAGATCGAATGCGGGACAACAATGTTCTCAGGAAAGATCCCGACACCAGCAGCTCCGAGTCCGATCAAGACCAGCAAGACAAGAAACCAGCGGTTGATTCCCGCTGTATGGAGCAGGAATGCAGCTGCGATGAGCATGAGGCCAAAACCGAAGATCGCGGAGTTGAAGATCGAAGCTGTTGATCCAACCCCGAGATCGCTGACCATTCTGGTGACATGATAACCCGGATAGAGCGCCTCGGAGACGATGATCGCCATCAGGAACCATGTAGTCCCGATGAATATGAGTGCGCCGGCCCAGGTCCTGTTTTTGTTCATCATAGTTAACTGGATCTGATGGTTGTGTGGTTGGGGGTAAGGGACATAATAGTTTTGGATAGGGAAGTAATTAAAAAAAAGGGTGATGCATCAGCAAATTCGTGTTCTTTTAAGATTCAGTGGGTTTTAAGGGGGAACGTTATCCTCTTACTCATCACGCTTCCGGGAAAAGAGGGACTGGAAAAAGCCAAGCGGTTTTTTCTTGGGCGAAATGGGATACACAGGATGACCGACGATGCGCTTTTTTGAGACGGCAAGGTCAGGAATCAGAACCTCGGCCTCGGCAAGTCCCTCTTCAACCAGCGCTTTATCAGTAATATCAGTAACGCAACCCGCTATCGAGACTGTCTTTCCATTTTTCACAAGCGGGATCTCATTGACTTCGAACCGTATGATTCTCCCATCCCCGGAGATCATCTCCAACCGGTAGGGGGGCTCGCGCCTTCCGGATGCAATAGCCCTGATCGTCCGTTCAAGCCCTGCGGCATTAATCGGGTTATCAGTAAGGTAATCAGTCCAGGTGCGTTTTCCTTCATTCTGGGAGCACTTAAGAAGTGCCCTTAGGCGCGGGCTCACAAACATCATGGTATGATCAGGGGTGTGGGTGTAATACATCTGGTTGCCACTCTCGATGGCAAGCAACAACTCCTCTTCTTTCTTTTTTATTGCCCGCTGCTCACTCTTGATCCGGGTGATATCATGGCCGGTGGCAACAACCGATTCAACGGTTTTGGAATCGTTCAACACAGACTTTGCCGACCAGCTGAAGCATCGCATTCCTTTAGGCGTCTGGATCCACTGTTCCACTGTGCAGACAAATGGCGGGCGAAAGAGTTGGGTCATATGGGTGGCAATGACATCAGAATACCGATCACTGGTGACCGGCATGAACACGCTGCCGGCCAATGCTTCTTTTGATTTTCCTACCGCTTCGCAGTAAGCGGAGTTCACAAAGAGTAGCCGGCCTTCTAAGTTGAACCTGACAATCAGGTCCTGCTGGCATTCCACCAGATCCCGGTACAATGTCTCTGTTGTATCCATGCTCGTAATCACTGTTTCTTTGTGCCGGTTCACTTCAGGATTTCCGGATAAAAGAGAGGGGTTCTGCTCCACACATGATCATCTGTCACAGAACTATTAATGTTGTACGATTTCACCGGAAAAAAGAGAGTTTCGGACGGACTGCTAGTGATCATGGCACGGAAATCTCAGCCGGTTTCTAAATCCGTCCATCCTTTTTATACAACAGCGCTGATCTGCTGTTGCCCGTAAACACCCCGGCGGGCGCTGATGGCAGACTGTGCCGGAATCTTACCTATGGTTGCCAGACGCTCTTTTCCGTACATCACGCCACGGAGTGAATTTAAGGAGACTGTGAAATTCCCGGCATCGAACAACTCAAGGTTCAGGGCTTTACCGGAGACCGAGACCTGTGCAAGCCCCTTTACCGCTCCAAGGTAGTATTGCTGCCACTGGTGGGTGAGCTCCTCCACCTGCACAAAAACGTGACCGGAGACAGCCTTTGAGAGATCGGAACGCCGTATTGCATACCGGGTTCCAAGGATATGGAGTTCGATCACCGGATGAACATTTCCTTCACTGTCAAATGCGCTGTACCCGATCCGCTGGATATATCCTGCTTTTTCCATCATACCCGACCACCTTTTTGTCGTACTATGGCGTTGCTGTGCCCGCTATATAACCCGTCACCGTGCGCAGGGTGAAAGTGAAAAACTCCTGAGATTCATGAGAGAGATGCAGTGGTCCGGATATGGGAGATTCAAAAAAAAGGATATGTCAGACAAAAAGTGCCCACTAAAAAAGCAAAGGCAATCAGGATCTATCTGGTTTTTTGTCCATGCAGGTGTTG
>JANYBK010000022.1 GCA_025360805.1 Methanomicrobiales archaeon
GCTTCAGCGATTCCTACACTTTATTGTGCGCCTCGAGGCAAAACCTTATATTCTCTTTCTGCCAATCTATCTACATTCCGATGGACGTATGCGCTAGGAGCAAATGTAACTGCCGGTCCAAACTATTATCTGGTAGCACCAGCCGGCCTTTATTGCCCCGCAGGAGATTCGCTTTTTTCCTTGCGTGATGATGGGGCAATGGCAACACGCCTTTGGAGCTACGGAGCCCTTGGGAATATTGCCAGCACACCCATTTCGGCGAGCAATATTACCTATTTTAGCGCCGATGATAATCGACTTTACGCGGTCAATAGAGTTACTGGCATTAGTTTAATGTCTTGGCCAAGCGCTGTTCTTGATGGACCCAACCGTTCACGCATGGCTTTTGATGGTATTGCTATGGGCGCTTTCTTCGGCGGTGGAGACGGTAAAATTTATCGCTTTCCAAAACAGTGATTTTTAATGTGCTAACTTTAAGGCAGGACATCGCTATGAAAAAGGTAATGATATTTTTAAGTGTTATTGCGTCTCTTGCAGGTGCAGCTCCATCGGTTCAGCCCGAAAGAGCCTGGGCTATTTCGGCAGGGCAAACGGTGGTTTCAATGACTATGGTCGACTCTCAGATTGTGGTAGTGCGTAGCGATGGTTCTGTTAATCTCTATACTTCCGGTGGTGCCTTAACCGAGTCAATTTCGTTTAATCTTCCGTTATTGGCAGCTCCTTTTTTTCATGACAATGCAATAATTGCCGTTACTAAAGATGGCATTGCTCATGCCGTTGTTCGCCGGGCAGGAACCGTTTTGTGGAAAACAGATCTTTCGGCGGATCAGGCATCAAGACCGCTTTTATTTGAAGGCTCGCTCTGGTTCGGCATTGGCAAAGGCAAAGATGGCTTACTTGTAAAAGTTAACCGTGAAAATGGTGACCTACAGGTTGTTGCACATTTTACCAGTCCGGTGGTAACTGAGCCGGTATTGCTTAATGGAAATCTCGTGGTGTCTGCCTCCAACGGGACTGTGAAAGTTATCGATGTGCACACGGGCCTTGCACTTTTTCAGGATGAAGTGGCTGGATTGTATCGCGGTCAAAAGCCTCTTGTTATGGGAGATAAACTGCTTCTATCCCCAACTGGTGATTATCGTAAAGTTGAAGCAGTGAATGCTGCATCTCTTGGCAAAAGAGCCTGGAGTGTTTCGTTTGAACGGTCATGGTATGGTGATGCGGTTGAGCTTAATACTGCTTCGGTACAACCACCGCTTGAGCGTAAAGCTGCGCTGGCACGAGCATTGGCACCATCTCTTCCTGTAGGATTAGCAAAAACGCTCGATCCTGCCAATGAATTTGTAGCAACCGGTTCGGTGCATACGTCATCTTGGGTGGGATTAGGAAAAGATGCAGCAATTACCTGCGAAGAGATGGGTGCAGCAGGACTATCAATTGCTCATATTCTTGGGGTAAAAGTGGATTCTGGCACTACAATTGTTGATTATCAGGAAACAGTTCCCTCAAGACGCGCTGTTTGCCCATGCCGTCTGATCGCCTCCCGCCTCTGCAAGCATCTCGCTTTGACCCACTCCCCACTGGCTGCCCCACCGGCCACGGCACCGCCACCACCGCCATGCACAATGACTAAACTGCTACCTCGTGACGATTTGATCCCCGGCCGGTCTTCGGGCCATTGCGAGTTAGCAGGGCAGTGGTATTCTTGCGGCATAGCTCGGTGCTCGTGCATCGACAATTTCTAAAAGGAGCAACCAAAGCAATAAGTTTTTTGACGCAAACATAAATTCTGAACTCGGTCTAGGGTTCTGCTGTCCCACGATAAAACCACCAAGTTTCTCTTCGGACACAGCGAACATAGGAATCTGCGGACCGCCCCGTATGGGGCGGAGCCGCACTCCGTTCGCTGTGTGGGCGCTTGGTGGTGCCTTTCGTGGGAGCGGGTGTGTCGGTATCCGCTCCTTTTTCATTGGCACACCACCGCATGGTCACGTTTGTTCCATGTCTTAGCTTTCCTGGATTGGTCGGGCGTCAGGGAAGC
>JANYBK010000086.1 GCA_025360805.1 Methanomicrobiales archaeon
ACATCGATGCCGTTTACCGCATTGGGTACCAGGAGGAGGGGTTCAGAGATCTTCATCCGGGTGACATCCGAGCCGTACTGTTCGAGCGGTACGGAGTTAACCCGGATTACGCCTTTACCTGCCTTTAAGGTTGCCCGTGCAATCGCAGTCTTGCGTTTTCCGCTTGTGTTAATGATCTTTACCATGGGGACCAAGCCTCTAGAACTTTGCTCCGAGGAACGTGCTCACAGCTCCGAGGGAAATATAACTCGGGTTGTTCAGACGTTTCATGTGTGCGTCTTCAAGTACTTCCATCTCTTTGCCGACAAACTCTACAGGAACACCGACGTAGCACTTGATACGCTTCATGGCCTCAACACCACGGGGGCGTTTGTATGGGAGCATGCCACGAATCGTCCGCTTCATGAGATTGTCAGGCCGGCGCGGGACAAACGGTCCCCAGCGATTGCCGCTGGCGCCGCGTTCCACCTTGTGCTTGTAGTTGCCAAGTACACGTGCACGGCTGCCGGAGATGATTACTTTTTCTGCGTTGACAATCGCAATCGTTTCGCCGGCAAGCCCGCGCTGTGCGACAAGGCTTGCGAGACGCCCGAGAAGCAGTCCGTCACCGTTGATAATTGTTACCATATTTTTTTCACCTCAGGATCCGGACACCGCTGCCTTTCGGGTTGTCCTGCAGGAGCTGCTCAATTGTCATACACTGTCCCTTTGCGTCATTGATCTTGCTGGTGGCTGAAGCTGAAAAGTTCAGCGCTGCAACCTTGACGGACTGCTCAAGCAGACCGCTGCCGAGCACTTTGCCGGGGACGATAATCGTCTCACCATTCTGGGCATAGCGGTTGATCTTCGAGAGGTTGACTTCAGCATAATTCCTGTTGGGGGTCTCTAACCTGCTTGCGATCTCGCGCCAGATTTTGGCCTCATTCTCTCGTGACTTGTTCTTCAAGAGTAAGATAAGGCTGGTAAGACGGGGGTTCGTCTTTTCCACAATTCTTGTCATTTCTTTTCATCCCCTGATATTTCGCCTAACTGGTGTTCCAGCTCGTCTGAATTCTCCTTGATATACAGAAGTGCCCGATTCATGATCTCTTTTACCGGCAGTGAACCATCGCCCTCAACCACAAAAATATAGCGGTCTGCTTCGGCGTTTACACGAATTGCCGGTTCATCACCGATACCGCTCGCCATGCATGCCTTTTCACAGAGCTTGCACATGGAACAGTCGGGAAGTTTACCATTGACTACTTCGACTTTCTTGCCACGAACTGCAAGTACCTTGCGGGGACATTCTTCCACGCACATACCGCAGGCATCACAGGCTTCGCTGATCGAGACTACGGGGTGATTTTTATACCCGCAGACCTGGGTCGGCTGCCATTTTGCGTGCTCCTTGCCGGTATTGAGGACTGCTTTTGCTTCAAGGACAAGGGTCTGCCCTTTAGTCAGCTTGACTATGGGCACATTGTCAAACACCGGTACCGCTTTTGGGTCCGCCGGGATCAGATCGTTGGAACTGACCATGCGGGGGCCTTCGGCGCTTAAGGTGAAGGTCACAGTGCAGCCCGGGCATCCTGCCCCGCCACACGTACATTTAGCCTGTGTTGAATAGGATGAGAGATCGGTCTTGATGGGGATCAGCCCAAGGCGGTGGGCCAGCATCTCGTCAAAGAGCGCACTGGTATTGTTATAAATGCGCACATCTTCGATTGCGAGGGTTGGCACTTCGCTGATCATTGCCCGCCGGAAGGCGTTGGCAAAGGCCGGGCTTGCTCCCGAGAGAGTGAATCGCGCCAAGGAGTCGTCCAGACTGGCGAATTCTATCTGCATCACACTCTCCTGCCACGTCGGCCGCCTTTAGCGCGGCATGAGTCGTGGGGAACGGGTGTAACATCTTCAATGCGACCTATGCGCATACCTGCACGAGCAAGTGCACGGATGGCTGCCTGGGCACCGGGCCCGGGGCTGCGCTGCTTGCCCTGTCCGGGTGCACGCACCTTGACATGGACACCGACAATACCCTTTTCACGGGCTGCCTGGGCAACGTTTCCTGCCATCTGCATGGCAGCATACGGGGAACTCTCGTTCCGGTCCTGCTTGACAACCATACCACCACTGCTTTTTGTGACAGTCTCTGCACCAGAGAGATCTGTTACGGTGATGATAGTGTTATTGAAAGACGCGAAGATGTGGGCGATGCCCCATTTTTCCTTGTCGTTTGCTGCCATTATCTACCTCCACGCGAGTATCCCTGCTGGGGAGCTGCTTTGGGGTTGCTTGCCGGTTTTGCGATTCGGGTCCTCTCGGAATTCGAGTCACTGACGAATGGGGACGGACCGTAATAGGCGATCTGTCCTTCTTCAATCCGGTTGACACGGTAGCCGGGGATGGTGGTACGCCTTCCGGCAATTGCGATATGACCGTGGGTGACCATCTGCCGCGCCTGTTTCGGCGAGCGGGCGAGTCCTTTGCGGTGTACCATTGTCTGAAGCCGGCGGTCGAGCTGTGCCTGTACCTTGAGCGAGAGCACAGCTTCGATATCCGCATCGGGACCAAGAAGTCCTGCACGCTGGAGGTGACTGAGAAGCTCGTCTTTCTTTGCCTCGAAAACGTGCTTGTCGGCGGCACTTGATGCGAGCACGAGAAGGTTACGGGCACCCTTGCGGTATTTGCGCAGGTCTGCCTGGGCCTTCCAGACTTCACGCTTGTTGCGCAGCCCATATTCTATGACAAGGCGCGTTTCTGATTCGATGCGCGTCTTTTCAAAGGGGCGCTTTGGGGTCTGGTAGGACTTGTGGTTCTTTCCGGGGTATCCCATGATTAGCTTCCTCCGGCTTTCTTCTTGCTCACACCAACAGTCTTACCGGTTCTGCCGGTCGACTTGGTGCGCTGACCGCGGACTTTCTGTCCGGTCTCATGCCGTATGCCCTTGTAGCACCGGATTTTTCTCATGAGGTTGATGTCTTCGTCGTTTGCGAGAGTGACATCAGCACCCAAGAGGTGCTTTGTTTCGCCAGTGTACACATCTTTCGGCCGATTTGACATCCATGCCGGAATCTTTGTGGTGTACTCTTCAATAGCGGTCCGGAGCCGGTTTACCGACTCCTCATCAAGGCGACCGAGCAATGCGTACTCGTCAACTTTCGCCATTCGGGAAACAACCGTGGAGGTATGCCTGCCGACACCCTTGATGCCGGTGAGGGCAACCCTCACGGATTTGGTACCATCGAGATCGGTGGTTCCAACCCTTACAAAGTATTTTATATCGTTTTCCTGAGCCATCCAATCCCCTCGATTGGT
>JANYBK010000087.1 GCA_025360805.1 Methanomicrobiales archaeon
CCCTTGTTCACGAGTGCGAGTGCCTCGTCGTACTGACCGGACTCGGCGAGTTCAACAGCCCTGTTGGAGAGGTCGCGGGCATCGGGCATGATAAGATAATATCCCGGTTGGACCCGATGAATGTTCTGATGATGGCATCAGTCCGAGAGAAAAAATTATGATGCCTTGCCATCCCGCTCTTTTTTGAGGTCCTGGAGGAATGCAATAAGTTCATCGGGATTTTCATAAATGTCCCGTTTCATCCGTTCCATCTTCGTCAGACTATCGCCGGTCAAAGAGCGCCCGCACGTCCCGCAAAATTTGAGCGTAGGACCGTTTACCGTTCCGCAGTCCGGGCACTGGACCGGCTGCATGGCGCTCTTTCGTTTCACATAATCCCGTTTCGGCTCAATACCCAATATCTCCATCTTTGACTTCAGGACATCCTGCTCACTTGGTTTGGCATATACTTCGATCATAGGGGAATAGGCCCGGCCCCACCGCTCGATACAGATATGCGAGATTGGACGGCCCTTGTTGACCTCATGAGTGATCGACGCCCGGCGGAACTGGTGTAATTTGATTCGTTTCGGGTCCAGCCCTTTTTTAATTGCCCGTCTCCGTATCCCTTTGATAACCTCATATGCTGTGTTGTATTTGAATGCTGTGCCGTCACGTGTAACGAATACGGGATTATTTCCGGATGGATCTCCGGGATAATGTTCCCTCCATGCAGAAACCAGATCTTTACAGGACATGAGGGATACCATGCGGGGAACGTACGTCTTTTGGGAAGTCCGTGCAGTGATTCTGTCGGGAAATTGGAAATCGAGATCCGCCCATGTCATCATCGCAGCTTCGATCATCCGAAACCCGCCATCATAGAGCAACGCAATCAGAGCCCGATCCCGTTCGGATACACAGCATGAGAGGATTATCTTTACTTCCTCTTCGGTGAGGATATCGCCCGATTTGAACGAGTTTCCTTCATTTTTCGGTAACTGAATTTTTATGATCTCTTCCAGGGAAATCTTAGAATATTTCGCCGTGATCATCCATGTGATAAACGATTTCAGGAGAGAGATATAGAGAATTGCCGTGGATGTTTTGTAATTCTTTTTATTTCGTATGAAGTTGACTCCCTCGTAAATATCATCAAGGGTCCATTTCCTGAAAGGTTTATTGATAACGACTCTCCAGGCTTTTAGCCCATCCAGAATCCCGGCAACCCTGACTAATTTAATACCCTTCTGCGCTCTAGTTATGTTGATGTACTCTTTGACGAGCGCGCGGTCGTCCAACAGAAACGAGTCGATTTTATGGATTATGTTCTCCTCGTTGGCATATCGGTATATCCCGGGGTCGAGCTCGTCCATACAATTTGATTGTGTCCCTGTGGATAATAAGAATTGCGTTAAAAGTAGTGTAAATACACACTTTTAGATGATGAGAGCACAGTAATTAATTAACTATATTTTTGGAAGCACCCGCATGGAAATAAAAAATCTCATCCCCCTTCTTGCAATGCCGCTCCTGCTCCTCGCAGTAGAGATCGGGGCACTTCTGCTCTCCCTGTCGGTGAAGGCGTCCGGGATTGTTGCATTTGAAGATCCCGCTTCGCTTGAAAACCCGGTCATCTTTATCGTGATCCTGCTGGTATTTACCGGTTTCTTGCTCGTCTTAATCAAATATGATATGAAAAAAGTGATCGCAGCAGTCATCGGGCTCTCGCTTTTTTTCACTTTTGCATATATTTTTGCTGCCCTTGTCTATGTAGCAATGGGAGTTTCAGATATTGCAAACATTGTTGTGTTGGTATTGTCGATACTCGCAACGGCGCTACTGTATAAATTCCCGGAATGGTACGTGATCGATGCGCTCGGCATCCTGATAGGCGCCGGCGTAGCTGCGATCTTTGGGATATCTCTAGATGTTCTGCCAGTTGTCATCCTTCTAATCCTGCTCGCGGTATATGATGCGATATCAGTCTATAAGACTAAACACATGATCACGCTCGCTGAAGGAGTCATCGATCTCAAGACGCCGATTCTTTTTGTCATTCCCAAGCGCAGGGACTACTCGTTTATCAAGGATGGTATCGGAAAGTTGGGCGATGGCGGAGAACGGGCTGCTTTCATTATCGGTATGGGCGACCTGATCATGCCCTCCATACTGGTTGTCTCGGCTAATGTTTTCTTAAAAGGGGCAAAACTTGGGGGTCTCATCAATCTTCCCGCGCTTGGTGCGATCATTGGATCATTAGCCGGTCTCTGCGTGCTCATGTTTTTTGTCATGTCAGGAAAACCCCAAGCCGGACTTCCGCCATTGAATGGCGGCACAATTCTGGGGTTTCTTGTCGGGCTGGCAGCGATGACGTGGGTGTGAAGAGTGGATGAATCCTGCATTCACTTTTTAATTCTTTGTAGTTATTCGGTAGATTCTCATAGAATTCTATCAGAAAGAAGCCGGAATCCTTTTTGATACTTATGAGTAAGCCCACCCCTTCGGGGTCGCTCGGTCGCCTCGTCGGGACCTCGCTGGGCAAGGTGTTACCCTGCGAACTACTATGGTTTTGTTCAGTTGCACATTGCTTGCAAACTCAACATTGAAAAACATGGTAATTATCAATCTATAGAAAAAATCTAATTCTATCTAACATCCGTTGGTTGATCCGACATTCGGCAGTTATTTTTTCAGGAATAATATTTTTCAAAGCCCGCTCCAAACATTCTGGTAATCCGAATTATCTCGTCATTAACATTCAACAAACGGCAGTGGACTGTTGAATCAACAAGTTCCAACACTTGACGAACTCTC
>JANYBK010000165.1 GCA_025360805.1 Methanomicrobiales archaeon
ATCGAAGATCAGATCGGCCCCGCACCAACCCTTCTCTGCCATTGTTCCGGCATCCGGTCTCTCGTAATAGGCAGTCGAGTAATAGGTGTGCTGCGGCACGAGATTTTTAAGGTACTCAAAGAGTTCGTCTTTGTCGGAGAATCCCATGTGCCTTCGCATACGCATCTCTGATGCACCGGGATTGAAGAGCACAAAACCCCATTCGCGCTGTTCGAGTGCCGGGGGTGCAACGAGCACGGTCTTTTTATAATATTCAAAAAAACGCTGCCGGATAAATGCAGTTGTCGCCGGGTTCATTGCATCTCCTTAACCATATATGGTCCCGCACGTTCATAGCCTTGCCTCCGGTAATACGGGCGCACACCCATACCGCTCATGATGGCAAGGCGGGAGTATCCTGCAGCAATAGTAGTCTCCTCTGCGAGAGCCAGTAGAGCCCGACCGTAATTACGGTGCTGGTATTCTTCAGAATCCGCATCGCTACCCACAGGTACAATACTTCCGTAGACATGCAGTTCCCGCATCAGGGCCGCATTCTCCAGTTCGGGGCGGTAGACCCTCGAGGGGAACCGCAGGCGGGTAAACCCGATCAGGGAATCATTAGAAACCGCTGAGATGAAGTGCTCTGTCCCCCCACAACACTCGTACTTTTTCAGGCGCATCTCGGATTTTGCAACAGAGGGAAGGCGGCCGATCTCCCGGCAGCGGATACAGCGGCACGTTCTACCTGTGGTTTTCATCCGGTTCTGGGCCAGCTGCCGGAAGTTGGAATGCCGGGAACCGGCAACGATCAGTTTGGCCGGAATATCTCGCTGGATCCGCTGGAGCCGTATGAACTCGGGGATGTGGGATTTTGCGTATGCAATGAGATCAATGAGATCTTCTTCAAGGTAGGGGGCATAGATCCCCTGCTCCCAGTGCTGCTCGATCTCTGAGCCCGGTGTGACAAGCGTCGGATAGATCTTGAGGAAATCCGGCATGAACAGGGGATCGGTAAAGATTGTATCGAACATCTTCCTGTCAGACTCAAGAGTGGAGGTGGGGAGGTTTGGCATCATATGGAACCCGACCTTGAGCCCGGCATCGCGGAGCAGCGTATTGGCCAAAATGGTATCTTTAACCGTGCACCCGCGCCGGTTATATGTTAGAATTGCATCGTCCACATGCTGAACGCCAAGTTCCACCTTCGTTATGCCAAGGTTAAGCATCCGGTCGATATGCTCGCGCCGGCACCAGTCCGGCCGGGTCTCGAATGTGATTGCAATACAGCGGATTGACGATAGTTCATTATTGTCCTCAACGGAAGTGACATCAGGAGGTTCGGGTGCCGGACTGCCCCCGGGGTATGTATTCATCGACTCTATGCAGCGCGAGACAAACTGCTCCTGGTATTCAGGAGTCCGGGCGGTCATGGTTCCGCCCATGACAATCAATTCTACCTTATCCACCCGGTGCCCAAGTTGTTCGAACTGTTCAAGCCGGGCATGCACCTGCATGAACGGATCATAGTTATGCTCCCGTGCCCGGAGGGCAGCAGGCTCTTCACCGGTATAACTCTGGGGAGACTGGTAGGGATGCTCAGGTCCTCCGGGGCAGGGAAGACACTTCCCATGCGGACAGGGGGCCGGTGAGGTCATTACCGCAACAGGAGCAACACCCGAAAGGGTGCGGGTGGGTTTGACCAGCAGGATCTTCCGCAGGCACTTTTTCTCCTCCGGTAAGGCAGCTGCAAGAATAGTTGAATTTTTTGGTACCGCGTGGAGACGGTACTTCTTGCAGACATCGATCTTTACCGCAACAATCGCATCATCACCGGGCGGTAAAATGAGGATGCGGGAGATCATCTCCCGGAATGCCAGCGCCTCATCCATAACGGTTAATGTTCTGCGGCAACTTTTTGCGATGCAGCGTCTGAAGAATAGTTCACCACAGGCAACGGTTTGCCGTGGATATGGGAAACAATCTCATCCCCAAGCGTGAGGAGAGCATCTTTGTGGGCTTTTTTGTCTTTATGAATATGAACAGGAGAGATTTCCAGCGAGGTATAGCGTTCGGTCTGGATTTCCTCGTTGGTGATGCCTTCGTAATACTTCTTGATGTGAATCATTAGCATATGTAAATGTAGCAACTCTTCTTTTTGCACACTATCACCTTCTCCAAAGAGATACTATTTTTTGATCAACACATATAGTTTTTTGATGACATTTATATCTGGAAACCTGCGGCACGTTGGATCATTAATTGCGTTCGCAATTGGGGATGCGATGGGTGCGCCTTTGGAAGGATCTCTGCAATCTGAAGCGTGGGTGACTGATATGCGTCCCGGTGGGCGCCATTTCCGGAAAAAAGGTGAAATCACTGACGACACCCTGCAGGCAATGGCAGTTGCAGAATCGCTCGCTTCATGCAAGGGATTCAACCAAAAAGACCTTATATCACGGTTATTTTCCGGGTACGAAAAACGCCCGGAATGGTACGGTCCAACATCATCCTTATTCTTTGATCTGGTCAAATCCGGGACCGTGCCGCACCATGCCACATGGCTCGTGCACCAGCGTCGTGGCAGCAGCCGGACAAACGGGAGTGTGATGAGGGGGTTCCCGCTCGGGATCTTCTATCCAGCTCCTGAGGTATATGGAATGAGCATGGTCTGCTCGCGACTCACACACTATGATCCAGTTGCTGGCCACTGCTCTGCATTCCTGAACGTCATGGTTAGTGACATGTGTCGCGGGATTTCCCGGTCGCGTGCATTTCGCCACGCCCTCTCGCTCTGCACTGACCCGGAGGTGCATGCAGTGCTGGGAAATTATCCCGGATATGACAAGAACCCATCGCTGGACGCAGTACTCTGCTCTCATGCGGCCCTGTCCTGTTTCATGAACGCCAGTACTTTTGAGGGAGCGATCCTCTCAGCGATCAATCTTGGCGGGGATGCCGATACGGTTGGTGCATGTTGTGGTGCACTGGCGGGGGCATACTGGGGATTTGACTCAATACCAAAAAGGTGGTGTGCAGATTTGGAGAGATACGATGAACTGGTCCGGATTGCGGAGTGGCTCTGGCAGGTCGCAGAACAATAAAATTGGTTGTGGAATTATGCAGGCCGTATCTCGACCAGTTTCAGTGCCCGGCCCTTTTCGCAGATATCAGGTGCATTGCCCAGCACATCGATAACGACATACTTGTCACCATCCGTAACCCCATCCGGCCGGCAGAGGGGGTAACTCCGGCAATCGGATTTATTGCAGGTCAGTTCAGGTTTTATCCGGGAGTTGATAATTGCCATATCGGCATTGATAAGCGCAGTGATGGGCGCCTCCATCACTTCGACTGCGGTTGCACCGTTCAGGTGCACCGCACAATCATGATGCGTTGTCCTGACAGTGACAATGCGGTACTTCCTTCCCTTCTGGAGATTGTGACACGCCTTTTTCACCTTACAGGTATCGCATTCAGCAACTTCACCTTCATAGATGAACTCTATATTAGGCTTTGCGAGCACGGTTCCCATGAGCGTTACCTTCGTTTTTGTGTCTGTCATCGTACCATCACTCACTCCTTGTAAAGCATCTGCACGAGTTTTTCAGCGGATTCACGTGTGAGACCCATATCGAATATTGTAAAGCGCTCGGGACGGATAGACTTTGCCATCAGCAGGGCTTCAACGGCAACCGCATCCTCAATCCCGAGATCAGCCGGAGTAATCGGGGCCCCAATCATCTTTAGTGATGACCGGATACTGCGCCAGTCGCCGCCATGCAAGTACATGGAGATGATGGTGCCAATACCGCAACTCTCGCCATGCAATGCCTTGCCCGGCGCAAGCTTATCGAGCGCATGGGAGAACTTGTGCTCGCCTCCGCTTGCCGGGCGCGATGAACCGGCGATACTCATCGCAACCCCGCTTGATACGAGCGCTTTTATCACAAACCATGCGGACTGCTCCTGGTGAGGTTTGATAAGGTGTGCATTTTTGACGAGTATCTCTGCAGTCATCTTCGAGAGCGTAATCGCATATTCACTCATAGGCTCACCTTTCACCCGGTGGGCGAGCTCCCAGTCAAGGATTGCGGTGTAATTCGATATCACATCCGCACATCCTGCGGCAAGAAGGCGGTGCGGGGCAGAAGCGATGATCCCCGTGTCTGCAATAATTGCCATGGGAGGATGCGCTTCTAACGAGGCGTGACCCTCAATAGTGGGCACAGATGCGCGGGCAGAGGCAATACCATCATGGGATGCGGCAGTCGGGATGCTGATGAACGGGCGGTCAATATTGTACGATACGATCTTTGCGGTATCGATCACCCGCCCGCCACCGACACCGATTAAGAAATCCACATCCGCAGCAGCTTGCTCTGCGTCTTTGATAATCGCAACATTGATCTCTTCTGCAAGGAAGGTGGCAACCTCGTAATCCGTATCAAGGATCTTCTTAACCCGGCTGCCGGCCAGATCCATCGTGCTTTTACCTGAAACCAGAAGGGCTGACGCACCCAGTTTGAGATCCTCGCAGACAGCCGGGAGCTGGCCGAGCACATCATGACCTATCACCACATCCCTTGGAAGCTGCATCCACTTGGACTTGTCAAAGACTTTTGGTTTAAGTAATTTTATTGCATCTGCGCTCATTCTAGATCATGGATGATTAGTGATTTCATATACAAATATTACATCGATCCCATCCGGATGGGACAACCCTATAATATAGTTGACACCCTCACCTATGCAATTATTCTTGTTCTTGGAGTTTATTTGCTCTACCGCTGGATGTCACAGTCAACCTGGCTTTCTGATATTGGTTTTAAGATTGATGCATCATTTATCCTTGCCACTCTTCCCTATGTCATACTGGGAGGGGTTCTGCGGGTTGTTCAGGACACCGGTATGATAACCGGAGATTTCCAGTTCCTGCTTGTGACTCCACTGATCTATTTCGTGCTCTTTTTTTTCACTATTGCGATGCTGTTTCTCTCACGCTACCTCACACTGCAGGGATTGACAAAAAGCTTCCTGACTTTTTATGTGTTTGCCGGCATCATGGCAGTATTTATAGTCTCTCTCGTGCTACTGGCTTGGGGCATTAATCATACCCATATAGACCTCTTCGTTCTTGCCATTATACCCCTGATGGCACTTACAGCTACTGTGCTGGTCTGGGCGTTTATGCGCTACGTGTTATTATGGAAGTACGTAACCGACCCGCTTTATATCACGCTCCTCTTCGGCCAGTTGCTGGACGCAAGCGCGACAAGTTATGGTATTGACCTGCACCCTTCGGTCCAGTATGTCGAACAGCACGTGGTTGGTTCCGGTCTCATAAACCTGACCGGAACAGCATTTGTAATGTTTCCCTTAAAACTGGTTGTTCTGTTTCCAGCAATTTATATTATGCAGCTTTATCGTAAGGAAGCAAACCCGGCTTTCTGGCATCTCGTATTGCTGGCAATGATCATTGTTGGATTTGCACCGGGAATCCGTGATATGGTACGGATGGTCCTGTATGTCTAAAACCCCGCTCACGAATGCGATCATCATCACCTTCCTACTTTTTTGTGCCACACTCACGGTCGGCTGGGTCGGTACCACGCAAAACCCTGAGGTTGGAGAAAACTTAATGAAACTTTTTGAAAAAGAAGTTGCCGGCCAGATTGATGTTGATAACCCTTTTGATATGTGTATCAAGCTCTTTATCAACAACTTAGAAGCCTGCATACTGCTCTTTTTAGGGGGAGCGTCCTTTGGAATTCTTACGATCTTCATCATGAGCCTGAACGGGGTTGTGATCGGTGCAATCATGGAGATCATACACACGGATCATTCATGGATTTTCATTGCAGCAGCACTTCTCCCGCACGGAGTTTTTGAGATCCCGGCCTTCATCCTCTCCGGGGCCCTTGGCATCCTGCTCGCCCAGTCGCTCATCTCAGAGTGGTACGGCCGGGGCGATACAGCAGGCGAGGCACAGAAACTGGCCCGGATATTTGTATCCTATGTTCTGCCACTCGTCTTTGTCGCAGCGTGTGTGGAGGCTTTTATTACGCCGGTAATCATACAATTAGTAACGTAAAATTTCAGGATCTGGATCATGGACGACGACACCGGCACCCTGCCGCAAAAGGGGAACTTTTCTGAATGGTATAATGATATCCTGTGGCGGGCAGAGATCATGGATGTCCGCTACCCGGTCAAGGGACTGTATGTCTGGTACCCGTACGGATTTGCCATCCGCAAGCATGTGTACACACAGCTGCGCAACCTGCTCGATCGGGATCATGAAGAGACCCTATTTCCCCTGCTCATACCCGAACAGGAGTTCATGAAAGAGGCCGAGCACATCAAGGGTTTTGAAGACGAGGTCTACTGGGTAACTCACGGTGGCACAACTCCGCTGGAGGTCAAGTTAGCACTCCGCCCTACGAGTGAGACAGCCATCTACCCGATGTATGCGCTCTGGCTCCGCTCACATGCTGATCTCCCGATGAAATACTACCAGATTGTCAACACGTTCCGGTACGAGACCAAGCAGACCCGCCCACTGATCCGTCTCCGCGAGATCACCTCATTCATGGAGTCGCACACGGTGCATGCAACATGGGACGAGGCAGAAGCGCAGGTGGAATACGAGCTCACACTCACCCGCGAGTTCTACGATTCACTTTGCATCCCCATCATCATCTCAAAACGCCCCGACTGGGACAAGTTCCCCGGCGCTGATTATACGATGGCAGTAGATGCGATCATGCCCAATGGCAAGACCCTCCAGATCGGCACTGTCCACCATCTCGGAGAGCATTTCTCAAAGACATTTTCCATCACATTTGAAGACAAGAACGGGGAGCAGAAGTTTGCCAGCCAGACCTGTTACGGGATATCAGAGCGTTGCATTGCGGCGCTCATCAGCATGCATGGCGATGACAAGGGACTCATCTTACCCCCGGTTTCAGCTCCTGTGCAGGCAGTTATCGTACCTATCACTATCGGAAAGCGCCATGAAGATGTGCTTGCAGCGGCAGAGAAATTAAAAAACGACCTGATCGCGGCCGGGTTCCGGGTGAAGATCGATACCCGGGATATGCGCCCTGGTGCAAAGTATTACTGGTGGGAACTCCGTGGCGTCCCACTCCGGCTTGAACTCGGGCCGAGAGACCTGGACGCAGGCAAGGTTATGGCAGTTAAGCGGACTGGAGAAAAGACCCAGATCGAACTCGCGACCGTGACAGATGAAGTTACAAGGGTGCTGGGCGAGATCACCGAAGCGATCCGCGTCCGTGCCGAGGTGCATACAAAATCCCATCTCTGCACAGTCGCCTCCATGGATGCACTGGACGCAGCGCTCAATGAAGGAAAAGTGGCAGTCGTCTCATGGTGCCAGCATAAGGGATGCGGGGATGTAATCGAAGAGAAGACCAATGCAAGTATCCTAGGAACCAATGCCCGTTCGCAGTATGTCTCTGCAACGGAAGGGATCTGCATTGTCTGCGGTAAGCCGGGCAAGGCAACACTGGTGGGCAGGACATATTAAGGGGAACGGGTGATTTGGAGTGACACTTTTGTAATGCGGTGCTCCTAACAAACACCTGTCTTTTTTTATTGGGTTCCGCATTTTTCACTGTAGAGAGAGATTTGCCAACACTGTATAGGGTCTGCGATATTTCAATAAATCTGGAATCATTGAAGATAAAATTTCAAAAACAAAGGCCTATATCCTGTACCCGACATTCCGCAGATCTCTCTTTCATACATAACAATTCTTACAACTTGGCCCCAGTATCCCAACAATTTTCTCCACCGACTCGTTAACGTGTGAAATTTGCCGATGTATTGTACCGTCGATATCAGCAAACACCACC
>JANYBK010000209.1 GCA_025360805.1 Methanomicrobiales archaeon
GGCTGATTGGTTCTGTCGCATCAGGGGATATGTCTCAACAGTACGAAAGAATGATCGACCAGTCCTTGCATCGATTAAAGATGCATTTAATGGAGAACCGTTTATCCCTTCAGACGCGAAGGGGTCGTTGTAGACAGTCACCTTTTTTCATCTGTTGGCGGTAAGGATGTATGATGTCCTGACAATCGATGGATCAAATATGGCATTTCACAAAAATCCCTTTTGAATTTCGGTATGTTTTTTCCCTCGCACGATCAATCTAAGTCATATGACTCATCACCAGAAGTTCGAGCAACATGAACATGCCGGACATAAATGTCGTCTTTGCTCATCGACCCATGATCCAGATCACAAGGCATCCGTGGGGGGCATCTGTCACGGTTGCGTATATAAGATCCTCATTGTTGTATTCATTGTGATGATCGCGATCTCGTATGTCGCATGGTTTGGTGTATTGTAACTATACAGATTATTTTTTTTCTTCCCCTTCTGTCTCGTGCTCACGCAACTGTGGCAGGATGAGGGTTTTATATTCTTCAAATTCCTTTTCGGTAATCAATCCCCGCTCTTTTAATGTTCCTACACGCTCAAGCAGCGAAATCCCTGCTTCAGTCCCGTAATGGTTATTGCAGCGGTTATTGTGTGTCTGCTCTTTCTGCCGTTCTTCCATAAACCCGGCAGCGAGAATTGCAGAGGGGAGAGCCAGAAGTAAGACGCCTCCAATCGTTACCATGCTAGTGATAGTCTGGCCTAAAGGAGTGATGGGATAGATGTCTCCATACCCCACAGTTGTAACCGTCATTGCTGCCCACCACATAGCAGCCGGGATGCTCGAAAACTTATCTGGCTGGGCCGCGTTTTCGACAAGGTACATAATCGTCGAGGAGAACAGAATCTCAAATACCAGGAATATGATCAGAATTGAGATGATCTCCCTCTTTTTGAAAACGACCCTTTGAAGGAGTTGCAGCGCATCAGAGTGGCGGGTATAGCGTACCAACTTAAAGATCGAGAGGAGCCTGAAGATGTGGAGAATGGAATAGTTATTGGGGAATACAAAGGGGAACATGATCGGGATAATCGAGATGAGATCGATTATCATGTAGATGCCTGTGGCATAACGAAGGCGATCTTTTATCCTTCCGGTGAATGTGGGATTATTCGTACAAGACCAGAGCCTGAGGATATACTCGGTTGCAAAAACCAAAAGACAGAATGAAATGATAGCAAAAAGCTGGGTGCGTAACGATAGCGGGAGATCCGGTATCGTGGATATGACGACAGAAATTGTGTTGGTCAGGATAAATATGGCAAGGAAATACTTCACCAACCGTGCCGTCGGTTCCTCATTTGGATAAGTGTTGAGGATCATATTGACCCGGCTTTTTATCCGGTCATATTGGGACGATGCTTTTATGATTCCCTGTTCTGGATTCATTATAATATGACGAAATCCGAGTGGATGATATTTATAGTGTTCGAGATGTGCCGGACAAAAAAGATGATGAGATGCTGATTATCCTTGTACCAAAAAAGAGAGAGGATATAATCATGCGGTCTCGATTTTATCAGCTTCTTGTAAACCCAGCGCCTTGATCGATGTTTCCCGCATCTTGAACTTCATGATCTTACCGGAGATATTGATCGGGAATTCATTAACGAACATGACATACCGTGGGATCTTGTAATGGGCGATCTTCCCCTTGCAGAAGTCTTTGACATCCTGCTCGGTCATTGTCTGACCAGGCTTCATCTTCACCCATGCACATAGTTCCTCGCCATACTTGATATCCGGCACACCGACAACGTAGACATCAGAGATCTTTTCGTGGTGGTGCAGGTATTCCTCGATCTCACGCGGATAGATGTTCTCCCCGCCCCGGATTACCATGTCCTTGAGCCGACCGACAATCTTGAAGTAGCCCTCCTCATCCATGGTACCGAGATCGCCGGTATGGTTCCAGTGGTCCTTGTCGAGCGTGGCATGGGTTGCCGAAGGGTTGTTGTAATAGCATTTCATGACGCAGTAACCACGTGCGCAGATCTCACCGATCTCACCATGCGGGACGATTTTACCGGTCTTTGAGTCGATGATCTTGAGTTCCGTATGCGGAAATGCCCGACCTATTGTTGTGACACGGCGTTCGACCGGGTCTTTGGTCGTTGTCATCGTTACACCGGGGCTCGTTTCTGTCTGGCCATACACAATCACGATATCGCTCATGTGCATCTGTGTGTTGACCTGCTTCATGACCTCGATTGGGCAGGGTGAACCTGCCATGATACCGGTCCGCAGGGATCTGAGGTCGTATTTGGAAAAGTTCGGATGGGTGAGCTCGGCAATGAACATGGTGGGGACGCCGTGCAGAGCTGTGCAGTGCTCCTTCTCGACGGTCTTGAGCACTTCTTCGGCATCGAAGGTCGGAGCAGGCAACACCATAGTCGATCCGTGAGTAACGCAGGCAAGATTGGAAAGGACCATACCAAAGCAATGGTAGAACGGAACGGGAATGCAGAGCCGGTCCTTTTCTGTAAATCCCATGCCCTCACCAATGATGAAGCCGTTGTTGAGAACACTGTGGTGGGTCAGGACAACCCCTTTTGGGAACCCCGTTGTTCCGCTCGTATACTGGATATTGATCGGGTCGTCAAACGAAAGTCCTTCGCCCCGCTCGATGATATCATCCATCGTGATTTCATCTGCCTTTTTCAAAAAGTCGCCCCATGTGTACATTCCGTTGTACGGGATTTCACCCATGAAGACTGCATTTTTGAGGAACGGGAACTTCTCGCATGAGATCCTGCCGGGCTTGCATTCGTAGGCATCGGGACAGGCTTCGTAGAACATCCCCACATAGTCCGAGGTCTTGAACCGGCCCTGTACGATCAGGGTCGAGATCTCGGCCTGCTTGAGCACGTACTCTAGCTCGTATGTGCGGTAAGCCGGGTTGATGTTCACCATTATTGCACCGATCTTCGATGTTGCGAACTGGACCACTACCCATTCAGCATAGTTCATAGCCCAGATACCGACCCGGTCGCCTTTATCCACGCCAAGACCCATCAAGGCGCGGGCAACCTGGTTCACCCGTTCAGCGAATTCCCGGTACGTCCACCGGATATCCTGGTGTACGGACACGATGGCTTCTGTGTCCGGGTATTTTGTCGCGATACTATCGACCATCTCGCTTATGGTCATTCCCAGCAGAGGAACTGCTGATGTCCCGCATATATAACTGCCCTCAACCATTGGTAAAATATGGGATATGAATGGCATATATGGATGCTGATTTTATGCGGGCTGTGGTGCAGTTTTTTAAAAAAAGTGGTGCATCCAATAAATGCCTCGTCGAAGATCTTTGAAAAAACTCAACTCCATTCTTGTTTTTTTCTCTTGTCGATGACACGGTTAGCACTATGAGTGTTATGAAAAAAAGGGGTTAAAAGAACGCAGATAACCAAACTCTTAAGTTTGTATACTGCGAATTTATTGAGTCAGCGGCAGGAAATTCCTGTGCGCGGAATTGCACGGGGTTGTGGCCTAGCCCGGAATGGCGACGGGCTCCAGCGGTCTTTGCGTTCTTTGTGCTCGCAGATGATGAACAATGGGTCTACTGATGAAAAGATGATGACCCGTTGGAGCACTGATGCATGTCGGAGAGACCCGTC
>JANYBK010000213.1 GCA_025360805.1 Methanomicrobiales archaeon
TCTATCGACTTTTGCGCTACAAATTACCCAAAAATTCTCTTACAGCGAACAGCCGGGGTGTGGTAACTATGAGTTATAACACTCTTTGAGGAGGATTGTATTTTTTTAGGACTTGTTAATCCTAAATCGGGAGAAGAGCCACCTTGTTAAGTCAATGGAGGGATTGTAACCTTATGTTGCAAAGCCGCCGGAGGGAATTGAACCCTCGACCTGCTGATTACGAATCAGCCGCTATGCCGCTAAGCCACGGCGGCGCAATATCTCATAATGTCAACCGTTACGCTAATAAAATATGTGTTTGATTAAGAATGGTTCAGGAATACCCGCGAAGAGTTGTGACCGTGCCGTCACCCTGCGGTTCTTTGGGTGCATTTACGGTGCCGAACTTTCCTTCGTAATCCGCCATGGTTTTTGAGAGCACCGCAAGAAGGTTCTTGGCATGGGTGGGGGTGATCGAAACGATCGCCTTTGCCCGCGCCTGGTTCACCTGAGGTAACTGGTGGAGGAAGAGGAACGTGAACTCGTCTTCCTTGTATGCGATCTGGATCATGTTACTGTACACTGGATCGAGTGTCTGAGGGATATTGACTGAAATTTCCGGTCCTGTCATGATGATCAGTTATGCCTTTTACTGCTATCAAACATTGGTTTGAAAAGTCATTCCGGTCATAAGACCAGAAAAATGGTTGGTTTTTTTATTGAACGGTGAAATAAATTTCAAAAAGGTTAACCCGCCCGGTTCCCCACATTAATACCAGAGGAAACATCCTGACAGCGCAAAAAGAACATGTCACGATCTCGGATCTGGTGAGAGTGCACGCATGCCCGGTCCGGTTTTATTACGAGCGCAAAGAACCCGTCTCTGAATCAGACCGGTATGCGGTCTGCAAGCAGCTCTCGTATCATCTTGGAACCCCCCTTGATGCTGATGTGATCTGGCAGGAGATTATTTCGGTGTCCCCGGCACTCGATCCAATGCTGAAGGATTTTTTGTTACTTTGTATCAATGCCTGCAACAAAGGCGAATGGAAACCAGCCGCCCAGACCGATGTGAAAGTGGTGTCGGATAAACTGGGAATTGTTGGTATGATCGATCGCATAGCTTCTGATAGTACTTTCTCAATCGTTCGTGCTGCTGGAGCAATGCCGTTTGGCACCTATGCAGCTGACCGGCTCCGGATCTCCTGCATTGCATTCTGTTTAGAGGAGATGACCGGATCAGAAGTGAAGGGGGGATGTGTGGAATATATTCCGGACGGTGTCTCCCGCATGCATGAGGTACAGCCCCGTGACCGGCGATTGATGATTTCAACTCTGCACAAGATAAAATCCATAAAGAATGGCGATATGCCCCAGCACCCCTTAAACGCTCCGTGTAACCGGTGCAAGTACCGGGAAAAATGCGAGAGCAGTGTCGGGAAACGGTTGTCGGAGTTGCTCTAAGGACAAGAACCTTTTTTGCCTTTTGGCGTTCATCTCACAAACGTGGATATTTATATTCTGAGACATGGAAAGGCGGAGAAACGATCCTCGGCTGCCCATGGTGATGCCGGCAGGGTGCTGACCGGTGAGGGGCGCACGGAGATATTAGGTGTTGCCGAGTTTTTAGCATCGCGCGATGTGGTGTTTGGGTGCGTGGCAACAAGCCCATACGTGCGGTCACTTGAAACAGCTCAGATCGTAACAAAAGCGCTCGGTAACCGTGGTCTTCTCTTCCAGTGGGATGAGCTGACACCCGGTGCCGGTATCGAAGCACTCGAATCGCGCATAACCAGCAGGAACGAAGATGAATCCCTGCTTCTTATTGGACACGAACCTCTCCTTGGGATGTTTACAGGTTACATGATCTCCCGGGGAGGCAATGCGTCAATCGCATTAGGAAAAGGTGGACTTGCAAAAATACGGAATGCCCGCCTTGATCCCGTAAGTGGCGAACTGCAATGGCTGTTGACCGCTCGACAGATCCTGAGTATGAAGTAAAGCCGGGTTATTCATTATTTTAAACAGGAGGCGGGGTACCCGATTTCCTATGCAGCCCGGGTTTTGTATAAATATGACAAATCCCGGTTATTTCCGCTTCTTCCCGCAAGACGAACAGAGTCCGTGATGGACATCAATAGTTCCCCCGCAGGTTTTGCAGATCCAGCGTTCACGTTCGGTTTTAACGAACTCACGGATGCCGTTTTTCTCTATCGCTTCAAGGTTTTCGATCATGCTCATGCCATACTTTTTTCGGTATCGATCGTCCAGTTGCTTCAACCGTTTGCACGGGAAATCTGCACACGTGTGATGGTGTCCCGCACCTTTTCGCAAGCAGAGATTGTACAGTTTATGCTGCACAACCTGTTGGGTGCATAACACCCACCGCACCGGTTCTTCTGACGGAGAAACGCCATGCAGATCGCGCAGTTCATGCCGAAGGGGGCAATCAGGGTTGTCTTGAAGGGGTTTTTCACCGCCATAAATGTGGTTAAGCTACGGTCCTGCTAAAACCTGTCGGGTTGTATCGCGAGGGATTGAGGGGAATGGTCTAGCATATATGGGGAAATGGAAAATGAAAGGTTTATTCAAAATCTCTGACAACTCATCATTATTAACAATACACAACAGGGTGCCAATGTGATTGACCACGAGATCAAGGATGCCGTCCGGAAGAGCTGGGATGAATCGTCAGCCATGTATGACCGCTGTTCGGGTCATGGGGTAGGCACAGAAGAAGAGAAAGTCGCATGGAAACAGGAACTGGACCGGAACCTGCCAGGATTGCCACTCAATGTCCTCGATGTCGGATGCGGAACGGGAGTTATGGGCCTCCTTTTTGCCGAGATGGGACATCAGGTTGCCGGGGTCGATCTTTCAGAAGGGATGATGGCAAAAGCACGCGAGAAAGCGTATGCACAAAATCTTTCGATTGAGCTAAAGAGCGGGGATGCCGAACACCTTCCATTCAATGACGGATCTTTTGACGTGTTTGTCAACCGGCACCTCCTCTGGACGCTCCCTCACCCGGAGATTGCCCTGAAAGAATGGCGCCGGGTCTTAAAAAACGGGGGCGTGGTGCTCATCGTCGAGGGTGTCTGGAAGGATAAGAGCTTTTCAATCCGGGTGAAAAGGATAGTGAGCGACGGGCTGGCCAGGTATTTTGGCCATAAGCATGACGGTCATTATGATAAAAAACTCCGGAGCCAGCTCCCCTATGACGGAGGAGTACCGGAGGAAATAATGGTATCCGACTTGGAGCACGCCGGGTTCACAAACATCGGAGTACAGGATTTAATGCACATTCGTAAGATGCAGAAACAGCAACAGCCATGGTATCAGAGATTCGCACAAGCCAAAACGTACTACCTCATCGCTGCGACAAAACAGAACTGAATGTGAGGTATTTGGGTGTGACAATTCAGGTACTCACTGCTCAAGCAGCGTCTTAGAAATAATATATTCGCCCCTAGCCTCGCGTGTTGTTCCGACAACCAGCCATCGCTCGTTGCCGTGCTGCTCGCAGACCCCGCACACTTCTATGGTCTCTCCTGCAAGTGCCTGCCCGCTGTAGGTATGCGTAAACGAGAGCACCCGGCTCACTGATTCATGCTCAATTTCATAGATTGCCGGGTTGTCAAACGAGAGTGATGCATCAACAACTTTTGCAACGATAGTCTGCTTTCCGATCACAGTACCTTTCCCGGGATGGGCACTTTTTAAGTCATCGTTTGAACGTGTGTAGAGGATGTCAAAATACGTACCTTCGATCTGACCGCGATTCCACTTGCGCTGCTCATGGAGAACAAACTGGTCATAGGGAATTTCCGGTTTGCGTTTGTCATAGACCTTCTTCCACATGTCTGAAGAGAGTCCTTCGATCACCCCGTCAAGGATTCCCTGCTTTACGAGAGCCTGCGCAGTAAACCATTGCCGCCCGTACACCACCATGTCGATATCGGAGGCTTCATTCTCAAGCCCGCAGAGAAGTGATCCCGTGCACCCGATGGTACCGAAAGGAAGCCTGAAAAGATTGACAAGTTTCTGAACTCTTGGGTGCTGGCGGGCGATATGCGGCAATTCCTCATCCGGTTTCCACACCCTTTTCACATCGCCGTAGGGAATGCGCTGGAGGAGATCAGCATAATGCGGTTTGTGTTTCGCGATGAACGCATAAGCGTCTTCAAAATCGTATTTTTTAAACCGGGTGCCGGAAGCGTGCACACGCTCACCATCCGCATCAGGGACATACCGTAGTACACAGCCTATCTTATCTGCATTGTCATACGTGGAGACTGCATATATCCAGCCATCCTCATCTTCAATAAAATCGCGTAACCGGATGGGTTTCATAAAAGGCAGTCTCACAGGTTTACGAGGAATCTTGCGATCTTGTCAACCTCGCTACCTGCGCGAAGGATCGTGCGTGCCGGAAGATCGACTACCGTGCTGGGTGTGCCGGGCAGTCTTCCGCCATCGAGCAGGAAATCATAGCGCACCGTGCATTCATCAGGAGTCTGTGGGTCTTTTGCCCCATGGAGGTTTGCGCTCGTTGCGGTGATGGGAGAATCGAACCGCTCAATGAGTTGCTGCGCGAGCGGGTGTGCCGGCAGACGTATACCAATCATCCCCGTCCCACCAGTCAGGACCTCCGGAATGCTGTTTCTTGCAGCAAGCACAATCGTTACAGGACCCGGCAGAAACGTCTGTATGAACAATTCCATCCACGGCTCGACATGAGCCACAGCAGCGAGCATATCAAAATCTGAAACTGCGATCGATATTGGCATGCCAAGTGGGCGGTGTTTTGCCTCGTAAACCTTAAAGATCGCTTCATCAGAGAAGGCATCGGCACCGAGCCCGTACACGGTTTCTGTGGGATACACAACAACACCGTCACGCATCAGTATTGAAACCGCTTTTTCTATAATGTCCATATTAGAACTCCTGGCCACGGATGCGGTTGATGTCAAATACCGCCTTGCTGCTGATGTGCATCACGGCAAAAACGCCCGCCTGGATAGGGTCAGTGACTACAAGATCCGCATGTTCCGGCACAGTGCCGGCCATCTTTAATGCAATGACCGGGATCCCTGCATCCCTGACCCGGTCCACTGCTTTAGAGATGTCGCCGCCCATGATCGAACCGGCAAGCACAAGAATGGAGGCACGGGGCAGGCGGGCGACTGCATCCACTGCAAGCGCGAGTGTCCGTTCGCCAACAAGCGGTATAGTGTCTACTGATATCCGCTCGCCACGGATGTTATGCCGGTCAGCCTCGTTTACTGCACCCATTGCTACCTGTGCTACCTGTGCCCCGCCACCAATAATAATCACACGCGAACCGAAGATATGGCCAAATGGCTTGTAGGCTTTCACATCCTTAACTGATATGATGTCATTGAGATCTTCTAATAGCCTGTCATGGTCGGCCGCATCCGCAGAATCATATTCAAAATAGAGTTCTGCCATACCCGCAAAGGGACCGGATTCGAACACTTCCTGGCTGATCATAACGATGTTTGCATTATGGGCGGCAACCACTGTTGAAATATCGCGTAAGACCCCCCTGCGGTTCTCCGCAATGATCCTCATGGCCAGTCGTTCGGGTTCAGTCTCCATATTGACCTATGCGATAACCGGGAATCGAACCCGGGCTAGAAGCTTGGGAAGCTCCTGTCCTACCGCTAGACTATTATCGCGCAAATTGGTATGCTCTCTAATATTGCGCGAATCGGGAAATAAATATATCCCGTTTGGGTGTGTCGAATCAGTTATTTTTAAGAAAAGGAGGGCTGCATACATACATAAGAAATTTCCCAATCTTTAGATCCGGTATGCATGAGAAATGTATAGCGATCCTGTAATGGTTGCTGGAGTTTACCTGCAATGCGGGAAAAACAACTACGGAGAAATGTAATGAATACAAGAACAATCCTGTTAACCCTCATCCTTGCAGCCTGCTGTCTTCTTGCAGTACAGCCGATTCAGGCGCAGAGCAGCGAAGGCCAGACCACGATCTACCAGAATTCGTTTGCTTCAGATCCCCGCTGGATAACCAACAGCCCTTCCAGCGATTACTGGGATCCGAATATGGGAATGTACCGCTTCAGCATCGAACCAAGCTCGGGAAACTACGCCTATATTCCTGTCGTGTTCGACTCAGGATCTTTTTCTCTGGACTATGATTTCATCCTGACAAGAATTGATGAGGGTGCGACCTTCCGATTTGGGTTATCCGGTTCTGAAATGGATTTTAACAAGGGTCCCAATGTCGTTTCCATGTTTACCAACGCCAAGTATGGCCAGATCATGTGGCTTAACCTGGTGACACTCGGAAGCAAGCATATGGTAGTTAACAGCCAGAGCGCGGCAACTGAAATGGGTCCGGATGCCTACAAAGGCCCTACAGCAAAATATGAGGTCAACAAATCCTACCATGTGACAGTCAACTATGAAGACAATAATAAGGTTCTGTCCATGAACGTAAGAGAATTACAATCTGGAAAAGATATCTGGGGCTATTTTATCCAGTGCGGTGAGAACTTAAAGGGTATGAACCGGATTTATCTCGGGTCGAAGGGTGATTATGGCCCGCAGAATATCTATGCGCAGGGATATATTGATAACGTGCGTCTTTCAGTCCCTTCCGGTGCGCCGGTTCTGACTGAGACTCCCAGTGTAACCATACCAGTTACTACTGCACAAATCCCAGTCACGCCAACGAAGAAACCCACTACAAAGATAACCGTCCCGACACCCTACCCCACCACCCCGCCCCAGTCCCCCTCATCAAGAATGCTGCCGGTAGTTGCGATCGGCGTTTGCTGTGCAATAGGTTGCCTGATGGCGATGAAAAAGAAATGAGTGGATATCAATATGGCAATTTTTTGCTCATATTATGAATTTTTTGAAGTGATCGTATGAGTGATGTAAAAAAAACTTATGAAACTGCATTATGTGCTCACTGTGAGGGATTCGGATGCACGATCTGCAATAAAATCGGCACCGTTCTTGTTACGGCACCCAAGCGGCAGTGTCCGCATTGCGAGGGAGCCGGGTGTATATATTGTGGGTTTACCGGATGGGCAGAACCAAAGAGCAAGTACGATTAATCCACCCATTTTGTATCAGGAGAATTTTTCATCCATTCTTTTTGGGATTACGCACTCTTCAAACCGTTTGGCAAAATACCTGTCAGTCATACCCGCAATAAAGTCCCGCACCAGTTCGGCATCAGTTGAGGTTTCCAGATATCGTGGACTTATCCAGCCGTTTTCAATATAGTCTGTAACAATTCTTGTGTCCCTGCGCCCCAATTCGAGATCCTGTAAATATATCTCAAAGAGTGTGGCGTACATCCGTTCAATCTTTGAGCGTTCTTTTGTGAGTTTTTCGTTATTGTAGATATTTGTCCTGCTGAACTCCCGTAGCCCGATTAATGCCTTTTCGACTTTCCGGCTGTATGTGATATATCCTTCCTGTTCACTGTCGCTGTTTTTTAGCAGGTCGTAGATCAGTGTATTGATTATCTCGCGGTTGGAACTACCCAAAACTGCAGTACATTCTTCCGGTAAGGGAAGGGTATCATCAATAAGCCCAATCTCCTTTGCATCCTGAATATCCCGGCCGATATAGGCAATCGTGTCGGCAAACTTGACCACGCAGCCTTCAAGTGTCATGGATGCCCCGCTCTGTCTGCCATTGGCATTCTCCTGAACTTTCTTATCAAACGCTGTCCAGCTCTCGCAG
This sequence comes from Methanomicrobiales archaeon, assembly GCA_025360805.1. Taxonomy (GTDB): domain Archaea; phylum Halobacteriota; class Methanomicrobia; order Methanomicrobiales; family Methanospirillaceae; genus Methanoregula. Next base: position 7,732 of record JANYBK010000213.1, read on the forward strand.
GGAGATGGGGTGATACGGAGATCATCTGCTTCGCCGTTGTGGCAGAGGATGCCGTCAAGCACCTGCATGGTCAGGTTCTGATCTTCAATACGGTCAAGGAACTGCACGCTCTGGACATTGTGAAAAAATCTGCCTATTCCATATTTCTCGCATAGTGCAGAGAGGCAGGTCGCACCAAAGTGGCCGTACGGGATATGTCCTATGTCATGCCCAAGAGCAATTGCTTCAATGAGATCTTCGTTCAGCCGCAGGCAGCGCCCGATAGTCCGGGCGATCTTAGAGACCAGCTGGACATGAATCACCCGGTGGGTGATGTGGTCATTTTCGACAAGGTAAAAGACCTGAGTCTTGTCTATGTAGCGCGTGTACGCCCTTGTATGGATGATCCGGTCTGCATCCCGGGAGTAGGGAGTACGGATATCTTCTGCGATCAGGTTATGACGGCGCGTTGCATCTGCACTGGTTGTGGCAAGAGGGGAGAGGAGGGATTCGCGCTTATCAGTCATGATGCGAATGGCAGAATCGAGCCCTTTATCAAAAAACCCCGAAATATTCCGTTTTTTCATCTTGCACGTCTATCTGTGCCGGGATGTATTAATCCTGACGCACGTAGCAGATATGATTTCCACATCTTTATTTTCTTATGGTGACAACTGGTACGAGTACACTATCAGAATTCATCAAAGGAATATCATGGCAAAGAACAATACCCAATCAAAAAAAGCAGAAGAGGAGTGCAAGAGCGAGTGTTCCAGCTGTGCGACTGCCTCTTCCTGTTCATCGGCAAAGAAAGGACAGGCCGGTCTTCCGCCAAAAGCAGCAATTGATGTGAAGCATGTCATTATGGTACTGAGCGGCAAAGGGGGCGTGGGAAAATCAACCGTCTCTGTGAACCTTGCATATGCCCTCTCGAACCACGGCAAAAAAGTAGGTCTTCTCGATCTCGATATGCACGGTCCCAATATCCCTAAAATGCTGGGTATCGAGGACCACAAACTAGCAATGGCAGACGATCGGATCGAGCCGGTTCATGTCACCGGCATGTTATCTGTCCTTTCGATGGCATTCCTGCTACCTGACATAAGCACACCGATAATCTGGCGCGGGCCGATGAAGATGGCTGCGATCCAGCAGTTCCTTGCTGAAGTGAACTGGGGTTCTCTTGACTACCTTGTTGTTGACCTTCCCCCGGGCACGGGTGACGAAGCACTTACTATCGCACAGCTTGCACCGAATGTGCGGGGCGCTGTTATTGTGACTACCCCTCAGGATGTCGCCACCATGGATGCAAGGAAATCGGCAAAGTTTATCGAGAAACTGGGGCTGCCTGTCATAGGTGTTATCGAGAACATGAGCGGGATGCTCTGCCCCCATTGCGGGGAGGAGATAGAACTCTTCGGGAAAGGTGGCGGTAAAAAGATTGCTGAAGAACTTAAAGTGCCGTTCCTTGGGGCAATACCCATAGATATCGAAATGCGCAAGGCCGGTGACGAAGGACGTCCGTTCATCATTAAACGTGGCAGCAGCACCAGCCCGACCTGGACTGCTGTTGATAAGGTAATGGAATCACTCATCAGCGTGGTTGAGGGATAAGCAATGGATTACCTGCGGGTACTCACAGGAACGGAAAAACCTCTTCCGATCTACAATGGGATCATCACCTGCCTTGAGAACCCGCTGGTCTTTCCCGATCTTGTCGAACCGATCTACCGTGAAGCTATGACTATGGACGATGAAACCCTTGACAGGTTCAGGTTCTCTTTAATCCGGCTCCAGCTCTATTCAGATATTCACCGCAATGAGAATCTGGAAAAGGCGATGCACATCAAATATGTAGCGCAGGTGCTCGAAAAAGTGGTCTATGGCACGCTGATCATGGAGCGCGAAGACCTGTCCGCCGAGTGAAATTTTTACCCTGACCACAACACTCTTATCGGGGTGCACATGCACTGGTGATACCTATATGTGCACTCCCGCGAAACACTAATTACAAAACTCATTTACTGCAAAGGTTTTTAGTTCCCCGTACATAAGAATATCAATAATTTTTACCTTTTGGAGAATACGAATGACATCACGCATGCAATCCCCGCACACAACCTGTCCGGGTTGCCAGGAAGAGGTTTTTCTCGATGAGCTTGTTGCAGGCAAATGCCCGCTTTGCGGTTGCTCTTTAGAGGAATTCGATGAGGCGTTCGGGGAGTATGAAGGTATTCTCGACCGCTCTGACCTCTCGTGGCTGATCTTCAACTACTTTGTCTTCAAAAAATTCGTTGACTTAGGGGTGCCACCTCACCAGATCATGGAGTTTGTTGCAGTCTATGAGCAGAATGCAGAAAAGCCTCCGGAAGAATGGAACAAGACCAGTTTCACACTTGAGGTTCCTATGAGCCGGTGGGACCAGATTCGGCCAAAATATTGTGCAGTCTGTAAAAAATTCTTCTTTTTCGGAGGGAAGAAACAGATCAAAGGCGATATGAAAAAGACAGCTGTTATTGTTGAGTACGTGTGTGAAAAGTGCTGATTTTTTTTAAATCTTTTTTAAAAGTCTCTGAACTGTAACAGAATGGTCGCTGCCATTGCTTTTTTTCGGGTAAAAAAAAAGATTTTTTAATTAGTGCATGTACTCGAAATCCAGGATACTACTGGTCTGTGCATCCAACCATGCAATGGCAGGTTTTGCAGATTTGTTAGCCCGGATGATGTCATCATCGAACGTAACTTTCCATGCAAGAGGGATACTGCCGGGCCGGGGAGTGACTCCGGGGACATGTTGGTCCTTCCACTTAATCTCCGCTGATACGATACGGAGTCCGTTCGCCAATTCGGGGTATTTTTCCGTTGCCATCCGGAGCACATCAAAGGTGGCTTCACGTTTCAGTACAAATGGTTCAGAAGCAACAGAAAAAGCATTGTCGGGAGTTTTCCAGTTCCGTTCATAAACTGTAATATCACCATTCACTGAATCGACACCTACGATAAAACCGTCCTCCTCGCAGGAAAAATCTTTCACGATCCGGTTGTATATAAAAACGAACTGGCCGGCTACTGGATCAGATGGTAAACCCAGAGGGAAATACTGTCCTTTGCTCAAGTTGACTGCTACCGGGCCGATCTGACCGGAGATATAACGGTCGGCAATTTTCTGTGCGGCAGACATGTCAATGACTGGTTCTGCTGGCCTTCCCACCTTCTGGATAGTTTGTGTAAATGATGAAATCAGCCCTGTTTCGGCATCCATAGTACCGGTTAGGATCCGGGTAGTACCTTTAAAGAGTGTAAAATTCCATGTCCTGCCATAATCAGGACCAATATTGTACCGGACTCGTACCTGGTCTGGCCGAATCCCCGGAAATGCTTTCCTTGCAAGATCCTGGGCCTGTCCCATGGTGACACGTGAATCATCCTGTCCCGGAGTGTAGGGCTCTCCGGTCACCGCATCGATAAACACTACGAACCGGGTTTCTGCTGATGGACTAACCGCTGGCTGAAGAATGAACTCATAGAGCGTGTGACCGGAATACCGGTCAGTCAGATTCAGAGTGTTTAGCGTGTAAGTATCGGCAGGATACTCTTCCCTGATGGATGATACTGCCCTGTCAGGTGAGAGCACGTCTTTTAATTGAAGAGCCGAAATACCCGTTCCCAGTTCATATCCCGATTTGACCGTGACTGGTTCATTCACTACCAGAGACGGGTTTTGTTCACTCATTGTTGGTGTGGGGGTAACGGGGCTGTTTACGGATGGGGATGGTAAGGGAATTGGGAGCATACCGATGAGCAGGAAAAACGCAATAATAACAACCGCGATTACAATACCGGCTGTCAGGAGTTTATTGTAAATCCGGCGTTGCTTCTTTGTCCGGACCTGCTGCCTGTACCGCTCTGGAAAATAGGTCACGTCCGGGTCATCTCGACGGGTGCTCACTGCTGTTGCCTCGTATGATTTGCTGTTAGTATATATTCTGTAACGGGTAAAAAAGACATCCGGTTGATGGGAACCGGATACTTAAAGAATCGGGCCGCGTTTTTAAAATTCCTTCACAGGTCTCATTCCTGAACCTGTCTTTTCCTCACTCATGTTCCACGGGACTAACCTGCCCACTCTTTTTTTCGGGCTTTTTTAAACCGTCTGTTCTTTTGACGATTCAACTGTATGAGTCTTAAAAAAAATTGCCATGATAATGAAAGGTACAAAATACATGATATCGAACAAGAAATTAATATACGCGGAGTTGACCAGCAGCAACAGGATTCCGACAATTGCGACAGCCGGAGGGACTAAGAATTTGTGGGAAATGAATAAGGCCTCTGCATTTGTGAGAACGGGGTCTAACAGAGCAGGTTTTGATCTCGCATAATACCATAAATATACGAGAATCAACCCAAGCACCAGATAATTTATCTGGAAAAAAAAGTCAGCAAAAGTGCGTTCCTGAGATAAATTGTTAAATGCTGATGAGAACGGGATGATAACAATGGCCATAAGGGCAAGCATGTGCACATGAAGAAAATGATAATCGTAAGTTTTCATACGGTGAAACATCTGGAAAAAGAGCATCCAGAACATGGCAAGAAGTATGAAGACTCCCACAAAATCAATGATCGAACCAATGGTGTGGAGAGAAAACTCTTCAAAGGTTATTAGTGCGGCTTTAGTGTACTCTCCGGGCGTCACGATGTCCCGGGCGAGCAGGGTCATTGTGAATGCAAAGATCCCATTTGTGATGCGTTCGAGATTTACCTTGCTGATGGGTTCAGAAATTACCATGGCACACTCTTCCTGAACAGGTTCAGGCAGGTACAGCCGACATTCCGCAGATGCCCGAACAAAGTAAACATTTTTAGCTAACCTCAGTAAAACTTCTAAGGCAGAATGAAACTGTCATCTGCATATCTGGGACACCATGGCTTGGTAGCTGGGCTCTACGATGAACTTGGAATTG
>JANYBK010000245.1 GCA_025360805.1 Methanomicrobiales archaeon
CAGTTTTACCCTCATCCCCTGTGCTACTTAATTTCGGAGGGCCTTTTTGAGAAGGATAGCGAGATTGTCGAACAATCGCCATTTTATCAGAAAGTTCTGGACTTTGCAGCTGAACAAAATTCCGGCCTGAAATTTTTCACCCAGTTTGAGGATATCAAACGTTTACGATCCGGAGATCTTATGATTTATATGGGTGAGAAAGGAGAAGCCCAGGCAAATTATCTCGCAAAACTGTATGGAGTAATTCCGCAGGAGATTGCGTTTTAAATCTGGTTCTTTGTAATAAATTATAAGTAGTTATAGAATATTGTATGTACTGCCGGAGAGGAGCGCCAGCCCAGGGGTTACTCTCATTCGCATAAGCATAGATAGTTACACAAAATTTTCTCATCGTGTTTTTTCCGAAGTATTGTTCATCTTCATGCTTCAGCCTCGGGAATCCTGATATCCAGCTCGCTCACGTCCAGTTCTCCGCTGATGAGTTTCGGGAGCAGGAGATTCGCGGGTGCGGCGGAGATTGGCGTTTTTTTCTGTATACAATTCGATTAATTTAAACATCGGTAGAGCGAGGTTATCGAACTTTTCAACAAGTTTTTGCGGGGGTTTAACAAATTTTGGATATTGTAACCCTTCAATGGATAACATATTCACAGTCGTTCCATTTGCAAATGCAATGATCTGATGCCTTACAACATCCGTCATTAGCAGATAATAGATAAAAGACCGTTGTAAATATGAATCCGCTCGAGGCCTAACACGGTAAATATGGTGGCTGAAAATACATTCTTCACCGAAACATCTTGGAACAATTGCGGGAAAACCGATTAATCGGTACTCAAATCCTTGCTCAGTATTTGTAACGATAATTTCTCCCGGCTGTATCTTGTGCTTTTCTTTAAAGTCACCGGTATAGTATTTTATCCCAGCAAACTTGTAGCCGCCACCATCTAGAACCGAATTTAAATTGTGGAGCGGCATTCCAGAATCTGAAAGACCCGCACCATTATAACTTAGACCTCTTACCGGTTCAATCTCATCCTTCAGTGAGCAGACATCCCATTCCTCCGGCACCGGTCCCAGTTCCGACTCCACCATCCGCACGCCCTCATGCCCCGGGAAGCGGAAGTTGACGAACCACTCGCGATAGATTGCCTGCGCCATCTCTTCGAGAATTTTGATGCGCCGGGTGTTGTTCTCGATTAGGTCATCATAGGTAGAGAGGATGGCGGCAATTTTTTGCTGGGTTGGAAGTTGGGGGAGTGGAACCCGTATATCGTTCAAAATTCGCTGATTAAGATTGTTGATATTTGTCCCACTTCCCTGTGCACTGAGAGTCTTTCGAACTAGGGAACTACGGAAAAGGTAAGCACAAAATCTTGGATCTGCTTTCTCCGAAGTTATTCTTGCCCTTATTGTAAATGCAGAGTGGGATATACTCCCCCTTACTCCTTTGAGAAAGAGGCTTCGGCCTATGAGATTTCGATTCCCATTTGAGCGAACAAATAAGATATCTCCCTCTTTAAGGAAATCTTCATTCCTCACCACACCTTCAGGATTAATTTCCGCTAACTCATCATATTTGGGGATGCTGTAATCCTGAAAATCACTGACTCCAATTACCTTGATGCCCTTTCCAAAATTCTCTTTCGTGAAATTCAGTCCATTACGGAATTCTGCAATTTCTCCAAAAGGGACTTCAGGCCATATTGATTTTGTTGTCATATATTGATCCATCTGGGATGAGCGCCACATTCCCCGTGATTCTCTCTTTCAACACCCCACCTTCCGCATCGAGCCGTTCCCGTGCAATCGCCACCCCGGCCTTTGAGTTTCTGCTCCAGTACTTCCCGGGGCGGGAGTTCTATGAGATACTCAGCGACGTGGATACCTCTCGCTGCGGATCCTGGGAACGGGCTCATGCAAAAACCAGCCTGTCAATCCCTTCACGATACTGCAAGAACCTACCGGAATTTTCAGGAAGACCCGGGATGTTAACACGCTGATAAGAACTTGTTAAGACCCGGAATAAATCATATCTGGAGCGATTTTTCCGATTTGAACGAATTTTCAGGACTTTTTCAGAATGCAAAAACATCATGTTAAGACCTTTGTTAAGACCTTGTTAACACTCTCGCAAAATGTAATATTCCTGATTGTGGGTACAGTGAACCCACAATTCCCGGAATATAATCTTTTCTCCGGAGAAGGTTCTGTCAACAGACGGTTTATCATGGCACATCGAACTATCTGGAATTTCCAGATAGTTGCCGGAGATGGTTGATGCTCACACAACTCTATCATTCTCCTGACTTCCTTGCCGCGATCCTCTCCCGTGCAATCGCCACAGCAGCCTTGAGTTTCTGCTCCAGCACTTCACGGGGCGGGAGTTCGGTGAGATATTCGGCGACATGAATACCGGATTTGTCAAGTTGCAAGAGACGTATCTGTTCCTGATCCGCACCAGCACAGAGAATCAACCCGAGTGGGGGGTCCTCACCGGTCTCCTTTGCATTCTCTTCAAGCCACCGAAGATACAACTCCATCTGACCTTTGTGTGCAGCCTTGAACTGCCCAATCTTCAGTTCAACCGCGATAAGCCGGTGAAGTTTCCGGTGGAAAAACAACAGATCAAGGTAAAAATCTTCATTCCCGATCACCATACGGTATTGTCGTGCAACAAACGAGAAACCGACACCAAGCTCAAGAAGGAACATTTCCATCTCCCGCAAGATGGCAGATTCAAGATCATTCTCACTGTAGGTATCCCGAAGCCTGAGGAAATCAAGAATATAGGGATCACGGAAGACAAGATCCGGAGTCATCCGGTCTTCCTCACGGAGCCGGGAAAGTTCCTTCTGGGCAAGGAGTTCCGGCTTCTTTGAAAGTGCAGTCCGCTCAAAAAGCATCGAATCCATCTTCTGCTGCAACATCCTGGTACTCCACCGTTCGATGCGGCACATCTCGACATAAAAATCCCGTTTCAGAGGATCTTCAATATAGATAATCTGCCGGAGGTGCGTCCAGCTCAACGAGGGAATTATCAATCTGACGGTCTGCTCGTCAGGAAATACCTCGGCAAACCGAATCATGTTAAAGAGATTGCGAAAGCCAAAACCTTCGCCAAACTCGGCTCTTAATTTTGCACTCAGTGCGTGCAAAATCTGCTCTCCGTACTCTGCACGTTCATTACGAAGAATTTCTCGTCGTATCCGCACGCCAACACGCCAATAGAGCAGTGTCATACCGGCATTAACCGTAACTGCAACCGCAGAACGGGTCTCTGTTATGACATGTCGCAGGTCATCAAGGAATGCGGGTGTGAGAGAAGACAATCCGGTATCCTGTAATGCCGGGGAAATGTCATCGCCGGTCTTTTTCGTCAAATTCTTTCCCGTTTTTTTCATCAGATCATCTCCTTGGGTATTACCCAATCTCATTCGCGTTTACCGCTGTAACGGAATTGTCCACACACTGTGTGGACAATTGTCTCGACACTGTCGAGACTATTTTCCCGGCACTGCCGCAACTGTTGTCCGGTCAAGGATCTTCCCAACATTCTCACCGATCCGCTCCTCAAGCACGCGGGCCTCCGCATTGAGCCGCTCCAGTTCTTCATCGAGAGATTCCAATCGCTCGTAGAAATCCCCGTCATCTTCCACCCGGGCCGCAACACCCACGTACCGGCCGGGGTTCAGGCTCCACCCTGTGCCTCGATCTCGGCAAGCGATGCGACCTTGCAAAGCCCGGCAACATCGTGATATGAGCCATCCACAAATTGTTCCTGTAACAGTGAAGCACTCCCACAGATGGATTCCGGTGCGGTTCCGCGATAGAGCCGGACGATATTTCCGATGAACTCGATTTGCGAGGGTTCGAAATCCCGGTGGGCCCGGTCCAGTTGTCGGAAAGTATTCCGGGCATCGATGAATAGCACTGAATCTTTCCGGGCGGTCTTTGGTTTCGCACGATTGAAGAACCAGAGCGTGCAGGGCAGGGTAACGGTATAGAAGAAGTTCGGGCTGATGCTGATCATCACATCGACTGCACCGGCTTGGATCAGCTTCTTCCGGATTTCCATTTCGGCTCCCCGGGCATCTGCTGCCGAGTTTGCCATCACAAAACCGGCCCGGCCATGATCATTCAGCGCGTGATAGAACTGCTGGATCCAGAGATAGTTTGCATTATCGGTTGATGGCACACCGAGCGCGAAACGCTTGTCCTCGCGGACCCGCTCCTTATCTACCCCGTAGACATTGAACGGCGGATTGGCCATCACAAAATCGAATCTGCCAACGCTCTTATGCGGGTCCTCGTAGTAGGTATTGTTATCCCGGATATCGCCGGATAAGCCATGGACCGCGAGATTCATCTTGCAGAGCCGGATCGTCTCGGCTACCCGCTCCACACCGTACATCGAGATCTCCGATGAGGGCATCTTCTTGTGGTTCTCCACGAACCGGGCACTCTGGACAAACATACCCCCGGAACCGCAGGCAGGATCGAGAATGAGGCCATGGTAGGGTTCGATGACCTCGACAATGAGCCGGACCAGGCTTGTGGGTGTGAAGAACTCTCCGCCCTTCTGTCCTTCCTTCATGGCGAATTTGCCGATAAAATATTCGTAAATTTTTCCGAATGCATCGCCTTCGAGATCGTTGGGAATCGAGGAGAGAACGCGGAGGAGTTCAAAGAGGGTCGGATTGTCGATCTTCTGGTAATTTTTCGGCAGGACATCTTTGAGGTCCTCGTTCTCCGCTTCGATGGCTTTCATTGCTTCGTTGATGGCCTTGCCGATATCGTCGCCCTCGGGAAGTTTCTGCAGGTAAGTGAACCTCGCTGTATCGGGAATGAAGAGTCCGATTCTATCCTGATAATCAATTTTCGATGGGGTTCGCCGACTTGATGTTGTATATTTCGAGGAGATCTCGGATACGACCTTCCCGAATTTGTGATCCGCGTATTTGAGAAAAATTAGGCCGAGGACCGGGACGGAATACTCAGAGGGTTTGAGGCTTGAGTTGGCCCAGAGCTGATCGGCTGCGGCCCAGAGCCGGTTCTCGATATGGTTATTCATTGGGGTCATGAGGGGTCACTGGATGAGGATTTAGTACTTACTGTTACTGGTGATTCGATGGGGCATGACATATAGTTAATGAAAAGTCCTGAGATATCTCTTAATTTGCTATCACGAGATGTGTCAACATATTTAACGTCACTCAGCATGAAACCATTACTTGGTAGTGATTGGAATTTTCAATTACACTAACAGTTCACTGCATCAACCAAAGTGTGATGAGGATAATATATGAAAAGGAACACAAGGAGATGAAAGATTTGGAGAAAATTCCTAATAATTACCATCTCGGAAAGTCCTTTTTTGAGGATGACACTTATATCGATGCAAAAATAGTTTTTATTTTTAGTTCGAATGCGTTTCTTAACGATTTTAAATTTGAATTTAAAAATTTTCACGTATTGACTCATCAAGCCGGAAATAATCTAACGATAATCTATGAAAGAAAACTCTCACTGAAATTGTTCAATTCCTTGACACAAGATCACCGATCTGTACTTTTTATTATAGGGTATATTGAGGAGATACTCCCGGAAGTTAACCGAGAAATTCTCAAACAAAAATATTTATTCGGTCATTTGTTAAATCAAACATTTTCAACGATGGATATTCATGGATTGTATGTTCAAAATGTCACAGATGATGAAACCATTGAATTAGATTGGCCAATAGCGATTCACCCTTTTCCACCTTCTGCACAACTAGCTAAAGAGGCTGATGAAATATTCATTCGTGATTATATCGATGCAATGACATGCTATTTTTCAAATAATTTAGATGAATGTATCAGAAAAATGATTACGTCATTAGAAAATTTTTTCATTTTAAAAAAGATTAAGGGTGACAAAGAGGACGATCCAAATCGGATTCTTAATTTTTTTGAACAAATCATTTTTTGGATGCATTTCAAATACGGTTTTAAAAATATTGAACTTAAATCCGGCACATTCAAATCAAAACTTCTTGAAATTTCAAATGAAAAAAATTACATAATCAATTGGCGGGGGTATATCCCAATTTGGGTCAATAATGTTTTATTTATATACAAAATTCGAAATGGGATAGTTCATAAACAATGGCGGATGGATCAATCAGATCGTTGGATCTGCGAAAAGGGACTGATTACGTTGTCATATATTTTTCAAACTGCATTAATCGATACAAAAACACGGGAATATATTTTTTCTTTGAGGATGCAGTTTTTAGGAACCCCAGTACTTCTCTAAATTTTCCTCCGTAAATCTTGGATAGT
>JANYBK010000004.1 GCA_025360805.1 Methanomicrobiales archaeon
ATGGACAAGATGCTCGTCGACACCATTGGCGACGTAGTGATCACCAATGACGGTGTCACCATCTTGAAGGAAATGGACATCGAGCACCCGGCCGCAAAGATGATGGTCGAGGTTGCAAAGACCCAGGACGATGAAGTCGGCGACGGAACAACCACCGCAGTCATCATTGCCGGGGAACTCTTAAAGAAGGCAGAAGACCTCCTTGAGATGGACGTCCACCCGACGATCATCGCAGCAGGCTACCGTCAGGCAGCCGCAAAAGCCCAGGAACTCTTAAAAGATATCGCCTTTGATATAAAAATCAGCGACAAGACGCTCCTGAAGAACATTGCAGGCACCGCTATGACCGGCAAGGGCGCAGAAGCCAGTAAGGACAAGCTCTGTGATCTTGTTGTCAAGGCAGTGACCATGGTCACTGATGCTGACGGCACTGTTGACATTGAGAACATCAAGGTCGAGAAGAAGACCGGTGGCTCGATCGAGGACTCCGAGATTGTTGAAGGAGTGCTCATCGACAAGGAACGCGTCCACCCCTCGATGCCAAAGAAGGTTGTCAATGCAAAGATCCTTCTCTTAAACGCCGCAGTCGAGTTCAAGAAGACCGAAGTCGATGCAGAGATTAATATCACCTCTCCCGACCAGCTCCAGGCATTCCTCGATGAGGAAGAGCGCATGGTCAAGGACATTGTTGACAAGATCGTCAAGAGCGGCGCAAATGTCCTCTTCTGCCAGAAGGGCATTGACGACATTGCACAGCACTACCTTGCAAAGGCAGGACTCTTTGCAACCCGCCGTGTCAAGAAGAGCGACATGGAAAAGCTTGCCCGCGCAACCGGTGCAACCCTTGTCTCCTCAATCGATGCAATCTCCAAAGAAGAGCTCGGCAAGGCCGGACTCGTTGAGGAACGCAAGGTCAGCGGCGAAGACATGACCTTTGTTGAGCAGTGCAAGAACCCCAAGGCAGTCTCCATCATCATCAAGGGTGGCACTGAGCATGTAGTCGACGAACTCGAACGCGCAATCCACGACGCACTCCGCGTTGTCGGTGTCGTTGTCGAGGACAAGAAAGTCGTCGCCGGTGGCGGTGCACCAGAGACCGAGCTCTCGCTCCGTCTCCGCGAGTACGGCGCAACCGTTGGTGGCAGGGCACAGCTCGCCATCGAAGCGTTCGCATCAGCTCTCGAGATCATCCCGAGAACCCTTGCAGAGAATGCAGGACTTGACCCCATCGATATGCTTGTCGAGATCCGTGCAGCCCACGAGAAGGGTAAGAAGACTCACGGCTTGAACGTGTTCGAAGGCAAGGCAGTCGACATGAAGGCAGCCGGCGTTGTCGAGCCGCTCCGCGTCAAGACCCAGGCAATCTCCTCCGCAGCAGAAGCCGCTATCATGATCCTGCGCATTGACGATGTCATTGCATCCTCAAAGAGCCATGCACCCGAAGGCGGTATGCCTCCGGGTGGAATGGGCGGCATGCCTCCGGGCATGGGCGACTACTAAACCCTTTTTTTGTAGAATCTCTCTCCTTTTTTTCCGGTGTTTTTTAGCAGTCGGGATATCCATTTATTCTTGTTTTGATTGAGTAGGGTTAGCCTGAGATACAATCTGGCATTAAAAAAGGAAGGAAATGGATTATACTGTTGATGTAGGTTTTACAGTTGGGTTACCGACTAATAACTCACCTTTCTTGACTATGATCATGCTGGTTGCATTTGAGTAGATGTCGATAATTTCAAATGTGCCTTCATTTGCTCCAAACGTGTAGTCCCACTGGGTACCTTTCACAAAATCCCCCGAATTGAACATGCCTGCGTGAGTGCCCGTTGTCTTGATAGCATGGATCGTTGCATCATCATTGATCCATGTGATGCCCGTTCCCGGAAGTATGGTGAGCATCTGGGGGACAAACGAATTGTTCCGGATATAGATCGTAGTGATCTTTGTCGACGATGTCTGCACCGGCAAGGGTGTTTTTACTACTGTAGCCACGGTCGTTGCCATCATGGTAGTAGTTTGTGGGGTGGCAATCGTTGGTTCCATGGTTGGTGCAGGTGTTGCAACTGTGGGTGGAACTGTTGGTATTACGGAAGTAGCAACCGGTGTGGTTACTGCAGCGGGTTGTGTAGACTTGGTACATCCACTGATCAATACAAGGCCAATTAACAGAATGAACAATCCAATGAACTTTTTCATGGAAATTACATTGTTTTCGCCTTGTAAATAAATTAGCGAAAAAAAAATTATGTCCGGTTTTGTTACAGCACAAAGAATTGCCAAATGCCTTTTGTTATTATTCAGCACTGTAAAAAAGAAAATAAAAAAGTAACCTGACCGTCAGATCAGTGAGACGGAGTCTCCATTGTGGGTACACCTACAACCGATGGACCATCTTTGACAACAACGGTCCCTTTCATATCCGGGTGATCAGGGCACACGAATTCGAACACACCCTGACTGGCACCAAAAGTGTATCCCCATTCTGCTGTTGGAATAATGTCGCCGGAGTTGAACATACCTGTGTGAGTACCGGTTGTTTTGACCGAGTGGACGATGGGGTCTTCATTCACCCAGGTGACGCCGGTTCCTGGCAGGACTGTTAGTTCCCTGGGGACAAATGTGTTGTTCCGCATGTAGAAGATTATCTTTGTGATCTGGGGCTTAAGTGTGATCTTCGGTTGGGACAGAACTGTAGTTACCGTAGTTGGCATTGTGGTTGGTACGGGGGTTGCTACCGTTGGGGGAACTGTTGGTAACGGGGTTGGTACGGGGGTTGCAACGGTGGTGGTTACTGGTGCCGGTTGTGCGGACTGGGTACATCCACTGATCATCACAAGGACAATTATCAGAATGAACAAGCCAATAAATCTCTTCATAGAAATTACATTGTTATCGCCTTGTATTTAAATTTGCTAAGAATATGCGACCCTTTTTGTTGCAGCACAAAGAATTGCCCTCTGCCTGTCGTATCTGGTCCTTTTGTTGAACTTTTTCTTAAACTACAGACTGCAAACTGTTTTTTAAAATCCGTCAACACGTTGTCCAACAACAGATTAATGAACCCGTACGCATCCAGTATCACACATGAGCGACCGGTTCATCTTTACAAAATACCGCACGGACTGTTATCACTGCAAACAGATGGCAGATCAGATTATCAAGGCGGTCCCAAATCAGGCTCAGGTGGCGTGTGATAACTGCGGGGCGACCCGGGTCTTTGTCCCACGGGTACATGATGTGGCAAAGACTGGATCATACACAAAGATCGGGTGCTACGATCTCTGGGAACTAGTCGAGATCGCAGAGTGCCGGAATTGTCATGTTACCGGCCCGCACGATCTTACGATTGGATGCAGGCACTTTACCATACGGTGCAGGAGCTGCGGTTTCACCCATTTCTATAAGTCCGATATAGAATATATGGCAAAAGATGAACTCAAAGTCGGATAATCCTGACCTTTCAGATCTTACGATATGGGATGGAATTTGCTGACTATGGCAGAGGAATCAGATCTAGTGAAATGCCAGATCTCACTCCTGAAATACTCAAATATTGGGAAAATTAAATATTGGGAAAAATCCTGCTTTCAAATGATACTCGGATCAGATTGTTCTCTGCTGATCTTGTAAGATGACCAAAAAATATTATTTCTCTTCTCTTACCATCTCGATCGCTTTCTTCGGACACTCGTTGGCGCAGATGCCACAGCCTTTGCAGAACCGGAGATCGATATTGAAATCCTCATCTATCGTTGCGTCAGGGCAGTACATGGAGCACAACCCGCAGGCATTGCATTTCTCCCGGTCAACTACGGGTTTGAACACCCGCCACGAACCGGTCTGACCGGCTGCCCCTTCTTTAGGCCGGCTCATCGCAAGGCGCTCACGTGAAGAACTCATGCGCTCATCTCCTTGTAGGCTGCGTCAGCAGCTTTGACATTGCGTTCATCGGAAAACATCTCGCGGATCGCTTTCTTTCCTGACTCTGCTGTGATGATGCCCATAGATGCAAGCGCCCCAAGAACAGGGGTGTTCAGGATTGGGCTGCCGGAGACCACAAGGTTTTCGCGAAGCGCAATTCCTGTCAGATCAACATTGCGACACTCAAATCCGGTGAACTCTCTCTTACCTGCACTGTTGATGAAGATACGGCCGCCCTTCTTTAAACCGTGCAGCACATCGACAGTGTCCATCACGCTGGTATCGAGCACAACTACCATATCCGGTTGCCGGATCTGGCTGTAGACCTTGATGGGTTTGTCATCGATGCGGACAAACGAGACGATCGGTGCGCCCCGGCGTTCGGCGCCATAGAACGGGCATGCGGTTGCATACTTCCCGTCATGAAGGGCTGCCATTGCAAGGAGCCGGGCCGCAGTCACGCCACCCTGACCGCCACGGGAGTGGATGCGGATCTCAAACATGGGCGTTCACCCCGAACCATAATTCCTCTCCTATGCGACGGGTGCGCACAAAACCTGCGATATCATCGTAGGTCACTTCCTGCCCCCCTATACCGGCGATCACACTGTAGAGGCTGATGCCGGTCTTTGCCTTGATCTCACTTGCCACTATCCCGCCAAAACCAAACGAGTAATCGCGGTCGATGACCACTACATCTTTTCCTTTCAGATTGAGTTTTGGGAATGGCCTTAACCAGCGGATGCGCATCGAGCCGGCCTTTATGCCCTCTTTTCGCAGGATATCTACGGCAACTTCCGCTTCCTTACCCAGTGTGCCCAGCGCAATAACGATTACGTCTGCATCTTCGCACAGGTAATCTTCGGTAAATCCGTACTTCCTGTTGAAGCGTTTGGCGAAATCCTTCTCGGTCTCTTCGATCACCTTCACCGAATCCCGCATCGAGCGTTCGATATCCCAACGGAATTTAAACTGCTGGTCCGGGCCAGTCAGTGTGCCATAGCCGGCCGGGTGTTTCGGATCGATGGCGTGGGGGAGATGTATCGCGGGTATGAAGTCACCCAATTCAACCGTGTCGACCGGCTGCATGATATGGGAGAGCAAAAATCCGTCGAGGTTAACCATCACCGGCAGCAGCACATTATTGTTCTCTGCGATCCGGAATGCCATGAGTATTGCATCGTAGGCTTCCTGCACCGTGCTCACGTATACCTGCAACCAGCCGGTATCGCGTTCCTGCAAAGCGTCGGTATGTTCTGCCCAGATGTTCCAGCCGGGTCCCAACGAACGGTTTACGTTTGCCATCACAATCGGGAGGCGTGCCCCTGCTGCCCAGTTGGTCATCTCGTGCATGTAGAGCAGACCGTGCGAGCTGGTGGCAGTAAACGTCCGCACCCCGGTGATGCTTGCGCCAATGCAGGCAGCCATTGCGGAATGTTCACTCTCTACGGCGATATACCGGCTTGGCATAAGGCCCCCGCTCACAAACTCGGCAATCTGTTCAACAATCTCGGTTTGCGGGGTGATGGGATACGCAGCGACAACACCGGGGTTTGCCTGTTTCACTGCTTCGGCAACTGCCTTGTTGCCGGTTGCAATCTTTTTCATGCTGACGCCTCCTCTTCAGCTGCCAGCCGCTGGTAATTCTTTGCTATCCGCTGTTTTAAAATTTCGACTATCTTCGGTTCGATACCCTTGAAACGTCCCTGCGGTGAGAGATACTCTTCGAGCGGCAATGGTCTCTTCATGGCGGCCTTTGACTGCGGGCCGATCGTGACTTTTCCGTACTCCCGCTCGTAGAGCACCCACATGCCGCTCTTGACTGCGAGTTTTCCCATCTCAACTGATTTCTCGGTCGGGTAGCGCCAGCCGGGCGGGCAGGGTGCAAGGATATGGATGAAGGTCGGGCCACGGAACGTGAGGGCCTTTTGTACTTTTTTGAAGATATCCTGCGGATAAGCTGCGCACGCTGTTGCCATGTAGGGCGGGTCGTGGGCAGCGATGATCATATCGATATCTTTCTTGGCATCGGTCTTGCCAGTGGGAGTGGTAGTTGTTTTTGCCCCCATCGGTGTACCCCCTGAGCGCTGCATGCCGGTGTTTCCGTAGGCTTCGTTGTCATAGCAGATGTACAGGAAATCTGTGCCACGCTCGAATGCACCGGACATTGCCTGGATACCAATATCGAGCGTGCCGCCGTCTCCGGCGTACACAATCACGTTTGTCTTTTTTCCCGCTGCCCGGAATGCATTGCTCATGCCCGATGCACACGCGGCTGCGGCACCAAAGGCAATATTGTAGACCGGGACATTGAATGCGGTGTTCGGGTAGATGCCTTGTATAACGCTCGTGCAGCATGCGGGAACGACCATGACTGTGTCGGGACCGGCTGCCTTGAGCACGTACCGCAGTGCAAGCGAGTCGCTGCACCCTGCGCATGCGGATGTGCATTTAAGTACGTATTCTTCTTTGGGTATTTCGGCGATGGTAATCAGACTCCTGCGGTGATAACAGATGAAAGCGCGAGACTTGATCGCGGTTCTAAGAATAATGATCGTTTTAAAAAGTCAAAAAAGGATCGATATCGCTTTTGTATTACAGTGTTGATAGGGTGCGGTGTTGTACACCGTTGATAACAGGGAGGGGATATTTCTGCAATCCGATAATCCAACCTTTTTTTTAACGCCACAGAATTTGTCTCTGTTTCCATGTGGTAAATATAAAAAGGTATATCCGATTCATCACTCAAAATAACTGTGATGGAAGAGGACACTGCTATAGAAATACAGAAAAAAGCGGACCTGTTTGAATCAAAATATAATAACATAAAGAAGGAATTCAAAGATTTTATTGAAACCAGCCGGAGAAACGAAGAGATTAAAAAAAAGGAACAAAAAACGGACTCTGCAAAAAAAATGCTCTCCTTAGCTGATTCTTTGTGCCGGATGTCTGTGCCGGATGAGAATTGTTCCTGCGACATTGTCAAAAATTATAGCGACAATTTACAAAAAAATATTGATGTGATTTACCAGCAACTACTTTCATCCTCCGCTCTTACCCCGGTTGATCCGGCACCGGGTGACACCTTTGATGATACACGGCATATGGCAGTCGGGCTTGAATATGGGAGTCGATATCCTGAGGACACCGTTTTTAAGGTGATACGAAAAGGTTACTTAAGCGAAAATATGGTGATACGACCAGCAGAAGTGATCATCTCAAAACGTCCTGTTGAATTGACAAAAATCAAAAGAGCCGGGATATGGAAAAATTTCACCAGCTGGATGTTTCCTTCAAAGCGCAGGTTTGCCATAATAGACCAGCAGATGGATGAATTTAAACAAGTCCAGAGCCAGAAAATCAGCATTCTTCAGCAGGAGATGGAAGGGTTACAGGATTTCATCGCTCAGTCTGGTGCAGAACGACAAAAGATGAAAGAACTCTGCCAGCTTCAGGGTGAAAAGATCGAGCAGTTGGAACAGGAAATTGAAACATTACGCAATGATTTAACCGATGATGAAGCAGACGATCAGGAATCCGGTACATTAGAGCAGGTGCTGAATGAAAAAACAGGAGATCTTGAGCGGGAGATAATCGCACTTAAAAATCGTGTAATGAATGAAATTGGAGATAAACAGAAAATTCGTGAGATTGAGCATCTCTGTTATGAAATGATGAACCAGTTCGAACAGAAATTCTCCGCACCTGTCACAAAAACTTCTCCCGTGATGGAAGAAGACCAGATTATTAAATATTCTACGGAAGGAGGGAGGATATCTCAAAAGGAAATTCCGGTTCGGAATAATAAAACAATCAAACTCTTGTCAGAAGATCAAAAAAACGATGATGAACCCATTCCGGATGAAGATACCGAAAAAGACCAGACCGACGAAGATGACGAATCTGTTTTCTACGATGATACGAGTGAGGATCAAAAAACAGGTGATGAACATTATCTCTACGAAGATGCCAGTGAAGAACAAAAAACAGATGATGATGAACCGGTAATGAATGAAGATGCCAATGATGATTATAAAAAATACCCATGAGATTTGTGATCAAAGGTGCCCAAAAATTAGGATGCAGACGGGCATTTTCATGCCAGACTGGTACTTATGAACGACTGTAAAAAGGAATGGTTTGAAGGGTAATTTATGAGATCCATGATAAATCGAAATATTCTGGGAATCGACTTTGGGACTACAAACTCAAAGATGGCATATATGCTGCTGGATGAACCGGAGGTTATTGAGAACTCAGAAGGAAAAACGATCACCCCTTCTATTGTCCATTTCAAAGGGGAGGATGAGTATGTTGTCGGGGAACTTGCAAAGCACACTATGATCGTGCACCCCGATAAAGTTGTCAGTTCAATTAAACGGGAGATGGGAACTGACTATAAAAAGAAGATCGGGCGGCACAATTTTCCCCCGGAATACATCGGTGCATTAATTATTAAAAAACTGGTTGACGATGCTGAGATAAGGATTGGGAAAAAATTTATTGATGCAGTAGTATCTGTTCCTGCCAACTACACTGACAGTCAGAGGCAATCGATCCGGGATGCCGCAGAGATGGCCGGTGTAAATGTCTTAAGGCTAATCAATGAACCTACTGCTGCTGCGCTTGCGTATGGCATACGGGAAGACCGGGACAGAAAATTACTGGTGTATGATTTTGGGGGCGGGACGTTTGATGTATCCATACTGTCGGTTTCATCGGGATTTTTTGATGTTGATGCAAGCACAGGTGAGCACCGGCTGGGTGGTGACGATATAGATGCCCGTATTGTTACGCATGTGATAAAAAAGGTACACCAGCAGCTTGGAGTTGACGTAAAAAAAGATCTGGCACTTCTCGCCACGATAAGAGAGGCTTCCGAAGAGGCAAAGATCGCGCTCTCCACATCTGAAAAGACAACAATTAACATACCCTTTGTAGCGAAAGGCAAACCCCCGTTTAGCATGGTATTGACACGAAAATCGTTAAACACCATGATAAGTGACTTAATCGAGCGCACAAAAATTCCCATGGAGCAGGCATTATCGGATGCCTCGCTCCAAAAAAGCGAGATAGATGACATTTTACTTGTTGGCGGCACCACGCTCATTCCTGCAGTCCGGACATTTGTCACAGAGTATTTCGGAAAGGAACCCATGAGTGGCGACCCGTATACCGCAGTTGCTCTTGGTGCTGCCATTGCAGGTAATGAATACATACAGGAAAAATCACGGGCTGCAAAGAATATCGAGATCAGTGATGTGGTTTCCTGTTCACTGGGTGTACGGGTGGCAGATGGCTCGCTTTCAAAAATTATTGACCGGAACACAAAGATCCCGATTGCCCGGACACGCGATTATACGAATGCGGGTAATTTTGTAGAGGAGGTAATTATCCCGGTCTTCCAGGGTGAAGAAGAGGTAGCGGTTGAAAATGAATTCCTTGGGGATTTCTGGATCTCCATTGAACCGATGCCCTTAGGTCAGAATCAGATAAAAGTGACATTCGAGGTTGGCGCAGAATTTGGCATATTAAATATCAATGCCATAGATACGATCTCCGGCAACAAGCGTACAGTAAAAATGGAGTCCAGGAGCAGGCTGTCAAAGAAAGAAAAAAATAAATGGATGAAAAAAATCATTGGTGTCGAGAGTGTACATGTCGATATAAAAAATACACCCGGCAAAGTTACGTTAGACATGTTTCTCAATCCCAGAGGGACTGTATCAGATCTTAAAAGAGAACTGCTGGAGAAGGGAATACTCGGAGAAAATGAGACACTTGTCTGTGACGGCATTGAGCCCGATAATTCAGAGAGAATTGAAGGTCTTAACTTAAAAGATGACAGCGTGATTGAGATCAGGCGAAAGGATGAGCAGGAAAAATAAGTCAAGGGAAACGGGTGTCAAACTGGAGACAACTCAGCAATTATCCATTCAGGATGATCCCTACTGGAAGGTTTCCCGTATTTTTATGGATATACACCGGATCGGCAGGTATATTGAACGATTCGACCTGTTTGCGGATCAGCATCCCCAGTGGGTAGATGACATTATGGAGGGGTTTCCAACCTATTATTGTGTGCTTGGCGTTTACCGTGGAACCCCATTGGATCAGGTAGTATCGGCATATAAGAAAAGGATCGATTCCTCCATTTATCCACTTCAGGTAATTCAGGAAGCGTTTTCCGTACTCAGTAATCTCTGGTTACAGACAATGTATGATGACTTCCTTATCGTATTTGAACAGTATACAAAATGTTTACCGCCATATGAAAAAAAAGAACTAATCCAAAAACACTCTGATGCGATCAATGCTGCAAAAAAATTTGATTCTTTTATGCAAATTAAGGACAATTTCGGTGACTATTGTAATCTGTATGTTGAAGGGATGCCCGATCTCTACGAATATGCCGGACTTGCAAAGAACTCTGATATTGAAACAATACAACGGTCTTGTCCTAATGACTCAGAGTTAGTAAAAAAGATCTACTCCATACTCAGCACTCCCGGTTCACGGAACGACTACGATGTCCTGTTGGCTTTTATTGCAGAGAACATATCTCCTTTAGGCATTGAGAATCGTAAAAATAAAAGGGAACTCTGGAAAAAGTTTGACCGTGAGATGGTTGAGAGAATCATTCTGCTCTCACTTACTGAACCAAATGTAATTAAAAAATTTTTTAATAGATCTAACACTATACTGACCACTAATCAGGACTGGCGAGAGTATCTTCCTCCTTCTCATGAATCTTTTTTCTCAATTCTTGGGCTGGAGTCAGATGTGCTAAATGCTGATAAAAAGGAGGTCGATGGTCTTATCCGCGATAAATACCGGCAGCTTGAGCGGACTTCCCGCGTGAATCTGGCATATAGTGTCCTTAAGAACCAGACACTGAGAGATGATTATCTGTGGCTTTTTAAGAACTCTACCCTGATAAATATGCTATTAGATCTATTTTCCTTGAAAACAGTTCAAAAACCTGTATCAAAGAGATCCACAACGGATAATATGATAGAAAAAAATACTCCACGAAGCTTCATGTAAAAAACCAAAAAGGAAAAAATAAAAGTCCCGTTTTCATATTGAAAAATGAGGAGCTATGCATAAAACTGCCGTCTGTAAGGAAGAATCACGCCGGCAGGATCGACAAAACGCGCCACGGTATTTCGTATCGGGATACACCCGGAAAATTTTCTGACAGATTTTCACGTTCACTCTGCACTTTTTTTAACCGATGACATCGCCTTGGCGACTTCCGGAATCATCCAATCAGGATATTTTCCGACCACAATGTGGGCAGAATTTTGCATCGGGTGCGAGTGGATTGTTGCAACTGCCACAGACCATGGAATTTTTTGCACCGCAGGTTGTACAGAACTTTGCACCCGGCTTTGCTGTAGTCTTGCATAAGAGGCACATATACCGTGGGGGTTGTGGCGGCGGTTCTTTTACGGGCTCTTTTTCCGGTTCAGCCGGACTGTCCTGAACATTTTTTATCGTAGATGAAGTAATGACGCTGTCACTGATACTGATACCCTTGTCCGCCCCGCCAGTTCCCTCATTCTTAATAGTGGATTTCGTGACAACTGAATCTTTTACGGTTGTGCTCCCGCCACCGGAAGATTCGATTGTCGAACCGGTAACAACAGCATCTTTGACAACATTTCCTGTGCCGAGATTGATGGCCGCATCATTACCGGTATTGATATTGTAAATGATCTGCTGAGGACCCGCTGCATCTTTTGCGGTGAGAGGGAGGCTTGAAAACCAGTCAAGGTCAACACCGGCACTGGAAATTGCCTCCCCGATCTTTTTTGTGTTCTCGTCCCATTGTTTCTTTAAGTAACTGCGTATGGTATCCCGGACCCCTGTATCCCCGAGGATTTCATCCATATGCTGTTTCATGGACACGGCATATTCCTTGAGCAGTGTTAAGGTTTTATCATCTTTTAACCGGATCTTTTTTGCAATCTCGCTTTTTGTTAAAATCCTGAAATAGCTGAATTTTTCAATAGTCTCGTAGGCTTCGATCTCCCGTACACTGAAATATCCCGACCCTTCAAACTGTTCATTGTTCTGCCGGAATGTCAAAGCAAGGAGCAGGAGAGAAGCATCAAAACGGGATAAAAAAACCACGTTTAAGTCTTTGAGAAATGTTCCGCACTCCCCTTTTTTGTATCGTTCGGCATTTGCCCGGATCTCATTCCAGAGTGCCTGTCGCTTCTCAAAGGTCTCATTTCGGATGGGAACTCCAGTGTCGAGAACGCTCCTGGATGTTTTTAAGAGATTATCAATACACTCGCGATTGCCTTCTTTGAACATAGCTGTGCAGTCCGGTCTGTTTTTCTCTGATATGCGATGTATTGGGTTATGCCGATGAAGATACTATGGGAGTTCATAAATAAAGGTTCTTTGGCACGGGGTCTGGTCGGGTTTTTAAGAGAAAAACAGTTCTGCCATTTTCATGGGCTTTTTTGGTTTATGAACCTCGTAAATCCAGTGTTTTTTTCAGTGGGATGTCTGCATATCTTAAAACATTGTACGTTTGGGTCTGGATAGCACTCCTGCAATTAAAAAAAAAGTGTGATAATCAGGGCTCCGATGCTGCCCGGATCACGATAATTGTGGTATTATCCCGGTTTACCTGCAAGGCACGTTCGATAAGTGCTGTGCATATCCGGTTCACATCCATCTCTTTTAATTCAGAGAAAATTTCCTCATCCGTGAGTGCATCGGTGAGCCCGTCTGTACAGAGAAGGAGGGTGTTCTTCTCCAGAACGAAATCTGTAAAATCCGGGTTTACTGGAATTTCACTGACTACCCGTGATACGACATTCTTATCCGGATGCAGGCGTGCCTCATTCTTTGTTATGAGTCCCCTCCGGAACAGTTCCTGCACTAACGAGTGATCTTCGGTTATCTGGACGAGTTTGTTCTCACCACTATACGCCCGGCTGTCCCCGACATATGCGATCACTCCCTCATTTACTTCATTGATGAGAGCAGCGACAAGCGTTGTTGCCATTTTTTTGGGGTCAGGTTTCTTCGAACAGTAGTCATTGATGGCCTGCGATGCGGCAAAAAATCCCTTTGTTAAGATCTCCTTCATCTTTACCTGGGAGCAGGTTGTGTCCATTGAGGCAAGAGTACGGACAGTGTCCATTAAGGAAGTGACGGCGATCCGACTTGCAATTTCTCCGGCAGGCAATCCACCCAGACCATCGGCTATTGCGAATGCTGCGAGGTGTTCGCTAACCTGCTGCATGTCGAAAGCATCCTCATTTTTTGGTCTCCCGCAAATGTGGGTTCTGCCGCACCAGTTCAGGTTCATGGTGTTTCGCCGAAAATTACCGGCCTCCGTTCCCGTTTTAGTGAAGAATACTTTATCGTGACCCCATTTTTTAAAAATTCAATGTTCATCACAGGGTAGTCAGTCCCAATCCGATCTTGTGGGCGATCAGTTCGGCAGCCTCAATAATTTCTTCCGGCACTTCATCCATATCGTTGTCGAGACGGATTTGGATCTGTGCAGATAATTCTTTTACCTGCTCTCTTACCTCCCCTTCGCAATAATTGACAAGATCGGTGGCATATTTGTAGGCTTCACGCAAATCTCCGCTTTTTAAGTTTGCGAGCAGGAGTTTACTGCAGTACTCAGCAGATTGCCGGAGATTTTTTGCCCCGATACTCATACGGAGCGACTCTGTATAATCGATCTTTAAGAATTCTGCCAGATCTTTTTGTAATGCGATTACCGACTGGTAGCGTTTTGCTGGATCTTTTTCAATGCAGCGGAGGATGATTCCCTCGATCAGTTTTGCATCCGGATTGATATCCCCCGGGTTCTGAGGGACTTTTGTCGGGATGCTGGAGATGATATCTATCATGCTCTCGCCGGTGAATGGTAACGTCCCGGTCACCATCTCGTAGAGGATCACCCCGACCTGCCAGATATCCGTCCGCTGATCCTTGGCCTTGTTTGTCACCTGTTCCGGGGATGCGTAAAATGGGGTGAACGATGCAGTGGTCACTGAAGAGACATCTGTGACAATCTTGGAAAGTCCCCAGTCCGAGATCTTAGGAATCCCGTTTTTTAATAGGATGTTCTGCGGTTTTAAATCGCGGTGAATGATATTGAGGTTGTGGGCATATTTGAGGCCCTCACAGACATTGAAGATGATCCATGCCGCTTGTGCGATACCCATGGGTTTTTTGAGTTTGTCAAGGCCACTGTCGCAAAGTTCCTCTTCAAAATACGGAAATGGCATGATGTTGTAATCATAGATCCTGACGATATTGGGATGGTTGAGTTTGGTCCAGTTCTGCATCTCTGCTATAAACGATTTACCCGTTGATTCGTCAAGGTCGATAGGCACTTTTACTGCCACATACTGCCCGTCTTTTCGTTTTGCCTTAAAGACCCGGGCAAACCCGCCTTTTGCTATGAACTCCGAGTTTGCATATTTTTCCGTCATTTCCGGAGGCAGGGAGCGCATGGTGACGGGGCCTTGTGACAACGGGGGCTGTGTGGAACGTGGTGTTACCGGAGGAGTATTTGGTTTTTGCATATCATCTTCTGGATTGAACAGGTGGGGGGTACTGTACTGGGGCCGGACATCAATCCAGAACTCACTGGTCTTTGTGTAATCCTTGTTGTTGCCGTCCTTGTAGTGTATGGAGACTTCGAGTGGGATACTGCCCTGCGTTTTTGGCATTATACCGATCTCAACAGTCTGTGTACTTCCCGCTTCTACGGTTATGGGTTTGATCCGCCGGGTTTCAAAATCATTTGAGAAGCTGAGGGTGACAAAAAACGCGTGTGCTTTTCCGGTATTGGTAATCTGGATATCCATCTTATGCCATGTGGCAAGTGACAGGTACATGCGGCCAAGACTTACGATGAGATCCGGTGTTGCGGTCTCTAAGAATTTCTCCATGGAGTTGACAGTTTTTTTGAGTGAAGACGGATTGTACGTATTCAGGTCCGGGTTTGGCGGATCCGGGATAGTTCCAAACCGTCCGACCATGGTTAAGAGTTCCTGTGCTTTTTCCATCAGGGCGACATCGATTCCCGCACTCTTACTTTCCTGTCCCATCACTCTCCCGCAGCCATTGCAGAATTTTGCATCTTTGCTAATTACCGCTCCGCAGGACGGGCAGGTTCTTGATTCAAGGAGTGGTGCCCCGCAGTTCTTACAGAACTCCGGATTTCCCGAGATCGGGACATGGCATTTCGGGCATTTTTTCGAAGGGACAAGGGATTTTCCGCAGTTCTTACAGAACTCCGGTGTTCCAACGATAGGTGCATTGCAGTGTGGGCAGGTACGTGTCGACATCCGGGCGCCGCAGTTTACACAGAACTGCATGGTTGACTGCACGTCAGTTCCGCAGGTAGGGCACTTACGATATTTTACGGTATTTGCATATTCTGTGTCCATGTTGGTTTCCGGCAGTGATCTTTTTAATGATACTCTTAAGGGAGAGTTAATAATGTTAACGAATGGGGGGATGGGAAAGGTAACATAAATTCCTGATAAAAACATCCAGAAGGTTGAGATCATCGTTAATTTGGTGAGTGTGGGGTTCAGGAACAAAGGATAAGGAAGCCATATACTCATTTTAATCCCAAATCCGGCATCTCAATCTTTGAATAAATATTTAAAGTCAGATCAATAATATCGAGATGAGGATCACTTAATGGGAATTCTTGACTTTATCCGAGGAAATTCTGTCGAGCGGCTGGATACCCGCGAGCTGAAGGAAGAGGAAATGCGGTTACAGAACCATATCGAACTTGCCCGGAAAGATATCCAGAAGCTTGAGAAGCAGAAAAAGGATCTCTTCAAGCAGGGTGTTGGTGCTGATATGATCAAAAAGAAGATGCTCGCACAGCAGCTCAAACACCTTGACATGCAGGGTCAGTTAAAGATCAAGCAGTTCATGACTATGCATAAGCAGTTCATGTTTGTGTCCAACCTTGTCATTGTCAAGCAATATGAGAAAGAGCTCAAGCAAAATAAGATCTGGTCAAAGATCACCAACATCGAACCCTCAAAGTTTGAGAATGCCCTGATCAATGTCAACCTCAAAGGCAAGAGCTTTGAGGATGTGCTCAACAATCTCAATAACGTCTTTGAGATGTCAATTTCCGACTCCAATCTTGAAGAGTCTACTGATGATACCGAGAAACAACTTCTTGACGCATGGAGTGGTGTCGAGACAGGCGCAATCGATGTTGAGTCCGCCCAGAAACTGGTCTCTATGGATAAACAATTAGAGAACAAGGACACTGAGGGGAGTTAACCGTGGGATTTTTATCCTCTCTTTTTGGGGGAGGAAATCCCATCGATACATTCAGTCTTGACGATCTCAGGGTTACCGAGATCCAACTGAATAAGAAAGTCGAAGTGATCCACTCTGAAGTCAGGCGTATCGATCAGGAAGTTCAGCGCACCTACGATCAGGCAAAAGCGTCTACTTCAAAATCTGAAGAGGTGAGCTATGCCCGGCAGATCAAAACACTCCTCCAGAAAAAGGAGATGAAACTTTTATCCTTGGCACAGATTGATAAAGATCTGCAGGCAGTATCAAATATTCTTATTCTTAAAGAACGTGAGAAGGATCTTCCGGCTGATGTTGTTAGGAAGCTCAAAAAGCTCGATCCTGAAAAGATGGAGAAGTACCTGATCGGGAAAAAGCTTGATACGATGAATGATGACGCACAGATAAGTGCGATCATCGATATGACATCCAGCACGATGGAAGTAGGTGTAGAGCCTGAAGATGATCTCACCGATATACTTGATACTATCCGGGCAGGGAAAGAGAGTTCGACTAGTAATCCGCAAGAAGCGGTAAAAGTCAGGAAGCCCGAACTCGAATAATTTTTTCAGTTTTTCGACATTTTTATCCGGCTTGAAGCCTGAAAATGAGCTGAAGCGATATTGTAATAATGAAGTACCGTATATTCAGATAGTAGGTATGATGAGCATGTTGAGGAGGAATCAATGAACATTGATCTATCCGGGGTCTTGTATGCACAGCTCAAGGAAGCTGAAGGGAAATACAAAGCTGCACTCGCGAAAAACGATATAGATGGAGTCAAGAAGTTCGCACAGATTTGCGCTAACACAGAAAAGCAATTGGCCCAGAAGGTTCCGGATCAGATGAAGGCCCATCTTGACAAGGCAAAGCGCTGGGAAGAAGCAGCAAGGACGGCTGGGACTGCACCTCCAAAAAAAGCGATGGTTGAACGGGGAGAGAAAAGCGGGCAAACCGAGGAAGACTTCAGCAGTTTTGGGGAGAGCCTGATCCAGACCTCTACCGTAACGTGGAAGGATATCGGGGGTCTGGCAGAAACAAAAAATCTCATCATGGAGACCGTAGTGATAGCCGGACTCAACAAACCAGAGTCCATCAAGCCTGACAAAGGCATCCTCCTCTTTGGCCCGCCAGGCACGGGAAAGACCCTGCTCGCCGCTGCTGCCGCAGGGAGCCTCAAGGCTACGTTTTTCAATGTGAAGACGAGCAGTGTCATGTCAAAATATTTTGGGGAGTCCACAAAACTCATCACCGCCCTCTATGAGTCTGCCCGCAAGCATGCCCCGTCCATAGTCTTTATCGATGAACTCGATTCCATCACCATGTCCCGCGATGGTGATCAGGGTGAGGCATCCCGGAAAGTGTTGGCGACCCTACTCGCAGAACTTGATGGTTTTCAAGATAAGAAGAGTGACAAGCTCATCCTCACTCTCTCTGCAACGAACACTCCGTGGAGCCTTGACGACGCGGTGCTTTCACGGTTCCCCAAGCGGATCTACATCCCGCTTCCCGATAAGAAAGCCTGTCAGGATATTATCAGGATCCAGACAAAAGGCCTGGATATCTCGAACGTGGACATGGAAAAGATAGGAGATCTCTGCGTATCCAACCATTATTCCGGTCGTGACCTCCAGAACATCTGCCGGGATGCAATGAAGAGTATGACCCGCAGAGTGAACAAAGAGATTTTCGATAATATTGAAAACATGGCCGAGCTGCCATTTGAGGAGTTACAGAAAAAGACCTTAAAAGCAGGACCCCTCTCCATGGAGGATTTTACGCAGTCCATTGCGCGGGTAAAATCTCCCCTTACACCGGACGATCTCAAACGGCATGAAGTCTGGAGCAAACAGTTCGGGGCAACATAAGGGTTCCTTTTTTATGAACTCCTGCCGGATGGCCTGATCTGCCATGAACTTTAAATCTCCTGCGGATCTCCTCCAGAAGATCCAAAAAAATGCAAAGGCGTTTGAAGCAGCGGCAGCTTCAGGAGATTTCACAACTGCAAAGCGCCTCGCAGACGAGTGTGCAGCCCTGTACTTCCAGCTTGCCCGGAGGGTCCCACTCCGTGAACAAGAGTACCATTCACAGGCAAAAGCATGGAAGAGGAAGGGAGAAGGGATCTCCGGCACACCCCTTTCGGGAGCACAAAATTCCATCACCGATATGATTGGCGATGAGGTAGCAACGACCCCGGATCCCAAAACGGTGGCTAGACCCATTTCTGTAAAACAACCGCATAAGGTTTTCATCAGCTATTCAAAACCCGACCAACCGATAGCCCAGGATCTCTGTTCATATCTTGAGGCAGAGGGTATCCTCTGCTGGATTGCCCCGCGGGATGTACTCCCCGGCTCCAATTTTCCCGGCTCGATCATCGATGCGATAGATGAGAGCAAGGTTGTAATACTGATATTTTCCAAAAGCTCGGATAACTCACCCCATGTCATCCGCGAACTGACACGGGCAGTCACAAGAAACCTCTTAATCCTGCCATTCAGGGTGGAAGATATCCTGCCGACAAAAAATATGGATTACCTCATCAACACCCCTCAATGGTTTGATGCGTTTCCCCTGCCTGCACAGCAGTATTTCAAAACCCTTGCTGAGACCATCAAAACCCATCTTGCCGGTTTTAAACCCGCTGATACCCGGCCGGGCAATTCAGGTGGTTGAGGGACCATGGACTCACCTGACATTTACATGGTAATCCAGGCATTCCTTGCCATTCTCGGTTCAAGTATTGGGATTTTCATTGCATTTCCCGCAATAAAAGAGAGCATTGGTGCAGCAAATTCCGATTTCATTCGCATAGCTGTAGGTGCATTTGCCGGTTCGAGTTCTGCCGGTATTATTTACCTGTACGTCCGGGAAAAAATCAACACCATGCCGCTCCTCTTCACACATGGGCATGTGATTGTCTGTGGCCTGAACTCCCGGTCGTTTCTTGTCATCAATGACCTTGTCAGACGAAAAATAAAACCGGTCATTATTGATAGCGATGCAAAGAATACTTTCATCGAATCTTGTAAAATGCTGGGGTTAATCGTTCTTGTCGGGCCCCCTTCCGACCCCAACATGCTCAAAAAGGCGGGTGTAAAAAAAGCCGCTTATGTGATCTCCTTAAATGACGTCGACGAGGATAATGCCGAAGTCGCCTTAAACGTGATGCGGATGGTGCCGGAAAAAAAGCACGATACACTCACCTGCATCATACAGGTAATAAACCCGCAACTCTACGGGATCATCAGGAAACATGCATTTTCCGCACGGAAAGACTCGTCCATCCGGATCGAGTTCTTCAACCAGTACGCCCTTGGAGCCCGGACGCTCCTCGACCTGTACCCAGCCGTCCCTTCCACTGAAACCGGGGTGGCTCCCCTGCCTATTGTTATCCTGGGGGCCGGACGACTGGGAGAAAGTATTCTGACCCGGATTGCCCGGACATGGTACCTTTCGCACAAAGGGAAACAGACCCGGCTGACGATCGTTCTTTTGGATGTAAACGCTGGACAAATCCGGGACAATCTGCTCATCCAGTACCCGAAACTCTCGAAAGCGTGCGATCTGGGTGCACTCACTCTGGATGTCCAGTCTGCCGCTTTTAAAAACGGGGAGTTTTTAAAAAATCCCCTTCTTGACCGGGGTTTTGTTGCCTATATCTGTCTTGATGATGATTCACTGGGGCTCTACGCAGCTTTAACGCTCCATCAATATTCTGCCGAACGAGATGTCCGGTTCATCGTGCGCATGGATCATAATACCAGTGTGGCAAAGCTTATTGCCGATGAACAGGTCGGGCTTAAGAGCGTACAAAAAATCCACCCGGTAAACATGTTTGAGCTCACCGCCAACAGCCAGCTCATTCTTGCAGGCGAAGAAGAGATCCTTGCACGGTCAATCCATGAAAATTATTGCATGAAAGAGCAGAAGAAAGGACAAACCCGCGAAACAAACCGGTTGCTCGTCAGCTGGGACGAACTCGGTCCACTCACAGAAAAGAAAGACCGGATTGACGGAGAAAAATACCGGGAATCCAACCGGAAGCAGGCAAACTTCATCTGGACAAAATTATCGCTTGTGGGCTGCGAGATTGGACCTGTTACCGACTGGGACGCCCCCCTGGAATTCCGGTTTACTCCCGATGAGACCGAACGGCTCTCTTCACTTGAGCATGGACGCTGGATGAATGAGAAGATCGAAGGCGGGTGGCGTTACGGTGAGAAGCGCGATGATGCACAGAAGATCCATCCCTCGCTTGTGCCTTACGAGAATCTGTCTGAATCAGAAAAAGAAAAAGACCGCGATACCATCCGGCAGATTCCGGAGATATTATCCCGGATTGATTTTCAGGTGTTCCGTCAGTTGAAGTCCACCTGACCAATATTTTTACCCTCCTTTTTATATTCCCTGAAGTCTCACCACAAACTATCCTATGTTTGACAAATTCGATCTGGATAAATCTCTTGAAAAATCCGAATATGATTCCGTTATCGATGGTCTCCGTGAACGTCTCGGTGTGCTTCAGCGGGAGTTCCGGGACAAAAAAATTCCGGTAATCCTGGTTTTTGAGGGCTGGAGATTTTCCGGGATATCCAACACCATCAACCGGCTCACGTACGCACTTGATCCCCGGGGCTACCGTGTTCATTCGACACAGCAACCCAATGAGATCGAACGTGCACATCCTATGCTCTGGAGGTTCTGGTTAAACACACCCTCACAAGGCCAAATCGCAATCTTTGACCGAAGCTGGTACACCGATACGCTGCTGAAATATTCAGATGCCGGTAAAAAAGTCCCGCTTTCATCCCATGCACTCTCGGATATTATCACCATGGAAGAACAACTTGCAAATGATGGTGTAGTCATCATCAAGTTTTTTTTACATGTCAGTAAAAAAGAGCAGAAGAAGCGGCTGAAAAAATTTCAGGATCAGCATAAGGAGTTTTCCGAAGATGATAGCAGAGCCCCAAAAAGAATGCGGGATTATGATGCAATGCAGCCGGTTCTTGAAAGGTTACTGTCCGAAACCAGCATTGAAAATGCGCCATGGACAGTAGTTGAAGGCAATGACCGGCGTTATGCGATTGTAAAAGTTTATGAAACGATCATCAGCCGTATGGAGGGGGCTTTGGATAGCAGAGCCGATCTTGCGACACAAAAACCCGCAAAAAAATCGTCCAATGCTGCAAAGTCGCAGAACGCAGAGAGATCCATACTACAGACGTTCGATCTTACAAAATCGCTTTCTGAAGAGGAATATGCTCCCCGTCTTTTGGTATGCGAAAAACGGTTACACGAACTCCAGTATATTATCCATACAAAGAAAATACCAGTCACCATTCTTTTTGAGGGCTGTGATGCAGCGGGAAAGGGCGGGGCGATTATCCGGATTGACCGGGCGCTGAACCCACGGTGCAGTGTGGTTGAACCCATAGCTGCCCCCACTCCTGATGAGAAGAGTCATCATTACCTCTGGCGCTTTATCCGCAACCTGCCAAAGGCCGGGGATATCACCATCTTTGATCGCACCTGGTACGGCAGGGTGCTTGTCGAACGCGTAGAAGGATTCTGCACAGAAACGGAGTGGCAGCGAGCCTACAAAGAGATCAATTCCCTTGAGGATTACCTTGTGAGATCAGGGGGGATTCTTATGAAATTCTGGCTCCAGATTGATCAGAATACCCAACTCAAGCGGTTTAATGAACGGGAAAACGATGTCTTAAAAAAATACAAGATCACCGATGAAGACTGGAGAAACCGTAAAAAGTGGGATATCTACAGTATTGCAACAGATGAGATGATAAAAAAGACCAGTACGCCAGCTGTGCCATGGACCATTGTCGAATCCAATGACAAGTATTTTGCCCGTATAAAAATCATGGAGACGATTGTTGCGGTGCTAGAGGAGGCTGTGTCCAGCACTGGGAAGAATAAGAAGAGTGTATAACCGGTATCAATCTCTGATCCATAAAGACAATGTTGTGGTCTGGTAAATCCATTCAAAGATTTTTCTCTGATATCTGATGGAGCATGGAAAAAGACAATTGCCCCTGAGAAAAACTATCCAATGTTTTAAGAGTTTATGCGTGAATGTCAAATCTAACGGAGTGTTTGATTCATGCAGTGTATATCGATCGTTAAGAATCCAGTAAAGATTCTTCTGTGCCTTTTCCTGTTGCTGGTGCTCGTTTCAGTAGTTCAGGCAGCAGAAACGTATCAGTTTGTAATTCCCATTCCCGACCCCCTCCAAAAAGTGTCATTAATTTCATACCGTAACCTTTTGCGCAACACCCCAAAAAACTTAGATTTAAATCTCAGAAATTAATATACTATATACAGGATGATCTCTCGAAAGCAGCCTGCACCC